>NZ_JBMSDU010000008.1:0-186779 GCF_049445835.1 Ancylobacter sp. VNQ12 | reverse complement strand
ATAGTCCTCCAAACAAGCGGGCAGAAAGCTCGCCTGATGACGGTCGGCAGCCTCGATAAAACGTCCCATCTGGCACCTCCGAAGCAGTGCCTAAACATAGCATAATCAAGGGTTTTCACACAGCCTCGGACGCTATTCCGCCGCAGCCCGGGTGGCCCGCCATTGCGCGAGCAGGGCACGCAGCGCCGCCGGGCGGACCGGCTTGTTGAGCACTTCCATCTCCGTCGCCCGCGCCGCGTCGCGCACGCGCTTGGAGCGGTCGGCGGTGATCAGCACCGCAGGGAGGCTGCGGCCGAGTTTCCAGCGCAGCTGCTTGGCCGCCTCGATGCCCTCACCATCGTCGAGATGGTAGTCGACCAGCAGCACATCGGGGGTCGTGCGGGCCTCGCGCAGCAGGGCGAGGGCGCGCAGTACGTCCGGCGCCTTGATGACGCGGCAGCCCCAGCCGGTCAGCAGCGTCTCCATGCCGTCGAGGATGGCGGGGTCGTTGTCGATGCACAGCACGATGAGGTCGTTCAGCGTCGCAACAGGAAGCGCGGCGGGCAGCGCGCGCGGCTGTTCTGCGGGGATCGGCGGGGCGGTGGGCACCTCGACCGTGAACACGCTGCCGCGCCCCGACGTCGAGACGAGGCTGATCGGATGGTCGAGCACGCGCGAGAGGCGTTCGACGATGGACAGGCCGAGCCCCAGCCCGCGCGCCGCCTTGGCACCCTGGTCGAGCCGCTGGAACTCCTTGAAGATCAGCTTCTGCTTGGCCTGCGGGACGCCGAGCCCGGTGTCAAGCACCTGGATGCGCAGCTTGCCGCGCTTGTGCCGCACGCCGATCAGCACCCGGCCCTTCAGCGTGTACTTGATGGCGTTGGAGACGAGGTTCTGCAACAGGCGGCGCAGCAGCCGGCGGTCGGAGCGCACCGCCTGCGAACTGGCCACGAAGGTGAGCCGCAGGTTCTTTTCCTTAGCGAGCGGGGCGAATTCGAGCTCGAGCTGGCGGAAGATGTCGTCGAGCCGGAAGGCGCCGACATCGGGCTTCATCGCGCCGGCATCGAGCCGAGAGATGTCGAGCAGGGCGGATAGGATTTCCTCCACCGCCTCCAGCGAGGCGTCGACATTGCGCGCCAGCCGGCCCTCCTCGCCTTGTTCCGCCCGTTCGACCAGGCTGGTGGCGTAGAGCCGGGCCGCGTTCAGCGGCTGGAGGATGTCGTGGCTGGCGGCGGCGAGGAAGCGGGTCTTGGAGATATTGGCCTCGTCCGCCTCGGACTTGGCCTGGGCGAGTTGGGTATTGAGCTTTTCCAGCGCCTTGGTGCGCTCCTTGACGCGGCGCTCCAGCGTCTCGTTGGCGCGCTCCAGCGCCTCCGCCGCTTCGACGGTCGGGGTGATGTCCGTGAAGGTCACGACCACGCCGCCGTCCGGCATGGTGTTGACGCGCACCTCCATGACCACGCCGCGCGGGGAAAGCCGCTCCTGGAAGGTCACGTTGCGGCGGGCATAGCGGGCGAGTTTCTCGCGGACGATCTCCTCCACCGGGCCGGGTCCGAATACGCCGGCCGTGGCGTTGAAGCGGATGATCTCGTCGATGCCGACGCCGATGCGCACGATCTCCGCCGGCAGGTCGAGCATGTCGCCGAACTGGCGGTTCCAGCAGATCAGCCTGAGGTCGCGGTCGAACACGGCGATGCCCTGCCGCACGTGATCGAGCGCGGTCTGCAGGATCTCGCGATTGTACTGGATCGCCGCCGAGGCATCGTCGAGCAGCTTCAGCGCCGCCTTGGTGGAGACGGTGCGCTTCCGCAGCATCAGAGACAGCACGAGGCGCGAGGAGGCCGCGCCGATGGCCGAGGCCAGCAGGTGCTCGGCATAGCGGATGAGCTGGAAGTCCGCCTCGCGCGCAGGGTCCAGCGACAGGCCGCGCATGGCCGACACGCTCTCGAAGGAGGCGCGGGTGCGGTCCTCGCCGAGATAGCGCGACACAGTGCCGATGAGCTCGCCCACCGTCACCGGCGAGCGCCACAGGCGGAAGCTGGGGGTCGAGGGCGTGCGGTCGGTTTCGACGAAGACGCTGGCTTGCAATCGCTCGATCGGTGCAGGCTGGCGCATCAGTGACACGCCGAAGAAGCACAGCACGTTGATCGTCAGGCTCCACATCACGCCGTGGACCAGCGGCGCGGCATGCACGCCGAGCAGCGCCTGGGGGCGCAGCATCGACAGGCCGAAGGGGCCTTCGGCCAGCAGGGCAGGGGAGAACAGGCCGGAATCGATGAGGCTCGGCAGCAGCAGCGTATAGGCCCAGATGGCGATGCCGGCGGCGATGCCGGCGATAGCGCCGAGCGCGGTTCCCCGGCGCCAGATGAGGCCGAGCAGCAGCGCCGGGCCGAACTGGGCGACGGCGGCGAAGGAGAGCAGGCCGATCTGCGCGAGCTGGGCCTCGCCGGTGAAGCGGTAATAGAGATAGGCCAGCAGCAGGATGGCGAAGATGGCGATGCGGCGCACCGTGAGCAGGCGGTAGCCGAGATCCGCCTGCGCATCCTCCTGCGCGGAGGGCGGCGCCAGCGTCCCGCCGCGCTCCGCCGTGTCGGCGAGGCGACGGCCACGCACCATCAGCGGCATGAAGATGTCGTTGGACACCATGACGGCGAGCGCCACCGTCTCGACGATCACCATGGCGGTGGCCGCCGAGAGCCCGCCCACGAAGGCGACCAGCGCCATCGCCTTGGCCCCGACAGACAGCGGCAGCGTCAGCACATACATGTCGCCATCGATGAAGCCGGGCGGGAAGGCGACGAGGCCGGCGATGGCGATGGGAATGACGAAGATGTTGATCAGGACCAGATAGAGCGGGAACAGCCAGGCGGCGGTGCGGATCTCCTGCTCGGAGGTGTTCTCCACCACCGCGACATGGAACTGGCGCGGCAGCAGCAGGATGGCGAGTGCCGACAGCAGCGTCATCACCACCCAGTTGCCGACCGACAGGCCCTCGGTCAGCACCGGCAGCACGCCTTTCTCGGCGGCCTGGTTGAGCAAGTCCCAGGGGCCGGAGAACATGACGAAGGTGATGAACAGCCCGACCGCCAGGAAGCTGACCAGCTTGACGATCGATTCCGTCGCCACTGCCAGCATCAGCCCTTCCTGATGCTCGGTGGCGTCGATGTGGCGCGTGCCGAACAGCACCGCGAACACCGCCATCGCAACAGCGATCATGAGCGCGAGATCGCCCACGATCGGGTAATGCAGTCCGAGGCCTTCGAAATCGCCGAGCATGACGACGAGCGAGGCGGAGACCGCCTTCAGCTGCAGGGCGATGTAGGGCAGCGAGCCGACGATGGCCACGATCGCCACCAGCGCCGCCACCCCCTGGCTCTTGCCGTAGCGGGCGGCGATGAAATCGGCGATGGAGGTGATGTTCTGCGCCTTGGCGAGTCGGACGATGCGCAGCAGGAACGGCGAGCCGAGCGCGAACACCAGCATCGGCCCGACATAGATGGTGAGGAAGTTCACGCCCTGCGTGGTGGCGAGGCCGACCGAGCCGAAGAAGGTCCACGAGGTGCAATAGACCGCCAGCGACAGCGCGTAGATGTAGGGCCGGCCCTCCCTGCCGCGCCGGTTGAACGACAGGCGGCGGTCGCCGTAGCTCGCGACGGCGAAAAGGAAGCCGACATAGACGAGCGCGACAGCGATGATGACCCAGGCCTGAAGCATGGGGGCTCCCGTTTGCGTACGCCGCAGGGGCAGCGTGGCCCTTTATGCCCCCGCGCGGGCGATATCGGCAAGATTGCCCGGCGGATCATCGCACCGTGTCGCGGGCGGTTGCGTTTTCTCATCGCTTGCGGCTCGCAGGCGGGCACTGCACAGTGGCCGGACAGGCAGCGTGCTTAAAGGGGGCCAGCATGAGCAAGGTGCTCAAGGAATTTCGTGAGTTCGCCGTCAAGGGCAACGTGGTCGACCTCGCCATCGGCGTGATCATCGGCGCCGCATTCGGGCAGATCGTGACATCGGTCGTGTCGGACCTGTTCATGCCGGTCGTCGGCGCCATCTTCGGCGGTCTGGACTTCTCCAATTACTTCATCGGCCTGTCGTCGCAGGTCACGGCCACCTCGCTGGCCGCCGCCCGCGAGCAAGGTGCCGTGTTCGCCTATGGTCATTTTCTGACCGTCGTTATCAACTTCCTGATCATCGCCTGGATCCTCTTCATGGTGGTGAAGGGCATCAACCGCCTGCGCCGCAACGCGGCCAGCGAGCCGCCCGCGCCGGCGCCGCCGACCAGGGAAGAAGTGCTGCTGACCGAGATCCGGGACCTTCTCGCGAAGAAGGTCTGACACGCGCCCAGGCGTGGCTTCCGGTGCCGCGTCGGCGAGGGAATGCGGCCTTGAAGTGCCGGCAGAGTTGGCTAGAAGCGTCCGATCGGAATTGGACCTCTTCGCCGCCATGACCAGCTTCACGCGCCTAGCCATCCCCGACGTCGTTCTTGTCCAGCCTGTGCGGCATGGGGATGCGCGGGGTTATTTCTGCGAGACCTACAAGAAGCCGCAGTTCGACGCGTTCGGCATCGACCTCGCTTTCGTGCAGGACAATGAATCGCTCTCGCGCGAGGTGGGCGTGGTGCGCGGGCTGCACTTCCAGGTCCCGCCCATGGCACAGGCCAAGCTGGTGCGGGCGGTGCGCGGGGCGATCTTCGACGTGGCGGTGGATATCCGCAGGGGCTCGCCGAGCTTCGGCCAATGGGTCGCGGTGACGCTGACCGCCGAAAAGGGCGAGCAGCTCTTCATCCCGCACGGCTTCGCCCATGGCTTCTGCACGCTGGAGCCGGACACGCTCATCGCCTACAAGGTGGACGCGCCCTATTCGCGCCAGAACGACGCCGGCATCGCGTGGGACGATCCCGATCTTGCCATCGACTGGCCGGTCGGGCCGGGCGGGGCGGTTCTCTCCGACAAGGATCGCGCGCAGCCGCGGCTGCGCGACGTCTCCAGCCCCTTCGTGCTTTGATGGTTTCCGGGGGAATGCAGGCCGACATGACGATCGACGGGCAGCGTGTGCTGGTCACCGGCGGGGCCGGGTTCATCGGTTCGGCCGTGGTGCGGCGGCTGGTGCGCCAGGGCCGCACGGTGCTCAATTACGACAAGCTGACCTATGCCGGGAACCTCGCCTCGCTGGCGGAAGTGCACAATCATCCCGGCTACAGCTTCGTGCAGGCGGATGTGTGCGACGGCGCGGCGTTCCGCGCGGCGCTGGAGGACTTCCGCCCCGACCTCGTCATGCATCTGGCGGCGGAATCGCATGTCGACCGCTCGATCGACGGGCCCGGCGACTTCATCAGCACCAACATCGTCGGCACCTACACGCTGCTGGACGAAGCGCTGCGCTACTGGCGCGGGCTGGATGCGGCGGCCGCCCGTCGCTTCCGCTTCCACCACATCTCCACCGACGAGGTGTTCGGCACGCTGGGCGAGGAGGGGCTGTTCCGCGAGGACACGCCCTACCAGCCGAACTCGCCCTATTCCGCCTCCAAGGCGGCCTCCGACCATCTGGTGCGGGCCTGGTTCCACACCTACGGCCTGCCGGTGGTGATGTCGAACTGCTCGAACAATTACGGGCCGTACCATTTCCCGGAAAAACTGATCCCGCTCACCATCCTCAACGCGCTGGAAGGCAAGGCGCTGCCGGTCTACGGCAAGGGCGAGAATGTGCGCGATTGGCTCTATGTCGACGACCATGCGGCGGCGCTGGAACTGATCGCCACGCGCGGCCGCCTCGGCGAGAGCTACAATGTCGGTGGCAATAATGAGCGCCGCAACATCGAGGTGGTGCGCACCATCTGCGCCATCATGGACAAGGTTGTGCCGGATGCTGCGATCGGCCCGCGTGAAAAACTGATCACCTTCGTCACCGACCGTCCCGGCCACGATGCGCGCTATGCCATCGACGCCACCAAACTTAAGGATGAACTCGGCTGGGAGCCTTCCGAGACCTTCGAGAGCGGCATCGAGAAGACGGTGCGCTGGTATCTCGACAATGCCGGCTGGTGGGAGCCGCTCAAGGCCCGCTATGACCGCGCGCGGATCGGACTGTCCACATGAGCCTTCTGCTGCTGGGCGCGGGCGGGCAGGTCGGGCGCGAGATCGCGGCGCTGGCGCATGCGCGCGGGACGTCGCTCATTGCCCTCGACCGGGCGGGCGCCGACATCACCGATGCCGCCTCGATCGAGCGGGCGATTGCCGCGCATAAACCTGACGTGGTGATCAACGCCGCCGCCTATACCGCGGTCGACAGGGCCGAGAGCGAGCCCGAGCTGGCCTATCGCATTAATGCCGAGGCGCCGGGACTGATCGCGGCGAGCTGCGCCCGCCATGGCGCGGCGCTGATCCACATTTCCACCGACTATGTGTTCGACGGCTCAAAGCGTGGGGCCTATGTCGAGAGCGATCCGGTCGCCCCGCTCGGCGTCTACGGCGCCTCCAAGGAGGCGGGCGAGCGGGCGGTGCGCGAGCGCCTCGACCGGCATGTGATCGCACGCACCTCCTGGGTCTATGGCGTGCATGGCGCGAATTTCCTCAAGACCATGCTGCGCCTCGCAGCGACGCGCGACCGGCTGACCGTGGTGGCCGATCAGAAGGGCTGCCCGACCGCCGCGCGCGACATCGCCGAGGGGCTCACCGTTGCCGCAGCCGCATTGCAAGCCGGGAAGCCCGTTGCCGGCACCTATCATCTCGCCGGCAGCGGCGTGATGACGTGGCACGGCTTCGCCCGCGCCATCGTCGAGCGCGCGGCCATACATACCGGCCGCCCTGTTGAGGTCGCGGCCATCACCACGGCCGACTATCCCACCCCGGCGCGGCGTCCGGCCAATTCGCAATTGTCGAGCGAGCTGTTCGCGGCGACCTTCGGCTTTCGCGCCGCGCCCTGGCAGCAGCGCGCGGCCGAGGTGGTCGACGCCCTGCTCGCGCCGGCCACTCCTGAGGAAACATCATGAAGGGCATCATCCTCGCCGGCGGTTCCGGCACGCGGCTGCATCCGATCACGCTGGTGGTCTCCAAGCAGCTGCTGCCGGTCTACAACAAGCCGATGATCTATTACCCCCTGACCACGCTGATGATGGCGGGAATACGGGACATACTGATCATCACCACGCCGCATGATGCCGCGCTGTTCCGCCATCTGCTGGGGGACGGCTCGCAGTTCGGCCTATCGCTCAGCTATGCGGTGCAGGACAGTCCGCGCGGGCTGGCCGACGCCTTCATCGTCGGGCGCGACTTCATCGGCGACGAGCGCGTGGCGCTGGTGCTGGGCGACAATCTGTTCTTCGGCCACGGCTTGCCGGAGCTGTTGCAGGACGCGGTGGAGCGCGAGCGCGGCGCCACCGTGTTCGGCTATCCCGTGCAGGATCCCGAGCGCTATGGCGTGGTGGAGATGGGCGCGGGCGGGCAGGTGCTCTCGCTGGAGGAGAAGCCGGCCAAGCCGAAATCCAATCTCGCGGTGACCGGGCTCTATTTCTACGACAACCGGGTGGTGGAGATCGCTGCCGGGCTCAAGCCCTCGCCGCGTGGCGAGATCGAGATCACCGACGTCAACCGCGCTTATATGGAGCTGGGCGAACTCAAGGTGTCGCTGATGGGCCGGGGCTTCGCCTGGCTCGACACCGGCACGCCGGATTCGCTTATCGAGGCGGCGCAATTCGTGCAGATTCTCGAAACCCGCCAGGGCCTGCGCATCGCCGCGCCGGAGGAAGTGGCGTTCCGCGCCGGCTTCATCGACGCCGCCCAGCTGCGCGCGCTCGGCGAGGCGCAGAAGAAGTCGGCCTATGGCGCCTATCTCACCCGCCTCGCCGATGAGGGATATTGAGAGCTGCGGCATCGTCGCCACTGGCGAAAAGTTGGGCTGACGTCAAGGCTGCACAGGTTCTAAGCTGTGCCTCTCTCCGGTTCGATGTCGCGCCGGATGTTCGGCAGCCCTGTGTTCGGTTCGATGAATCTCGCTACTCCCTCGCTCAGCCCCGATGCCGCTTCCTTCGCCCACACACCCTTTGACGGGTCGCGCAAGGCCTTCTCCGTCGGCCTCGCGCCGCTGGATCTCGACGAATGGATCGAGCCGGATCCCCGCCTCGCCGCCCATCTTCTCGAGCGCGAGCAACTGATTCGCGGCAAGCGCGACGTCGTGCTGCGCGAGGAGCCCGGCACGCGCGAGGTCCAGCGCGAGGCGTTGCAACTCGTCGTCGACCATGTCGTCGCGCGCTATCCCACGCTCTACCGGCTGGAGGGGCGCCGCCTCACCGTGCTGGCGACCGGCCGCAGCTTCGATCTCGACGACGAGAGCGAGGCGCCACTCGCCATCGCCGGGCACATCGTCACCGACGACCTCTTGATCCTGACGCCGGGCGAGGCCGGCTATCGGCTGGTCGCGGCCGTCTTGTGCTTCCCCTCCGCCTGGTCGCTGGCGGACCGTTTCGGCCAGACGCTGGACGGGCTGCACGAGGCCGTGCCGGGCTATCAGTCCAAGCTCGCCCGGGTGATGAACCGCATCTTCGAGAATCTGAAGGTCGACCAGCCGGTCTGGCGGGTGAACTGGTCGATCTATCCCGATGACCAGCTGCACCATCCCGAATCGAAGGAGCGCCCACGCGCCTGGTTCGACGATCCCGCCAATCTGGCGCCGGAGGCCTTCGTGCGCGTCGAGCGGCAGACGCTGCGGCGCATGCCGGAAAGCGGCGCCATGCTGTTCACCGTGCGCATCCATGTCGACCCGTTCACCTCGTTCCGGCGGCATCCCGAGGGGCGCACGCTGGCGGCATCGCTGCGCGAGCAGATCCTTGGCCTCGATGCCGACCAGCTCGCCTACAAGGCGCTGACCGAGCATCGCGACGCCATCGCCGCGGTGCTGGAGCGGATCGCCGGCGGCGACTAGACTGCCGGAATCGAAGGGGAGGTGCCGGTGGTCTTCTGGGTTCCGTTGCTGGCATGGCTCGCCGCCATCGTCGCCGCCATTCTCATGGTGCTGCGCGGGCCACGCCCGATCACCGTCGGCAGGGTCGTGGACCAGCTGCTGCGCTACGTCCTGGCCTTCCCGGTCGGGTTGATGGGCCTGTGGGCCTTCATGGGCCATGTCTTCTTCGCCGAGCAGGCGGCGGCGTCCATCGGCTGGGCGCCGAGCCCGTTCCAGTTCGAGGTCGGCATGGCCAATCTCGGCATCGGCCTTGCCGGGCTGATCGGCGCCTTCTTCGGCTCGCCCGGCTTTCGGGCGGCGGTCGGCGTGGTGATGCTCGGCTTCCTCGGCGGCGCGGGGGTGGGCCATGTCGTACAGATCGAGCAGGCCGGCAACCTCGCCGCCGGCAATGCCGGGCCGATCCTCTACACCGACTTCCTCACGCCGCTGGCCGTGCTCGGCCTCCTGCTGGTGCAGCGTCTGTTCCGCCGCGCGCCCGCGCCGTGAGGCGGGCTGCGGCATACTCGCTGTAACGGTTGCGTCGCGCCTCGCACGGCCTAACTAGAGGGCGACCGAGTGAGGCAGATGTGTCCGATTTCGACAAGCCCGACCTTCCCGACCGCGAAGCCAACCGTCTGAGCGCCCGCGCCACCCGCTATGCCCGCGTTGGCGTCAAGGTCGGCGGCGTCGCCGCGCGCATCGCCGGCACCCGGCTGCTGGGGTTCGAAGGCCAGCGCGGCGGTAATGCGGCGGCTCTTGCCGCGGCGCTGGGTGGGCTGAAGGGCCCGATCATGAAGGTCGCCCAGCTGATGGCGACCATTCCCGATGCGCTGCCGCCCGAATATGCCGCCGAACTGGCGACCTTGCAGAGCCAGGCCCCGCCCATGGGCTGGGCCTTCGTCAAGCGGCGCATGATCGCTGAACTGGGCCCCGACTGGGCCTCGCGCTTCGCCAGCTTCGACAAGGAGCCGGCCGCCGCCGCTTCGCTCGGCCAGGTGCACCGGGCGCGAGCCCTCGACGGCACCGAGCTCGCCTGCAAATTGCAATATGCCGACATGCAGTCGGCGGTGGAGGCAGACCTCAAGCAGCTCGAACTGGTCTTCGCGCTGCATCGGCGCATGGATCCCGCCATCGACACCACCGAGATCGCCAAGGAGATCGGCGAGCGCGTGCGCGAGGAACTGGACTATCGCCGCGAGGCCGCCCATGCCGGGCTCTATGCGCAGATGCTGGCCGACGAGGCGGGCGTGCGGGTGCCGCGCGTCCATGCCGATCTGTCGACCGGTCGCCTGCTGACGCTGGACTGGCTCGACGGACGGCGCCTGCTCGACTTCGTCGATCATCCGCTGGACCAGCGCAACGCCATCGCCCATGCCATGTTCGCCGCCTGGTGGCTGCCCTTCTCGCGCCACGGCGTGATCCATGGCGACCCGCATCTCGGCAACTACACCGTGTTCGAGCAGAGAGGCGCGCCGGCCGGCATCAACCTCCTGGACTATGGCTGCATCCGCATCTTCCCGCCCAGCTTCGTCGGCGGGGTGGTCGATCTCTATCGCGGCCTGCAACAAGGTGACGAGGCGCGTATCGTGCATGCCTATGAGACCTGGGGCTTTCGCGGCCTCAAGCGCGACCTGATCGAGGTGCTGAATATCTGGGCGCGCTTCATCTACGGCCCGCTGCTCGACGACCGCGTGCGCAGCATCGCCGACGGCGTGGCGCCGGGCGAGTATGGACGGCGCGAGGCGTTCCGCGTGCACAAGGCGCTGAAGGAGAAGGGGCCGGTGCGCGTGCCGCGCGAATTCGTCTTCATGGACCGGGCCGCCATCGGGCTCGGCGGCGTGTTCCTGCATCTTCGGGCCGAGCTGAACTTCCACGCTCTGTTCGAGGCGGCGATCGCCGATTTCTCGACCGATGCGGTGGCGGCGCGTCAAGGCGCCGCGCTCAGGGCCGTCGGCCTCGCATGAGCGCGGCACCCGGCGACATTGCCGCACGGTGAGTCTTCCGCTAAAGCGGAGACAGGGAACATCATTCTTTGGGAGGGGGTCACATGGCTGATCACGGAGCGCCCGAATACGCCACGGCGGACGGCAACGACTACGCCGAGCATCAGGGCACCTACCACTTCTTCGTCAAGATGACGCTGGTCAGCACGCTGGCCCTCGCCAGCTTCATGGTGTCGTTCGCCATTGGCGGCGCCAACGGCCATTGGGGCATCTTCACGCTCGGCACGCTGGCCTCGGTTGCGGTGACCGCGATCGGCCTCGCCTCGAAGGACGGTAAGCCCAAGCTGCTGTTCGGGCTGCTCGGCCTTCTCACCCTCGCCCTGATCATCACGTCCTGAGCTGAACCATGCGCATAGCGGTTGTCAAAGAGAGCTCTGCTTCGGAGCCACGGGTTTCTGCGTCGGTTGATACGGTCAAGCGGTATGTTTCGCTTGGGGCTGACGTTGTTGTTTCGTCGGGTGCGGGTTTGGCGTCGGGGATCGGCGACGGGGATTATGAGGGCGCGGGCGCGTCGGTGGTCGCGGATAATGCGGCGGCGGTGGCGGGGGCGGACATCGTGCTCGGGGTGCGCCGTCCGGAGGCGGGCGCGCTGGCCGGGGTGAAGCCGGGCGCGCTGGTGATCTCGATCGCGGATCCCTATGGGCACGAGGCGGAGCTGGAAGCGCTGGCGAAGGCCGGCGTGTCGGCGTTTGCGATGGAGCTGATGCCGCGGATCACCCGCGCGCAGGTGATGGACGTGCTGTCCAGCCAGGCGAACCTTGCCGGCTACCGCGCGGTGATCGACGCGAGCGCCGAGTTCGGCCGGGCCTTCCCGATGATGATGACGGCGGCGGGCACGGTGCCGGCGGCGCGGGTGTTCGTGATGGGCGCAGGCGTGGCGGGCCTTCAGGCGATCGCCACGGCGCGGCGTCTGGGCGCGGTGGTGTCGGCGACCGATGTGCGCCCGGCGGCGAAGGAACAGGTGGAGTCTCTGGGCGCCAAGTTCATCGCGGTCGAGGACGAGGAGTTCAAGCAGGCGGAGACCGCGGGCGGCTACGCCAAGGCGATGTCGGCGGAGTACCAGGCCAAGCAGGCGGCGCTGACGGCGAGCCACATCGCCAAGCAGGACATCGTCATCACCACGGCGCTGATCCCCGGGCGTCCGGCGCCGAAGCTGGTGTCCAGCGAGATGGTGGCGTCGATGAAGCCGGGCTCGATCCTGGTGGACCTGGCGGTGGAGCGCGGCGGCAATGTCGCGGGCGCGGTCGCGGGCGAGGTCGTCACCACGGCGAACGGAGCTAAGATCGTCGGCTATCTCAACGTGCCGGGGCGTCTGGCGGCGACGGCGTCGCAGCTCTACGCGAAGAACCTTTACGCCTTCGTGGAGACGCTGGTCGACAAGGGCACGAAGTCGCTTGGCGTGAAGTGGGACGACGAACTGGTGAAGGCGACGCTGCTGACGAAGGACGGTGCGGTGGTGCATCCGGGGTTCAAGCCGCAAGGGGCTGGCGACGCCGCCTCGGCGGCGTGAGCGCGGCCGGGTTGAGCGTCTTGCCGTGATCGACAGGGCGGGCCGGTTGCGCCGGGGAGGGCGCGGCAGGGCTCGGATAACAGACTTCTAGGGGATTGAGGGACATGGCCAATCCGGCAGCGGGCGACGCGGTCGCCCAGAACGCGGCGGAAGGCGCGCGCATCGCCGCGGAAGTGGCGGCGCAGGCGGCGCAGGCGGCGCAAGCCTATGCGGACGCGGCGGCACAGCATTATGCGGAGATCGCAGGTAACGCGGCGCACGCGCTCTCGGGCGGGGCGATCGACCCGTTCGTGTTCCGCCTCGCCATCTTCGTGCTGGCGGTGTTCGTGGGCTATTACGTGGTGTGGTCGGTGACGCCGGCGCTGCACACGCCGCTGATGAGCGTGACCAACGCGATCTCCTCGGTGATCGTGGTCGGCGCGCTGCTGGCGGTGGGCGTCGACACGGTGGCGGAGGGCACGGGCTGGGCGCGCGGCTTCGGCTTCCTCGGGCTGATCCTGGCTAGCGTGAACATCTTCGGCGGGTTCCTGGTGACCAGCCGGATGCTCGCCATGTACTCGAAGAAGAAGTGAGGGCGACGGGATGAACGCCAATATCGTCGCTCTGCTGTACCTCGTCTCCGGGGTGCTGTTCATCATGGCGCTGCGCGGGCTGTCCAGCCCCGCCACCTCGCGCCAGGGCAATCTGTTCGGCATGGTCGGCATGACCATCGCGGTGCTGACCACGCTGGCCTCCTCGCCGCCGGCGGGGCTGGGCGGCTGGGCGCTGGTGATCGGCGGCCTCGCCATTGGCGGCGGCGCCGGGGCGGTGATCGCCCGCAAGATCGCGATGACGCAGATGCCCCAATTGGTGGCGGCGTTCCACTCGCTGGTGGGCCTTGCCGCTGTCATGGTGGCGGCTGCCGCTCTTTACGCTCCTGCCGCGTTCGGCATCGGCGATCCCGGCCATATCCATGCGCAGGCGCTGGTGGAGATGAGTCTCGGCGTCGCCATCGGCGCGATCACCTTTACCGGCTCGGTGATCGCGTTTGCCAAGCTGAACGGCAATATGAGCGGCAAGCCGATCCTGCTGCCGGCGCGCCATGCGATCAACCTGGCGCTGGCGGCGCTGATCGTGGTGCTGGTCGTCATCCTGACGCTGACCGAGAGCCACACGGTGTTCTGGCTGATCGTGATCGCCTCGCTGGTGTTCGGCGGGCTCTTGATCATCCCGATCGGCGGGGCGGACATGCCGGTCGTGGTGTCGATGCTGAACTCCTACTCCGGCTGGGCGGCGGCGGGCATCGGCTTCACGCTGGGCAACACGGCGCTGATCATCACCGGCGCGCTGGTGGGATCCTCGGGCGCGATCCTGAGCTACATCATGTGCAAGGGGATGAACCGGTCCTTCGTGTCGGTGATCCTGGGCGGCTTCGGCGGCGATGCCGCGGCGGGCCCGGCCGGCGCGGTGGAGAGCCGGCCGGTGAAGCAGGGCTCGGCGGAAGACGCGGCGTTCATCATGAAGAACGCGGCCAAGGTGATCATCGTGCCGGGCTACGGCATGGCGGTGGCGCAGGCCCAGCACGCGCTGCGCGAGATGGCGGACAAGCTGAAGGAAGAAGGCGTCGAGGTGAAATACGCCATCCATCCGGTGGCGGGCCGCATGCCCGGGCACATGAACGTGCTGCTTGCCGAGGCGAACGTGCCCTATGACGAGGTGTTCGAGCTGGAGGACATCAACTCGGAGTTCGCTCAAGCCGACGTGGCCTTCGTCATCGGCGCCAATGACGTGACCAACCCGGCGGCGAAGACCGACCCGACCTCGGCGATCTACGGCATGCCGATCCTCGACGTGGAGAAGGCCAAGACCGTGCTGTTCATCAAGCGCGGCATGGCCGCCGGCTATGCCGGCGTCGAGAACGAGCTGTTCTTCCGCGACAACACCATGATGCTCTTCGCCGACGCAAAGAAAATGGTCGAGGACATCGTCAAAAACCTCGGGCATTGAATAGTTCGAAATTTTGAGTTAACGCGGCCGGAGGTTTTCCTTCGGCCGTTTTGTTTTCGGCAACGGCTTTGCTTAACCGGCTGTCAACCAACTTCGCCTAGCTTGCCGCCATGACGCGCGGCGTATCCTGGTTTCTCGTAGCCCCGCTCGTCCTTCTGGGGCTCTCCGGTTGCAAGTTCGGGCTGGATCAGCGCGAACGATGGCGCACGGATGCCGAGGAACGGTGCGTGGCGGGGGGCCTAGTGAAGCCCTCCGCCTACACCATCCCGCTGCGCGAGATCGACGGCGCGGGAACCTGCGGCATGGACCGCCCCTTCCGCGTGCTCGCCTTCAACGAGGGGACCGTCGAGGTCTCGCCCAAGGCGACGCTGGCCTGCCCGATCACCGCTTCCGTCGACCGCTGGATGCTCGAGGACATCCAGCCAGCCGCCATGGCCTGGTTCGGCCAGCCGGTGGCGAAGGTGAAGCAGATGTCCTCCTATTCCTGCCGCAACATGAATGGCGGGCCGGCGGGCAAGGTCTCCGAGCACGCCTTCGGCAACGCCTTCGACATTGGCGGCTTCGTGCTCGCCGACGGGCGGGAGATCACGGTCAAGAAGGGCTGGAAGGGCCAGCCGGACGAGCAGGGCTTCCTGCGTACCGTACAGGCGACCGGCTGCCAGCGCTTCACCACCGTGCTCGGGCCGGGCTACAACATCTATCATTACGACCACATCCATGTGGACCTGATGCGCCGCGCCTCGGGCAAGACCTCGTGCAACCCGAATGTGCGCCCGCCCATGCCGCCGAACCTGCCGGTCTTCAAGGCGCCGCCGCTGATGCCGCGCTATCCCGCGCCGGTGGCGGGGGCGGGCTATGATCCCGCCGCGCCCGAGGCCGAGCCGGGCACCAATGAAGAGGGCTATGAGACCGGCGGCGGCTATGGCGCGCCGGTGTCCGCCGCGCCCGCTCGGGCTCCGGCGCCCGGCAGCATGGCGGCGCAGCCGACGGCCGCGCAACTGGCGCCCCGGCCGCTCTACCCGCCGCCGGCGTCCAATGCCGCGGTCGGCGCGCCGATGCAGCTCACGCCCTATCCGGCGGCGTCGCCTTCCACCCATGGCGTCGATCCCGGCTATCAGGCGCCCAATGTGGCCTATCCGCCGGCGCCGGCCTCGCCACCGCAAGGCTATCCCCCAGGCGGCTACCCCGCGCAGGGGTATCCGGCCCAAGGCTACCCGACGCAGGGTTATCCGGCGCAGCCCGCGGCGGCGCCCTATCCCACGCCGTCCTATCCGCCGCCGGCCCCGGCCTATCCGGCACAGAGCGCGCCGGCAACGCGACCGCGTCCGCCCGGCGTGCCGCTGCCGCCAGCCGGCATCCCGCTCGCGAAGTGGCTAGGGCTGGACAAGATCGTCACGGGCTCCACCGGCGAGCCGGCGATCGGCGACGTGCGCTCCTTCACCGCCGAGCGGCAGTTCGCCAGCCCCATCCCGGCGCCGGAGGCCGACGCCGGGCAGGACTGAACCCGCTCAGTCGAGCAGCGTGTCGAGCCCGCGCCGCACGCCCGTCCAGCCGCTCACCTTGCGCGCCGCCAGCAGCGTGCCGGCGACATAGGGCGCCGCCGAGGAGCCGGCATCGTGGCGGATGGTGAGCCGCTCGTCCGGCGCGCCGAACACGCTTTCCACCGCGAGCACGAAGGAGGGCAGGCGCAGCGCATGCACGCGCACTTCGCGCGCGCCCTCGCCAAAAGCGCCGCCGCGCGTCTCCGGCACGCCGACCACTTCCGAGAAGGGGCGGCTGGTGGCGGGCTGGCGAATCTCGGCGAGCGCCTCGGCGAGTTCGCGCCCAGTGCCCGAAGGCGCATCCGGCTTGCCGGCCGAGGCGTAGTCGATGATCTCTACATCGGCGACGTATTTGGCGGCTTCGAGGGTGAAGCGCTTCAGCAGCGTCGCGGTGATGGAGAAATTGCCGGCCGCGAGCAGGCCGACATTCGATTCCCTCGCCACCGCATCGAGTTCGGCATAGTCGGCGGCGCCGAGGCCGGAGGTGCCGATGACGACCCTCAGCCCCGCCTTCAGCGCGGCGAGCGAGTTGGCCTTCACGATGCCCGGTTTGGTGTAGTCGATCAGCACGTCGGCGGGCACGCTGAGCGCCTCTTCCACGCGGGCGAACACCGGCACGCCGGAGGGCTTGCCGCCCAATGCGGCGCCGAGATCGGTGCCGGCATGATTGCGCGAAATGCCGGCGACCAGTTCGAGGTCGGGTTGCTTTTCGACGGCGGGAACGAGGGCGCGGCCGACCCAGCCGGTGGCGCCGGCGAGGATGATGCGGATCATGGGTGGTTCCTTTCAGCGTTTGCCGCAGGCTTAGCAAAGCTGCCCGCCGCACGCCATCTGCCGCTCGGGCAGCGTGGACCGGTCGCCGAAGGCGGAAATGGGTGCCAGCCGGCCTGTAAGCCGGGTTCTGTAAGGCGGGATTGCTCCCGCGCGACGGCCATTCCTCTGGGACGCCGGTTACCCGGCGCCTCGAGCAGTCAACCCGGGCGACTGTCCAAAGACGGGACCTGAAGCTTGCGCTTCGCGCCACCCCTATACGACTTTGCTCCCGGTGGGGTTTGCCCTGCCGCCGCCGTTACCGGAAGCGCGGTGCGCTCTTACCGCACCGTTTCACCCTTGCCGCGGGCGGACCCGAGGCGGTTTGATTTCTGTGGCACTTTCCCTGGGGTCGCCCCCGCCGGACGTTATCCGGCACCGTGTCTCTGTGGAGCCCGGACTTTCCTCGGCACCTTGCGATGACGCGGCCGTCCGGCCGGCTGGCGAGGGAGCAATGGGGGAGGCCGCGCGCGCCGTCAAGTGCGCGCTGTCGAAAGGCCGGGGGATCGCATGCGGGGACCGGCGCCTACGCGGGACCTGAAAGGCTCCGGCACCCGCACGCGAAGCTCGTTCAGTTGGACGCCATGATGGTGCGCGCCTTGCTGCAGTAGGTGCGTGCGGCCGAGGACATGCGGGTAGCGCCGTGGCCGCCCTGGTAGCGCATGACGGTGCCGCAGGTGTCGCCCCCCGCGAGCCGATAGGCCCCGGCGAGGTAGCGCATGCCGAATTTGATGTTGGTGGCGGGCTCGTAGAGCGCGGCGCGCGAGCCGCCATAGCCGACGCCACGCGCGGTCTGGTGCTTGATCTGCATGAGCCCGACCTCGCCGGCGCGCCCGGTCATGCGAGGGTGCCAGTTGCTCTCGATGCGGACCACGGCGCGGGCCAGGGCCACCGGCACACCGTTGGCGCGCGCTTCGCGGTCGACGAGGGCGATGAGCGTATTGGAAGAAGCCGACTGGTTGGTGGATGATCGGGCGTCGATGCGGGTACTACGATCGACGTTCTGGTTGGCGCTGGCGATGTTTACGCCGGCCAGGACAGTGAATGTGAAGGCGAATGAAGCACAGATTGCACGGGTACGAGCCATTACCGGATGGTAGCCTTTTCGGGTTGATTTCGGCGGGCCGCGAAAAGCACGCCAAATCTGTTCCGAATGAGGCTCTAATTCTGCGCTGATGTGAAACTACGTATTCCGCGCGCGATTGTCGCGCGGCCGATCCGCCACAGTGTGGCGCAACCGCAACGTTCATTTGTGAAGCTTGCGCGTGCAGGCGCTGTCGCGCAGCATCCTTGCGCACCCTGTTTGCAAGGGAAGGCTCTCAGGTCAGCCGAGGGCCGCGTCCTCGCCCGGCGCGGCGGGGCGGGTGGCCGACAGCTTGTAGAGCGTCTGTAGTGTCGAGACATCGGCGATGCCATCGACGCGGGCGCGGCGGAAATGGCGCTGGAACGCGCGCACCACCACCTCGGTCTGCGCGCAATAGGTGCCCGAGACCGGAACGTCGTAGCCATAGAGCGCCAGCATGGCCTGCAGCGCCTCGATCGGCTGGCCGTGTTCGCCGCGCATGAAATAGCGCCCGTCGCTCGGCGGCGTTTCCTCCACCAGATGACCGACGCCGAAGCGGTGCAGCACCTCCCAGGGGAATTTCTCGCCCGGATCGTTCTTGCGCGTCGGCGCGACGTCGGAATGGGCGAGCACCCGGTCGGGCGGGATGGGGTGGCGCGAGAGAATGTCTTTGGCCAGCGCCGTCACCGCTTCGACCTGGATCGCCGGGAAGGGCGGGTAGCCGAATTCATGGCCGGGATTGGCGATCTCGACGCCGATGGAGCGCGAATTGATGTCCGTGGCGCCGGCCCAGAAAGAAGCGCCGGCATGCCAGGCGCGCCGCGCCTCCGGCACCAGCTGGGCGATCCGCCCATCCTCGAACACGACATAGTGAGCCGAGACCTGCCGCTCCGGGGAGCGTAGCCAGTCGACTGCCTGTGCGGTCGATTCCATGCCGGTGTAGTGCAGCAGCAGGATGTCCGGCGCCGCAACGTTTACGCGCTCCCCATGGTTGGGCGAGGGCAGCACCTCGGCGGCAAGCGGCGAGTCGGCGGGGAAGAGCGGAATCTGGGGCGAGGCATCGATCATGGAACGCAGCTAAGCGCCGTCCGCGCCGGATTCAACAGATTCTTAAGGTTCATGAGGCGTTAATCGCAGATCGCCGGTTGTGGCGGAATCAGCGCGTCGAGACCCACCTCGATGTGCGGCTTCGCGCGGCTGTTCCATTGACACCCATCATTACCCATGATATCCCAAATCATCCCGTTGCAGTTCCAAGTCAGCAAGGCCGGCGGCGCCCTCAGGGCTCCCGTCGACGCGCTGTGCGTGCCTGCCGGGATGCGTGTGATGTTGCGTGGGACGGCGGGGGCGTATCAGGCCGATGGAGCGTTTCGTATCGACCTATGCGATGCGGCTCGACTCCAAGGGCCGCATGTCCATTCCCGCGCCGTTCCGGGCGCTGATCGCGCGCGACGGGCTGGAGCATGTCTACTGCCATCCCGCGCTCGACCTTCCGGCCTTGCAGGCCGGGGGTGCGCGGCTGATGGCGGGGATCGACAGTCTGATCGAGCGCTATCCGCCCTATTCGGAGGCCCGCGAGGAGCTGGCCGCGGCGCTCTATGGATCGATCGAGACATTGCGTCTCGATCCGGAGGGCCGGGTTGTGCTGAGCGAGGGACTGAAGACGCACGCGCAGATCAGGGACGAGGCCGTGCTGGTTGGCCTCGGCGATGGATTTCGGATCTGGGAGCCCAGCCGCTTCCGGGTGCATCTCGCGGAGGCCACTGCGAAGGTGCGTGCCCTGAAGCGGCAGATCGGCTCCCAGGGGGCGACGCGGGACAACCGCGCCGATGGGGCATGATGGCGGGTCGCGGTGGTCCGGAGACGGACGCTGCCGGCGGACCGGCCCGTCATCTGCCTGTCCTGCTCGGCGAGGTCATCGAACATCTGGCCCTGCATGACGGCGGCATCTATGTCGACGGCACCTTCGGCGCCGGCGGCTACACGCGTGCCATCCTCAATGCCGCCGATACGCGCGTGATCGCCATCGACCGCGATCCGACCGCCATCGAGAACGGTCAGCCATTGGTCGCGGAGAGTGGTGGCCGGCTGGCGCTGGTGCATGCGCGCTTCAGCGAACTCGACACCGTGGTCGAGGCGCAGGGCGTCGGCCGCGTTGACGGGGTCGTGCTGGATATCGGCGTATCCTCCATGCAGATCGACGAGGGCGAGCGCGGCTTCTCCTTTCGCCGCGACGGGCCGCTCGACATGCGCATGTCGAATGAGGGCCCCTCGGCCGCCGATCTGGTGGCCAAGCTGTCGGAGACCGATCTCGCCAACCTGATCTATCGCTTCGGCGAGGAGCGCCGCTCGCGGGCTGTGGCGAAGGCCATCGTCGAGGCGCGGGCCGCGGCGCCGATCGAGCGGACGCTGCAACTCGCCGACATCATCGCCAAGGTGGTGTGGGCCAAGCCGCACGAGCCGCATCCGGCGACGCGCACCTTTCAGGCGCTGCGCATCGCGGTGAATGACGAACTGGGCGAACTCGCCCGCGCGCTGGAGGCCGCCGAGCGCGTGCTCAAGCCGGGCGGGCGGCTCGTCGTCGTCACCTTCCATTCGCTGGAAGACCGCATCGTGAAGAACTTCATCGCCAATCGCGCCAAGGTGTCGGGCGGTTCGCGCCACCTACCGACGCTGGAGGCCGCGCCGACCAGCTTCCGCCTGGTGGCGCGCGGCGCGGTCGATCCGGGCGAGGACGAGCTTGCGCGCAATCCCCGTGCGCGCTCCGCCAAGCTGCGTTCGGCCGAGCGCACCGAGGCCCCGGCGCATGCGCGCGGCGACCTCTCCTCGCTCCTGCCCCCCATCCCTTCCCTGGACACCAGCCGCCGCCGCTGAGGACGAGACATGTTCCGCGTACTCAATGCCGTCTCGGTCATCGCGCTGCTCGCTGCGGCCGGCGCGGTCTATCACGTCAAATATTCGGCGGCGTTCGAGGCGCAGAAGATCGCCAAGGTGCGCGACGAGATCCGCTACGAGCGCGACCGCATCGCCGTGCTCAGCGCCGAATGGGCGCGCCGCACCGCGCCGGACCGCATCCAGGGGCTCGCCGAGCGCCATCTCGACATGCAGCCGCTCGACATCACCCGCATGGACAAGCTGGCCAGCCTGCCCGCCAAGCCCGAGGCCAATGGCGACCCGCTGGCCGGCATGATCGAGGCGCTGGTCGACGGGCCCAACCCGACATCGCCGCAGACCAAGCCGGCCCCGGCCGCCGCCGCGCCCAAGCCGGCGGCGAAGCCCGTTGCCGCCGCCCGCCTGCCGGGCGACGGGCCGCTCGCGCCGGCTTCCAGCGCCAGTGAGAAGCTGCCGCTGTCCGCCATGCCGGCCGCCGGCAACATGGCGCCGACGCGGCCACATTTCGCCGGCCCGCAAGGTTCGATCGGCGGTATCAATCCGATCACGTCCAGTCCGCTTCTTCCGCCCGGTACCGTCGGCCAGTAGTTTCAGGAGGTTGTCCGATGGCAGCGTTCTTCTCTTCCCTCGCGAGCCGCCTGAAGTCGGGAATCCTCGGTTTCCCGCGCTGGCTGCTGCGCCTGCCGCTGCGGCTGCTGCGCGGGTTGATCGGCGTGGTAAAGCTGGCGGCCGGCCGCGGGCGCCCGGAGCCGCATGCGGTGGCGCGGGCGCGCATCCTTCTGTGCATGCTCGTTTTCGGCTGTGTGTATGTCGCCATTTGCGGCCGCCTTGCCATGTTCGCCTCCGCTCCCGATGGCGCGCTGGCGCGGCGCGGCATGGGCTCCGACGCGGTCGCCTCAGCCCGGCCGGACATTCTGGATCGCAACGGGCTGGTGCTGGCGAGCGACGTGCGCTCGTCGTCCCTCTTCGGTGAGCCCAAGCGCATCATCGATGTCGACGAGGCCGTTGAGGCGGTCACCGCCGTGCTGCCCGATCTTAATGGCGAGGAAATGCGCCAGCGGCTTTCTACGAGTCGCGGCTTCGTCTGGCTGAAGCGCGAGATCAGCCCACAGCAGCAGCGCGAGATCTACAATCTCGGCCTGCCGGGCATCGGCTTCATGACCGAGAACCGGCGCGTCTATCCCGGCGGCACGCTTGGCGCGCATGTGCTCGGTTCGACCAATATCGACAATCAGGGCATTGCCGGCATCGAGAAATGGATCGACACGCGCGGGCTTTCCGAACTGCACCTCGCGGGCTTTGCCACCGATCGCCAGCAGGAGCCGGTCGAACTCGCCATGGATCTGCGCGTGCAGCACGTGCTGCGCGACGAGCTGGCCGCCGCCAAGGAGAAGTTCAAGGCCATCGCCGCCGCCGGCACGGTGGTGGATGTGCGCACCGGCGAGATCATCGCCATGGCCTCGCTGCCGGATTTCGATGCGAACGACCAGGCGAAGTCGCTCGACCCGAAGACCCTCAACCGCCTGACCACCGGCGTGTTCGAGATGGGCTCGACGTTCAAGGCGCTGACCTTCGCCATGGCGCTGGACAGCGGCCGCTTCAACATCAATTCGACGCTTGACGCGCGTGGCGCCCTGCAGTTCGGCAAGTTCCGCATTCACGATTACCACGCCGAAAATCGCGTGCTGACGCTGCCGGAAGTGTTTCTCGTCTCTTCCAACATCGGCACGGCGAAGATGGCGCTGTCGCTCGGCGTCGACTACCACAAGGCGTTCCTCGGCAAGGCAGGCCAGCTCACCCGGCTGCGCACGGAACTGCCCGAGAGCGCCATGCCGCTGGTGCCCAAGCGCTGGGGCGAGCTGAACACCGCCACCATCGCCTTCGGCCACGGCCTCGCGGTAGCCCCGCTTCAGGCGGTGATGGCGGTCGATGCGCTGATGAATGGTGGCCTGCTCATTCCGCCCACCTTCCTCAAGCGCACGCCGGAAGAGGCACGGGCGCTGGCGACGCAGCTCATAAAGCCGGAGACCAGCGCCAAGATGCGCTATCTGCTGCGGCTTAATGCCGAGAAGGGCTCGGCATCGAAGATGAACGAGCAGGCGGCGGGCTATTATGCCGGCGGCAAGACTGGCACAGCGGAAAAGGTGATCGGCGGGCGCTATTCCAAGACCAAGCTGCTGACCACCTTTACCGGCGTGTTCCCGATGGATGACCCGCATTACCTCGTCCTCGTCATGCTTGACGAGCCGCAGGCGGCGCCGGGGACCTATGGTTTCGCGACCGCCGGCTGGAATTCCGGCCCGACCACGGGAAAGATCATTTCCCGCATCGCGCCGTTGCTCGGCATCATGCCGCGCAAGGAGTTGCCGCCCGTGGAGAGCCTCCTGACCAACTACACGCTGGCGCAGGCGCCATAAGGGGCGGCCGCGCCGCAGCGCGCGCCGATTTCCGATGCGTAAGGGCATTGGAATCGGCTATGCCCACACAGCAGGCCCAGGAAGGCCGGGCGGACCCGATGCGGGCCCATCCGGAAGGACGTACAGGACGACGGGAATGTCTGATCCGATCCGACCCACGGCCAAATGTTCGCGCACCCTCACCCTGCGGGAGCTGGTGGGGGACGACGCCGACTACACCGCTGCCGACCCCATGCTCATCGTCGGCGAGCCCTCGCTCGACAGCCGCAAGACCCGCGCCGGCGACGTGTTCTTCGCTCTTGCCGGCACCCGGACCGACGGGCTGAGCTTCGCCCGCGACGCCATCGCTCGCGGCGCCGTCGCCGTGGTGGCCGAGGCGGAACTGCCGGGCGGGATCGAGCCGGGCGTCTCCTATGTGCGCGTGGGCAATGCCCGCCGGGCGGTCTCGCTGGCGGCGGCACGGGCCTTCCCGCGCCAGCCGGCCACCATAGCCGCCGTGACCGGCACCTCCGGCAAGACCTCGGTCGCCGTCTTCACCCGGCAGATCTGGGCGCGGCTCGGCCATGCCAGCGCGAGCCTCGGCACGCTCGGCGTGGTGGCTCCTGCCGGCGCGGTCTACGGTTCGCTGACCACGCCCGATCCGATCGAGCTCCAGCGCACGCTGAACCTGCTCGCTAAGCAGGGCGTGACGCATCTGTGCCTGGAGGCTTCCTCGCACGGGCTCGACCAGTTCCGGCTCGACGGCGTGCGGCTGCAGGCGGGTGCCTTCACCAACCTGTCGCGGGATCATCTCGACTACCATCCGAGCATGGAAGCCTATCTCGACGCCAAGATGCGGCTGTTCCGCGATCTTGTTCCGCGTGGCGGCGGCGCGGCGGTCTGGGTCGATACCGTGGAAGGCGGCCATGTGGCGCAGGTCGCCGCCGAGCACGAGCTGAACCTGCTCGGTATCGGCGTGGCGGGGGCGGGCATCTCGCTGCTGGAGCGCCACGATGACGGGCTCGGCCAGCGGCTCGTGGTCGAGGCCGACGGGACGCGTTTCTCGCTTCGGCTGCCGCTGGTCGGGGCTTTCCAGGTCGCGAATGCGCTGGTCGCGGCCGGGCTTGCCATGCTGACCGGCGCCTCGGCGCGCGAGGCGCTGGGCGCGATCGAGACGCTGGAGGTCGTGCCGGGCCGGCTGGAACTGGTCGGCACCAAGGACGGCGCCGGCGTGTTCGTCGACTACGCGCACAAGCCCGACGCGCTGGCCAATGCTCTCGACGCCCTGCGGCCCTATGCGACAGGGCGGCTGATCGTGGTGTTCGGCTGCGGGGGCGATCGGGATCGTGGCAAGCGCCCCATCATGGGCGCAATCGCCGCTGAAAAGGCGGATGTGGCCATCGTGACCGACGACAATCCGCGCAGCGAGGATCCCGCGGCGATCCGCGCTGCCATCTTGGCGAGCGCGCCCGGCGCCGTCGAGATCGGCGATCGCGCTGAAGCGATCATGGCCGCCATCGCGATGGCGAAGGCGGGGGATGTCGTGCTCATTGCCGGTAAGGGTCACGAAACCGGCCAAATCGTCGGCGACCGGACGTTGCCTTTCTCCGACCGCGACGCCGCACTGGCGAATCTGGCGGCGGCGAATCTGGAAGGATGAGTCCCATGGCCCCCGAACAGGCTGGCGAGACGGAACCGCTGTGGACGGCGCAGGCGCTGGCCGCGGCGACGGGCGGGACATTGGCGGGCGCTCACGCGGGGGCAATCGGCGGCATTTCCATCGACACCCGCACGCTGCAGCCGGGCGACGCCTTCTTCGCCATTCGCGGCGAAAACAGCGACGGGCATGCCTATGTGGCCTCCGCGCTTGAGCGGCAGGCGGCGGTGTGCGTGGTCGAGCGCGGCCGGGTGCCTGAGATGCCCGCCGGCGCGGCGCTCGTCGCGGTGGACGACGTGCTCGGCGCGCTGGAGGCGCTCGGCCGGGCGGCGCGGGGGCGCAGTGATGCGCGTATCATCGGTGTTACCGGTTCCGTCGGCAAGACGACCACCAAGGAGGCGCTGCTGCTGGCGCTCGGCGCCGACGGACCGACCCACGCCTCGGCAGCCTCCTACAACAATCACTGGGGTGTGCCGCTGTCGCTCGCGCGCATGCCGCGCGCCAGCACCTATGGTGTGTTCGAGCTCGGCATGAACCATGCCGGCGAGATCGCGCCGCTGGTCAGGATGGTGCGGCCGCATGTGGCGATCGTCACCACGGTCGAGCCGGTGCACATCGGCCAGTTCCCCAATGTCGAGGCGATCGCCGACGCCAAGGCGGAGATCTTCACCGGCGTCGAACCGGGTGGGGCGACGGTGATCAACCGCGACAATCCGCATTTCGAGCGGCTGGCGGCGGCGGCGCGCGCGGCCGGCATCGGCATCGTCATCGGCTTCGGCGAGACGCCGGGCGCGCAGGCGCGCCTCGTCAGTCTTGCCTTGCAGCCATCCGGCTCGACGGCGATGGCCGACATCATGGGCGAGACGGTGAGCTTCAAGGTCGGGCTGCCGGGCCGCCACATCGTGCAGAACATGCTGGCGGTGCTTGCCGCCGCAAAGCTCGCCGGCGCGGATCTCTGCCTCGCGGCGCTGGCGCTCTCCTCGCTCGGCCCCCCGCCCGGACGCGGCGTGCGCACGCCGCTTGCGGTGAAGGGCGGCCCGGCATTGCTGATCGACGAGAGCTACAACGCCAATCCCGCCTCGATGCGCGCCGCGCTTGCCGTGCTCTGCGCCAATCCGGTGACGGGGCGCGGGCGCCGGATCGCCGTGCTCGGCGACATGCTGGAGCTGGGACCCTTTGGCGAGCAGATGCATGCCGACCTCGCCGATGCGGCCGGCGCGGCCGATCTCGTCTTCTGCGCCGGGCCGCTGATGCGCGCGCTGTTCGAGGCGCTGCCCGAGAGCCGCCGCGGCGGCTGGGCACCGGATGCGCCGGCGCTGTTGCCGGTCGTGGCTGAGCGGCTGCGCGGTGGCGACGTCATCATGGTCAAGGGCTCGAATGGCAGCCGCATGGGGCCCCTGGTCCGCGCGCTCGCCGAGCGCTTTCGCGCCGAAGTCGAAACGCTCGGCGTGGACGCCTTCGAATGAGCGGTGTTATTTCCCGCCGGCGTTTTTTCCTGATGTCGCGGCCCCAGCGGCCCGATGACCTGCGCGCGGCGACGACCCTGCGCGCAGGTGCCGTGCCGTCGTCTTTTGCGGAAGGTTGATCCGATGTTGCAGTGGCTTGCCGAGCTACAGGGAAGCGTCCCGGCGGTGAATGTGTTCCGCTACATCACCTTCCGCACGGGCGGGGCGATCATCACCGCCTTGCTCTTCGTCTTCATGTTCGGTCCGGCCATCATCGCCCTGCTGCGGCTGAAGCAGGGCAAGGGGCAGCCGATCCGCACCGACGGGCCGCAGTCGCATCTGCTGACCAAGAAGGGCACGCCCACCATGGGCGGGCTGATGATCTTCTCCGGCCTGATGGTCGCCACGCTGCTCTGGGGCAACCTGTCCAACCCCTATGTCTGGGTGGTGCTGTTCGTGACCATCGGCTTCGGGCTGATCGGCTTCTATGACGACTACCTCAAGGTGACGAAGCAGACCCATAACGGCCTCTCCGGCAAGTCGCGGCTCGCCATCGAGGCGCTGATCGCCGGCACCGCCGCCGTGGTCATCATGCATGTCGGGCGCGAGCCGCTTTCCTCCTCGCTCGCCTTTCCCTTCTTCAAGGACCTGCTGATCGACCTCTCCTGGTTTTTCGTGATCTTCGGCGCCTTCGTCATCGTCGCTGCCGGCAATGCGGTTAACCTGACGGACGGGCTCGACGGCCTCGCCATCGTGCCGGTGATGGTGGCGGCCGGCAGCTTCGGGCTGATCGCCTATCTCTCGGGCAACGTGCTGTTCGCGGACTATCTGCAGATCCACTATGTCGCCGGTGTCGGCGAGCTGGCGGTGATCTGCGGCGCCATCATCGGCGCGGGCATCGGTTTTCTGTGGTTCAACGCGCCACCGGCGCAGATCTTCATGGGCGATACCGGCTCGCTGGCGCTGGGCGGCCTGCTGGGCACCATCGCGGTGGCGACCAAGCACGAGATCGTGCTCGCCATCATTGGCGGCCTGTTCGTGCTGGAGGCGGTGTCGGTCATCGTGCAGGTGATCTCGTTCAAGCTCACCGGCAAGCGCGTGTTCAAGATGGCGCCGATCCACCATCATTTCGAACAGCTGGGCTGGACCGAGCCGCAGATCGTCATCCGCTTCTGGATCATCGCGGTGGTGCTGGCGCTGATCGGGCTTTCCACGCTGAAGCTGCGGTGAGGGCGGCTTCCTTTATTGGTCATCCCGGATCGGCCTGCGGCCGTGCGGGATGACGTTTATGAGGGAGGCAGCGCCAGCACCTGCTTCACATTGTTGGCGTGCACTTCCTCATAGGGCGCGAAATAGCTGAGGGTGCCGGAGGCGATGTCCTCGGCGATGAAGGTGGACAGGTCCTGGTCGGCCAGCGACATGTCGGTGCGGGTGCGCAGCAGCTTCTTCACATAGCGGATCGTCGCGTCGATCAGCTCAGGGCCGTAGCCACCCGCGGCGATGACATCGCGCGCGCCGTGATTGGGCAGGATGCGCGGATAGCCCCACGCCCTGATGCGCTTCAGCTCCTCCACATGCACGCCGAGCCGCTCGGGTTCGGCGACATAGGTGATCGGCTCCTCCAGCGTGTCGCCGGCCAGCATGATGCCGAGCTGCGGCAGCAGCAGGATCAGCCCGTCATGGCTGTGGATCTCCGCCGGCTCCAGCTCGACCTTGATCGGGCCGACCCAGAGTTCCGTCGGGCCGGTGATGATGCGGTTCGGCATGACCAGCGGCTTGATCGGCGGGCTGGCGGTTTCCATCTCCTCGCGATGGGCGGCTAGCGCCTTCTGCGTCAGGTCCAGCGCGATGATCTCGCAATCGGCGAACACCTCGTTGCCGGCGACGTGGTCGTCATGCCAGTGGCTCAGCACGACGCGGATCGAGGTGACGCCGGCCTCCGCCAGCGCGGCGCGCATCATCCGCGCATGGGTGAGCGAGATATTGGTGTCGTAGACGATGGCCTCATGGCCGGCGACCACGGCATAGACGCACACGCCCAGCGCATAGGCGCCGTCGTCGAGCCAGTTCGGCGCGGCGGAATGCGCCCGCGCGCCGGGAATGCGCCCGTCATAGAAGGCGAAGACGTTCGGGTGCGGGCGCAGCACGTTCAGGGTAGAGCCGAGCGGCAGCAAGGCGGGTGCGGTCATGAGGCTCTCGCGCGACGAAGCAGGGTGCGCGATCATTTCATCCGTGCCGGAAATGCGCTAGCCAAGGTGTGCCCGGTTCGGCCCCCGCCACATCTCAGGTCGCCTCTCATGATACCCGTCAGTTCCTTCAACGACCGCGCCGTGGCCCTGTTCGGCCTCGGCGGTTCCGGCCTTGCCACCGCGCGCGCGCTGATCGCCGGCGGTGCGCGCGTCACGGCGTGGGACGATTCGCCCGCCTCGGTGGAAAAGGCGGCGGCGGAGGGCATTCCCACCGGCGATCTACGTGCGCTCGACTGGAGCGCGGCGGATGCGCTGGTGCTGGCGCCGGGCGTGCCGCTGACCCATCCCGTACCACATTGGAGCGTAAAACTGGCGCAGGAAGCCGGAGTCGAGGTGATCGGCGACATCGAGCTGTTCTGCCGCGAGCGCCGGCTGGCGACGCGCCGCCCGCCCTTCGCGGCGATCACCGGCACCAATGGCAAGTCGACCACGACGGCGCTGCTCGCCCATCTCATGAAGGTCGGCGGGCGCGATGCGCAGATCGGCGGCAATTTCGGCCCGGCCATCCTCGGGCTGGAACCGCCGAAGCCGGGGCGGGTCTATGTGATCGAATGCTCGTCCTACCAGATCGACCTCGCCCCCAGCCTCGACCCGGCGGTCGGCATCCTGCTCAACCTCTCGCCCGATCACCTCGACCGCCACGGCTCCATGGAGCACTACGCTGCGGTGAAGGAGTGGCTCATCGCCGGGGTCGAGGCCGGCGGCACGGCGGTAATCGGCGTCGACGACGAATGGAGCCGGGCGATCGCCGACCGTGCCGAGGCGGCGGGCAAGAATGTCGTGCGCATCTCCGTGCGGGAGCGACTTCGCGATGGTATCTGGCTGGATGGGGACCATCTCGTCGTCACCAATGACGCCTCCACCGAATTCAGCCTTCCGCTCGCCGGCATCGGCTCGCTGCGCGGCGCGCACAATGCGCAGAACGCCGCCGCCGCCTTTGCCGCCGCGCGGGCCCTCGGGCTGGCGCCGGAAGTGATCGCCACCGGGATCAAGAGCTTCCCCGGCCTCGCACACCGCATGGAGCAGGTGCGTACGATCGGCAACGTGCTGTTCGTCAACGATTCCAAGGCGACCAATGCCGACGCGGCCGAGCGCGCGCTGGTCTCGTTCGACGAGATCTTCTGGATCGCCGGCGGCAAGCCCAAGGCGGGCGGCATCGCGCCGCTTGCGCCCTGTTTCCCACGGGTGAAGAAGGCCTATCTGATCGGTGAGGCCGCCGAGGAGTTTGCCGCCACTCTGGGCGATGCGGTTGCCTTCGAGAGGAGCGGCACGCTCGACGTGGCGGTCGCCAGTGCAGCGCGCGACGCGGCGGCGTCCGGGCTGGCCCATCCCGTGGTCCTGCTCTCGCCAGCCTGCGCCAGCTTCGACCAGTTCCGCAACTTCGAGGTGCGGGGCGATGCCTTTCGCGACCTCGTCAGGCAGCTGTCGGAATGAGGCTCTCGACATCCTGCCCGGCGCGCGTCCTATTATGAGTTGTGCGGCGCGGCAGGTTGATGTCGGCTTTTCGCGCCTGCGCCGCCATCGGAACTCTTGATGCCTGACACGTGGTCTCCGGCATGGATGGAATGGGTCGGAGCGCCCCTGCTGTTGCTGGCGCCGGACCGCACCACCGTGGTGGCGATCAACGGCGCGGCGCGGCGGCTTTTCTCCAGCATCGCGCCGCCGGGCCTGCCCGCGCCGCTCGACCTCATGATCGGCCCCGAGGCCGCGCAGGTCTTCGCCGCGTCTCTGGCCGCCCCGGAAGGCAGGGGCGAGGGCGCGACAGTCGAGGCGCGCATCGGCGGCCGGCCGCATCGCATCGCGCTGGAGGCCTCGGTGGTCGATGCACCGGACGGACACTGGCTGGTCACGGTGCACGATCGCGTGACCGAGCGCGAGGCCGGCAGCGCCATCTCGAACGTGTTCGAGGACCTGCAATCCTTTCTCGAATGGCTGCCGGTCGGCATCGAGATCTATGACGAGAGCGGGCGCGGCGTGTTCGCCAACAGCCACGGCGCGCGGCTGTTCGGCTGGGAGCGGGATGAACTCACCGATCTCGACCTGTGGTGGGAGCGCACCTATCCCGACCCGGATTATCGGGCGCTGGCCATGGCGGCCTGGGACCAGGCCTTCATCCTCTCGCGTTCCGAAGGCGTGGCCGTTTCGATGACGGACTGGAAGGTGACCTGCAAGGACGGGTCGCAGAAGTTCGTCCATTTCCGCTTCCGCTCGATCGCCGACCATCAGGTGGTGATCTATTGGGACGTGTCCGAGGAGCGGGAGGCTCAGGCGGAGTTGCGCCGTTTCGCCGAAACCGACGATCTCACCGGCCTGCTCAACCGGCGGCGCTTCTTCGCGGATGCGGCGCGGGTGCTCGAAGAGGCGGCCGGAACCGGGGAGCCGGTCGCGGTGCTGATGATCGACCTCGACTATTTCAAGGTGATCAACGATCGCTACGGCCACGCCGTGGGAGATGCGGTGCTGCGCGACTTTGCCCTGCGCTGTTCCGGCGCGCTCGGCGATGGCATTCTGGCGCGCCTCGGCGGCGAGGAGTTCGTGGCGCTGCTGCCGGGACATGATCATGGCGCCGCGCTGCGCCGCGCGGAGGAATTGCGCCGGCTGACGGCGAGCGCGCCGGTGCTGTTCGATAGTCACCGGCTGGCACTGACCGCCAGCATCGGCGTCGCCGTCGCCTCTGCGCCCTTCGACATCGATTCGCTGCTGGCGCGCGCCGACCGCGCCGTCTACGCGGCGAAGGGGGCGGGACGGAACCGGGTAAGCCTGGACGAGGCCCGTCCGGGTGCCGTCTGAACGCCTCCCGCCGGCGGTGCATGACGCTGCTGCGCCGCAACATTCCCATTGACGGTTTCGTGATGCACTGAGAGCATGCATGCTCAACCGTGAGGCAGATGTCCGCGGAGTTCGGCTAACCAAGGTGGCGGGTTCGACCGGCGGTCGGTTGCCGGCGGCACCGATCCCTTTTTCAGGGGACTTGCGTCATGAGCGTTCAAGCGAATGAAGGCTCGCCGCCCGCGAGCGGCGGCGGCGTCACCTACACGAGCGTCGACATCGCCTATTTCGAGGCGCGCGGCCTCAAGCGTTACGCCGGAGTCGCCTCGCTATGGGCGCTGGGCGTCGGCGCCGTCATCTCCGGCCATTTCTCCGGCTGGAATCTCGGCCTGTCGACCGGCGGCTGGGGCGGGCTGTTTATCGCCGCCATCATCATCGCCATCATGTATCTCGGCCTGACGCTGTCGATCGCCGAGATGTCCTCCGCCCTGCCGCACACCGGCGCCGCCTATTCCTTCGCCCGCACCGCCATGGGGCCGTGGGGCGGCTTCATCACCGGCCTGTGCGAGAACGTCGAATACGTCATCACGCCGGCCGTGGTGGTGTTCTTCATCGGCTCCTATCTCGGCTCGATTTTCGGCACGCCGACGGAGTTCCAACCGGTCTACTGGGTGTTCGGCTATATCGTGTTCGTCGGGCTGAACGTCGTCGGCGTCGAATTGTCCTTCAAGGTGACGCTGATCGTCACGCTCGCGGCGCTCGCCTGCCTGGTGGCCTTCTGGGTCAGCGCGCTGCCCAATATCGACTTCACCCGCTGGGCGCTGAATATCGGCGCGGACGGTGCCGAGCTGCCGGAAGGCGGCGGGCCGTTCCTGCCCTTTGGCATCCATGGCGTGCTGGCCTCGCTGCCCTTCGCGGTGTGGCTGTTCCTCGCCATCGAGCAATTGCCGCTGGCGGCGGAAGAATCGGTCGACCCCAAGCGCGACCTGCCGCGCGGCATCATCCTCGGCATTTCGACGCTGATCGTTTCCGCCTTCATGATCCTGTGGCTGAACTCCTCCGTGGCCAACGGCGCCTTCGCGCTCGGCAAGTCGGGCGAGCCGCTGCTCGACGGCTTCCGCGCCATCTATGGCGACGGTCTCGCCAAGGTGCTGGCGCTGGTGGCGGTGATCGGTCTGATCGCCTCGTTCCACACCATCATCTACGCGCAGGGCCGGCAGATCTATTCGCTGTCACGCGCGGGCTATTTCCCGCGCTGGATGTCGATCACCCACGGCACCCGCAAGACCCCGCACCTCGCCATGCTGGTCGGCGCGGTGGTGGCGCTGCTGCTGATGCTGGCGATCTGGTTCGGCGTGGGGGCGGAGCAGGGTGCGCTGGTCATCGGCGGCACGCTGCTGAACATGGCGGTGTTCGGCGCCATGCTGTCCTATGTGATGCAGGCGCTTTCCTTCATCCTGCTGCGTCGGAACGCCCCGCATATCGAGCGGCCCTATCGCAGCCCGTTCGGCATCGTCGGCGCCGGCCTCACCGTTATCATCGCCGTGGTGACGCTGTTCTACCAGCTCTCCGACCCCGTCTACCGGGCGGGCGTGATCGGCGTCGCCATCTGGTTCGCGCTCGGCGTGGTGTATTTCGCGCTCAAGGGCCGCCACAAGCTGGTGCTCTCTCCCGAGGAGGAGTTCGCGCTCTCCAAGGGCACGTCGGAGTACAAGTCGCACTAAGCCGTCTCGTCCGGTATCCACACACGACGTCATCCCGGACGGCCGCAAGGCCGATCCGGGATCCGTGGACTTTCCGAGTGACGATCCCGGCTCTTCGCTGCACCTCGACCGGGATGACGGCCTTGGATTGAAGGCGACGTGCTCTCCATTAAGCCGGCGTCAACCTTAATCGTTCGATAGTCCGGGCAGCGTATTCCCGGAGTGGCGTTTCATGATTTCGCGTGCCGAACGGACCGTGGTCGGCGAATGGTGGTGGACCATCGATCGCCTGCTGCTCGGGGCGCTGGCCGCCTTGATGATCATCGGCATCGTGCTGGCGCTGGCGGCAAGCCCCCCGGTGGCGGCGCGCCTGGGCATCGCCGATCCGTTTCACTTCGTGAACCGGCAGGTGATGTTCCTCGTCCCCGCCCTGATCGTGCTGATCGCCACCTCGTTGCTCTCGCCGCGCAACATCCGCCGGCTGTCGCTGGTGCTGTTCATCCTGTTCCTCGGCCTCGTCTGTGCCACGCTGGTGATCGGTCCCGAGGTAAAGGGCGCCCGGCGCTGGCTCACCGTCGCCGGCATCACCGTGCAGCCCTCCGAATTCCTGAAGCCCAGCTTCGTCATCATCGCCGCCTGGCTGTTCTCCGAGAGCGTGCGGCGGCCGGAGATGCCGGGCCAGTTCCTCGCCATCGGGCTGCTCGGCATGGTGGTGACGCCACTGGTGATGCAGCCGGACTTCGGCCAGACCATGCTGGTCTCGCTTGTGTGGGGCAGCCTGTTCTTCCTCGCGGGGCTCAGGATGATCTGGGTGATTGGCCTTGGCGGCGTCGGCGCCACCGGGCTGTTCATCGCCTATACGCTGGTGCCGCACGTCACCAAGCGCATCGACCGCTTCCTCGACCCGGAATCGGGCGACACCTACCAGATTGACCTTGCCATCGATTCCTTCCTCAATGGCGGTTGGCTCGGACAGGGACCGGGCGAGGGCACCTACAAGAAGGTGCTGCCGGACGGCCACACCGACTTCATCTTCGCCGTCGCCGGCGAGGAATTCGGCGCGGTGCTGTGCATGATCATCGCCGGCCTGTTCGCCTTCATCGTGCTGCGCTCGCTCAACCGGGCGATGAACGACGAGGACCCCTTCGTGCGCTTCGCCATTGCCGGGCTCACCATCCTGTTCGGGCTGCAGTCCTGCATCAACATGATGGTCAACCTGCACATGATGCCGGCCAAGGGCATGACGCTGCCCTTCGTCTCCTATGGCGGTTCCTCGCTGCTCTCGCTGGCCTATGGCATGGGCATGCTGCTGGCGCTGACCCGGCGGCGCCCACGCACGGCGACGCTTGCGGAGCTGGAACGTCTCGGCACGCGGATCGGGAGTCCCGTTGGTCGTTCTTCCGGCGCCCCGGCGCCCCGGCCGGCCTGAGGACGCATCATGGCCGCTGCCGAGAAGCCTCTGGTCCTGCTCGCCGCCGGGGGAACCGGCGGCCACCTGTTTCCGGCCGAGGCGCTGGCCGGCGCCCTGACCCGGCGCGGCGTCACCGTCGACCTCGCGACCGACGCGCGCGCCGCGCGCTATGCAGGCCATTTCCCGGCGCGCAAGCTGCATGTGCTGCCGGCCGACACGGTGCGCGGGCGCTCGCCGCTGGAGCTGGGCAAGACCGTGCTGGCGCTGGGCTCGGGCATCGTCCGAGGCTACCGGCTGATGCGGGCCCTGCGGCCGGCGGCGGTGGTCGGCTTCGGCGGCTATCCCACCGTGCCTCCGCTGCTCGCTGCCCATCTTGCCGGGCAGACGACGCTGATACATGAGGCCAACGCCGTGATGGGGCGCGCTAACGCGCTGCTCGCCCGACGCGTCACCGCCATCGCCACCGGCTATCCCGACATCTTCAAGGACCGGCCGGAACTGGCCGCCAAGGCGCATCACACCGGCAATCCGGTCCGCCCGGCGGTGATCGCGGCGGTGGCGCCCTATGAGCCGCCGGCAGTCGGTGGGCGGCTGAACCTGCTGGTGTTCGGTGGCAGTCAGGGCGCGCGGGTGATGAGCGAGATCGTCCCGCCGGCCATCGCGCATCTGGTCGAGACGCTCGCCCCGGCGCTGCGCACACGGCTTTCCATCGTGCAGCAGGCGCGTCCTGAGGACATTGACGCAGTGCGCGCGGTCTATGACCGGCTGGGCGTCCAGGCCGAGCTCGCGCCGTTCTTCAACGACCTGCCGGCGCGCATGGCGGGCGCGCATCTCGTCATCGCCCGCTCCGGCGCCTCGACGGTGGCCGAGCTCGGCGTGATAGGCCGGCCTTCCGTGCTGGTGCCGCTGCCCGGCGCCATCGACCAGGACCAGCTCGCCAACGCCACCGCTCTGGCCGATGGCGGCGGGGCGGTGCTGATGCCGCAGAGCCGGTTCACCCCGGAGCGCCTCGCCGAACTGATCGCGCTCCACGCGGCCGAGCCGGGGCGTCTTGCCGCCATGGCGGAGGCCGCGCGCCACATGGGCCGGGCCGACGCCGCCGAGCGGCTGGCCGACCTCGTCGTTCGAATTGCCAAGATCGATGTGTAGCCCCGGTATCATAGGCGGGATGACGCGGAGCGGCGCCTCGACTATTCCTGCGCGCCGGCAAGTTGCGCCTGCACCCGTCCTGCGTGCAGGCCTAGGGAACAACGCATGAAACTTCCGCTCTCACTCGGCCCCATCCACTTCGTCGGCATCGGCGGCATCGGCATGAGCGGCATCGCCGAGGTGCTGCACAATCTCGGCTACACGGTGCAGGGCTCCGATGTCGCCGAGAGCGCCAATGTGAAGCGCCTTGCGGAGAAGGGCATCAAGGTACTGATCGGCCACGCCGCGGAGAACATCGCCGGCGCCGAGGTGCTGGTCGTCTCCTCCGCCATCAAGCGCGACAATCCCGAGCTGGTCGCCGCCCGCGCCGGCCGCCTGCCGGTCGTGCGCCGCGCCGAGATGCTGGCCGAGCTGATGCGGCTGAAGTCCTGCGTCGCCATTGCCGGCACCCATGGCAAGACCACGACCACCTCTCTGGTCGCCACCCTGCTCGATGCCGGTGGCTTCGACCCGACCGTGATCAATGGCGGCATCATCAACGCCTACGGCACCAATGCGCGCCTCGGCGATGGCGAGTGGATGGTGGTCGAGGCGGACGAGAGCGACGGCACCTTCCTGAAGCTGCCGGTCGAGGTCGCCATCGTCACCAATATCGACCCCGAGCATCTCGATCACTTCAAGACCTTCGAGGCGGTGCAGGCGGCGTTCCGCTCCTTCGTCGACAACCTGCCGTTTTACGGTTTCGCGGTCATGTGCACCGACCATCCGGTGGTGCACGACCTGGTCGGCCACGTGGAAGACCGACGGGTCATCACCTATGGCGAGAACCCGCAGGCGGATGCGCGCCTCGTCGACCTCGATTTGCGCGGCGGGCGCTCGCGCTTTTCGGTGCTCCTGCGCAATCGCGTCGGCGATGCGGTGCACGAACTGCGCCACCTCGTGCTGCCGATGCCGGGCAAGCACAATGCGCTTAACGCCACCGCCGCCATCGCCGTGGCGCATGAGCTGGGTGCCACCGACGAGCAGATCCGCACCGCGTTGGCCGGCTTCGGCGGGGTGAAGCGGCGCTTCACCCTCACCGGCGAGGTGGGCGGCGTGACCATCTTCGACGATTACGGCCACCACCCGGTGGAGATCGCCGCCGTGCTCCGCGCCGCTCGCGCCTCCACCGAGGGGCAGGTAATCGCCATCGTGCAACCGCACCGCTACACGCGCCTGCAGTCGCTGTTCGACCAGTTCGCCACCTGTTTCAACGACGCCGACCATGTCATCGTCGCCGACGTCTACGCGGCGGGCGAGGCGCCGATCCCCGGCGTCGACCGCGACCATCTCGTCGAGGCGCTGCGGGCGCGCGGCCACCGCTCGGTGCAGCCGCTGCCGGGCCCTGACGCGCTGGCCGGCATCGTGAAGGGGCTGGCCAAGCCCGGCGACTACGTCATCTGCCTCGGCGCCGGCAACATCACCCAATGGGCTTATGCCCTGCCGGAGCAGCTTGGGCGGGAGGCGTAGGCGTGAGCTTCCCCGATCTCGTTCCCGACCTCTCCGCCCGCCTGCCGGCGCTGCGCGGGCGGCTGATCGCCAACCAGCCACTGGCGGACCTCACCTGGTTCCGTGTCGGCGGACCGGCGCAACTGCTGTTCACCCCGGCGGACGAGGCGGACCTCGCCTATTTCCTCAAGGGCCTGCCGGCCGACATTCCGGTCACCGTGATCGGCCTCGGCTCGAACCTCATCGTGCGTGACGGCGGGGTGCCGGGCGTGGTCATCCGGCTGGGGCGCGGTTTCGCGGACATCGCGGTGGAGGAGGGTCATAGGCTTCGTGCCGGCACCGCCGTGCCGGACGTGAAGCTCGCCCGCGCGGCGGCGGACGCGGGCATTGACGGGCTGGCCTTCTATCGCGGCATTCCCGGCGGGCTCGGCGGCGCTTTGCGGATGAACGCCGGCGCCCATGGCGGCGAGACCCGCGATTGCCTGATCGAGGCGCGGGCGGTCGACCGGGCAGGCAATATCCATGTGCTCGCCAATGCCGACTTCGGCTTCCATTACCGCCATTCCGACGCACCGGCCGACTTCATCTTCACCAGCGCGCTCTATCAGGGACGGCCGGGCGATCCGGCGACGATCCTCGCCGAGATGGACCGCATCACCCAGGCGCGCGAGGCGTCCCAGCCGATCCGCGAGAAGACCGGCGGCTCGACCTTCAAGAATCCACCCGGCCACAAGGCGTGGCAGCTGGTCGATGCCGCCGGCTGCCGAGGGCTGACGGTAGGCGCCGCGCAGGTCTCGCCGATGCACTGCAATTTCCTGATCAATACCGGTGGCGCCAGCGCGGCCGACATCGAGGGGCTGGGCGAGGAAGTCCGTCGTCGCGTGAAGGCCCAGTCCGGCGTGGAGCTGGAGTGGGAAATCAAGCGCATCGGCGTCGCCGCCTGAACAGGGGTGCGCGCAGACACGCGCCCGATGGGCGCGAGGAGAAGAGCATGTCGAAGCACGTCGCCGTCCTGATGGGCGGCTGGTCGGCGGAGCGCGAGGTGTCGCTCCGCTCGGGCGAAGCCTGCGCCAGGGCGGCGGAGAGCGTCGGCTACCGCGTCTCCCGCGTCGATGTGGGGCGCAACATCGCCGAGGTGATGACGCAGCTCCGGCCAGACGTGGTGCTCAACGCGCTGCATGGGCGGCCGGGCGAGGATGGCACCATACAGGGCATCCTCGAAGTGCTCGCCATCCCCTACACCCACTCCGGCGTGCTGGCTTCGGCGCTCGCCATGAACAAGGCCCAGGCCAAGATCGTTCTCGCTGCGCACGGCATTCCCGTGCCCGAGGGGAACGTGGTGACGCGGGCGGAGGCGGCGCGCACGCATGTGTTGCCGCGTCCCTATGTGCTGAAGCCGGTCGCCGATGGCTCCTCGGTGGGCGTGTTCATCGTGACGGAGGAACACGAGCACCCGCCGCAGGAGCTGAATCGCCCCGACTGGGCGCATGGTGATTTGCTTCTGGCCGAGCGCTACATCCCCGGATTGGAGCTCACCTGTGCCGTGATGGACGGCAAGGCGCTCGATGTCATCGAAATTCAATCCGCCGTAAGCTTCTATGATTACGAGGCAAAATACGCCCCGGGCGGTTCTGTTCACATTCTTCCGGCCCGAATTTTACCGAATGTTTACCAAAAGGTACGGATGCTAGCGGTCAAGGCGCATGACGCGCTTGGCTGTCGGGGCATCAGCAGGTCGGATTTCCGCTACGACGACACGACCGGGGACGAATCCGGTCTGGTCTGTCTGGAGGTCAACACGCAGCCCGGAATGACCGAGACGTCGCTTGTGCCCGAACTGGCTGCCCATGCGGGCCATTCGTTCGGTGAGCTTGTACGATGGATGGTGGAGGACGCTTCGCTCGACCGCTGACCCCGACGCCCAAGGCGCGGGGCGGGCGCGAAGGCGCGGCTAGTGATTCGCGGCGGAGCGAGAGCCCGCGTCGCATGCCCAAGCGCCTCGCGCCCACCGCGAGCGCCGATGGCGGACGCGTCCGCATTCTCGACCGGGCGATCATCGGCGGCCGGCGCTTCTTCGTCGGCCTCTCGGCCTCGCGCGCCGCCACCTGCGGCGCCGGCACCTGGTTGGTCGCGCTGCTGTTCGCCGCCACCGGGGCCTATGGCCTTCAGCGCGGCGGCCACATGCCGGTCGCCATCGAGACCGCCCGCGACATGGCGGATGCGGCGGCCAACCTCGCCGGCTTCCGGATCGCCAACGTCAATCTCTCCGGCCAGAATCACGTCACGCCGGGCGACATCCTCGCCACGGCCGGCGTAAAGCCGACGTCCTCTCTGGTGTTCCTCGACGCCGAGGCCGCCCGCACGCGGCTTGAGGAACTGCCCTGGATCAAGCGCGCCACCGTGCAGAAGCTCTATCCCGACCGGCTCGATATCCAGCTGGTCGAGCGCGAGGGCTTCGCGCTCTGGCAGAAGGACGGCAAGATCAACGTCATCGCCCGCGACGGCACCATCATCGCCCCCTATTCCGACGATCCGCGCTTCATCCGCCTGCCGATCGTGGTCGGTGACGGCGCGGAGAAGAGCGTCACCGAGATCGTCGAAGCGCTGAGCCTCGTGCCCGGCGTGCGCGACCAGGTGCGGGCCGCCATCCGAGTCGCCGACCGCCGCTGGACGCTGAAGATGCGCAACGGCATCGATGTGCGCCTGCCCGAGCACGGCCTCGTCGATGCGCTGCAGGAGCTCGCGGTGCTCGACCGCGACAAGCAGCTGCTCACCCGCGATGTCACCATCATCGACCTGCGCATTGCCGACCGTGTGTCGGTGCGCCTGTCGGATGCCGCTTACGAGGCGCGCCAAGTGGACCTCAAGGCCCAGTCAAAAAAGAAGGGGGGCAATACATGAAGCCCCGCGCTCCGTTCGAGATCGCGCCGAAGATGCGTCCCATCGCGCCACGTCGCAGCGGCGTCGTCGGCGTGCTGGAGGTCGGCACCTCCAAGATCGTCTGCATGATCGCCCGGCTGAAGCCGCGCGATTCGTCCAACAGCCTGCGTCGGCGCACCCACTCGGTGGACGTGCTCGGCATCGGCCATACCAGCGCGCACGGCATCAAGGGCGGTGCGGTGATCGACATGGAGCGCGCCGAGCACGCCATCCGCCGCGCGGTCGATGCCGCCGAGCGCATGGCTGGCGCGCAGATCGCCTCGGTCGTCGTCTCAATGGCGGGCGGCCGGCTGTCGTCGGATCACTTCGCCGCCGAGGTCGACCTGCCGGAGCCGGCGGTGGCCGAGGGCGACATCCGCCGTGTGCTCGACGCCGCCTCCACCTTCGCCATCGGCGAGGGCCGCACCATCCTGCACGCGCTGCCCGTGGGCTACGCGCTCGACGGCGTGTCCGGCATCGGCGAGCCGCGCGGCATGCTGGGGCGCCGGCTCGGCGTCGACCTGCACGTCATCACCGCCGAGGCGTCGGCGGTGCGCAATCTGCTGCTGTGCATCGAGCGCTGCCATCTCGGCGTCGAGGCCATGGTGTCCGCGCCTTATGCGGCCTCGCTCGCCACGCTGGCCGATGACGAGGCCGAACTCGGCGTGACGCTGATCGATTTCGGCGCCGGCACCACCACGGTCGCGGTAGTGGAGAACGGTCATTGCGTGCATGTCGACGGCGTCGCCATCGGCGGCCAGCATGTGACCAACGATGTGGCGCGCGGCCTCTCGACCCGCCTCGCCGATGCCGAGCGGCTGAAGAGCCTGCACGGCGGCGTCACGGTTGTCGGCGCGGATGACCGCGAAATGCTCACCGTGCCGCCGATCGCCGACGATCACCACGATCTGCCGCGGGCGATCCCGAAGTCGCGCCTGCTCAAGATCATCCGCCCGCGGGTGGAGGAGATCATCGAATTGGTGCGCGACCGGCTGATCGCCTCGGGCCATGCGGCCGGTGCCGGTCGGCGCATCGTGCTCACGGGCGGTGCGGCGCAGCTCACCGGCCATGCCGAACTGGTCGGCCAGGTGCTGGGCGGACAGGTGCGCATCGGCCGCCCGCTCGGCATTTCCCGGCTTCCCGAGGCGGCACGGGGAGCGCCCTTCGCCGTCGCCACCGGGCTTCTCGTCTATCCGCAGGTCGCGGGCCTCGAGCATTTCGAGGCGCGCCGCCGTCGGCTCTCCCAAGCGGAGGCTGACGGATATTTCTCGCGCGTCGGGCATTGGCTGAGGGAGGCCTTCTGACGTGTTCCATTCAATCCGCGCCGGCGGAACCGGCACTATCGTGATCGAGCAGGGACGTGAGCCCGCCGGCGTTTGGGGACAACAGCCATGACCATCAACCTCCAGGTACCTGACATCCGCGAACTGCGTCCCCGGATCACCGTGTTCGGCGTCGGCGGCGCGGGCGGCAATGCCGTCAACAACATGATCACGGCCGGCCTGTCGGGCGTCGACTTCGTCGTCGCCAACACCGACGCGCAGGCACTGAGCCTCTCCAAGGCAGAGCGCATCGTTCAGATGGGCGTGGCCGTCACCGAGGGCCTGGGCGCCGGCTCGCAGCCGGAAGTCGGCCGCGCGGCCGCCGAGGAAGCGCTCGACGAGATCCGCGACCACCTCGCCGGCGCGCATATGGTGTTCATCACCGCTGGCATGGGCGGCGGCACCGGCACCGGCGCCGCGCCGGTCATCGCCCGTGCGGCCCGCGAGCTGGGCATCCTCACCGTCGGTGTGGTGACTAAGCCCTTCCACTTCGAGGGCCAGCGCCGTATGCGCATCGGCGAGATGGGCATCGCCGAGCTGCAGAAGGGCGTCGACACCCTCATCGTCATCCCGAACCAGAACCTGTTCCGGGTCGCCAACGAGCGCACCACCTTCGCCGACGCCTTCGCCATGGCGGACCAGGTGCTCTATTCCGGCGTCGCCTGCATCACCGACCTGATGGTGAAGGAAGGCCTGATCAACCTCGACTTCGCCGACGTCCGCGCCGTGATGCGCGAGATGGGCAAGGCGATGATGGGCACCGGCGAAGCCTCCGGCGAGAAGCGCGCGCTGCACGCGGCCGAGGCGGCGATTGCCAATCCGCTGCTCGACGAGGTGTCGATGCGCGGTGCACGCGGCTTGCTGATCTCGATCACCGGCGGCAAGGACCTCACCCTGTTCGAGGTGGACGAGGCGGCGACCCGCATCCGCGAGGAAGTCGATCCGGACGCCAACATCATCCTCGGCGCCACCTTCGACGAGACATTGGAGGGCCTGATCCGCGTGTCGGTGGTCGCCACCGGGATCGACCCTGCGGTCATTCCCGAGCAGATCCCGCATCAGTTCGCCAACCTCGCCGATATTGGCGGGCGCCGCGTCTCCAATGCCGGCCGCGCCGCCGTCGAGGCGCGCCGCGATGCCGCTCTGCGCTCGGTGGCGAGCGCGCTGAGCGAGGACACGCTGAGCTACGGCAACGAGCCGGCCCATGCCTATGAGCCGACCTTCGCGGCGGCAGCGGCGAGCGACCACAATTATGGTGGCGAGCCGGACTATGCCGATCACGCGCCCACCGCGATCGACGACGTCACCATCCGTCAGCTGGCGCCCAAGCCGGCCCTCTACGCCGAGCCGGAGCCGGCGCCGATGAACGAGGCGGTCTATGATGACGAGCCGTTCGAGCCCTTCATACCGCCGCAGGCCGAGCGTCCTTCGCCGCGCATGCCGCGTGTCGACGAACTCCCGATCCCGGCGCAGAACCAGATCCGCGCCGCGCGCGGCGAGCCGACCGAACAGCACCAGGCCGAGAAGAAGCGCATGACGCTGCTCCAGCGCCTCGCCAATGTCGGCCTCGGCCGCCACAGCGACGAGGACGAGGTCGATCCGCCGGCGGAGATGCGTCCGGTGGTGCGTCGCGCCCCGCAGCCCGAGGCCCGTCCGCTGGCCGAGCGCCGTCCGGAGCAGTCCGAGTTCGCCAAGCGTCCGGCTGCCCGCACCGATGCCCACGGACGCCCGGTGGCCGCCCGTCCGTCCGAGGACGACCACCTCGACATCCCCGCTTTCCTGCGCCGTCAGGGCTGATCGCGGACGAGGCGGCGGAGCCCTTCGCCGCCTCTGTTACACGGATGATAACGCATCGCAGCGCCCGGGCCTCGCGGCTCGGGCGTAATTCATTGATTGTAAAGGATTATCTGATTTGCTGCGTCTGCGGTGCAACGGTAACAGACGGTAAGCAAGCGTGATTTGGCACGCTCCGGACGCACCGATATCTTGCCTGCCAACGATAAGCCGTCGGCGCGGATTCGGTTCCCGGTCCCAGTAACTGACGGTTAACTTTGTTGGTTTTGGGGTAATGGGGAGGGCGGCACCTTTTTGGTCCGCTCGCTGGGTCTGGAATGAATGCAGTAAGACAGACCACCATCGGCGACGTCGTGACGCTCCAGGGCGTCGGCGTTCATTCCGGCAAGGAAGCTCGGTTGAGCATCGCTCCTGCCACCGCCGATACGGGCATCGTCTTCCGCCGTTCCGACTCCTCCCAATCCGTCCGTGTCGGCCGTCGCGCCGTGCGCGGCAGCGACCTCGCCACCGTCCTGCGCGACGAGAGCGGCCCGGCCGTCTCCACCGTCGAGCATCTCCTCGCCTGTTTCTCCGGCCTCGGCATCGACAATGCCCATGTCGAGATCGACGGGCCGGAAGTGCCGATCCTCGACGGCAGCGCCGACATGTTCGTTTCCGCGGTCGACGAGGCGGGCATTGTCGAGACCGACGCCGCCCGCCGCTATCTGCGTGTGCTCAAGACCATCCGCATCGAGACCGAGCAGGGTTTCGGCGAGCTTTCCCCCTATGATGCCGGCTTCCGGCTCGAGGTCGAGATCGACTTCGCCCATGCCGCCATTGGTCGCCAGCGTTATGCCGCGACCCTTTCTCCGGGCGTGTTCCGTAAGGAACTGGCGCCGGCCCGCACCTTCGGCTTCGTGTCCGACGTGGAGCGCCTCTGGCAGGCCGGCTATGCGCTGGGCGCCTCGCTCGACAATACGATCTGCCTCGGCGAGGACGGCATCGTGAACGATACCGGCCTGCGCTTCTCCGACGAGTTCGTTCGCCACAAGGCGCTCGACGCAGTGGGCGACCTCTCGCTCGGCGGCCTGCCGATGCTGGCGCGTTACCGCTCCTACAAGGGCGGCCACAAGCTGAATTTCGCCGTGGTCGACGCCCTGCTCTCCGACCGCTCCGCCTATGAGATCGTCGAGGCCCGCGTGCCGGCGCGCCGTAGCGTGCGCAGCGACGCCGGTATCATCGCGGTCGCGGTGCCGGCCTTCGCGCCGGAATTCTGACGCGCTGGAACAGGGCGGCGTCATTCTCCCACTGCGGCCTGTCGGCAACGCCGCGCCCGTATTCGGCGGGGGGCTTGCGAGCATGCGGCCGGTCGCCATAATCCGGTCGGAAAGCGCCTATAGCGCAACAGTCCTAGCCTTTGGCTGATCAGCGACCAGATCGGGATTGAGTTTGTGACGCGTCTTCTCAACCACGTCCGTTCCAGCCAGCGCGCCGAGGCTGCGATCCGCGCCCTGCGCCAGCCCACGCTCGCGCTGCGGCTTGCCGGGCTTCTGCTCATCGGCGCCTCGCTCGGCGCCTGCTCCGGCGGCATCTTCGATACCAACAAGGAAGAGGTCATCTACCCGGACGTTCCGGCCGAGCAGCGCTACAATGAGGGGCTGACCCTCATGCAGAAGGAAGACTATGCCGAGGCGATCCGTCGCTTCGAGGACGTCGACCGCCAGCACCCCTATTCGGACTGGGCGCGCAAGGCGATGCTGATGATCGCCTACATCAATTATACCCAGGGCCAGTATGACGAGTGCGTCGGCGCCGCCCGCCGCTATCTCACCCTGCATCCGGGCTCGGCCGATGCCGCCTATGCGCAGTTCCTGATCGCCTCGTCCTATTACGACCAGATCCCCGACATCTCGCGCGACCAGCAGCGCACCCAGCGCGCTATCGACGCGCTGGAGGAGATCGTCCGCAAGTACCCGGAGACGGAGTACGCCGTCAGCGCGAAGAAGAAGATCGAGGTCGCGCGCGACCAGCTCGCCGGCAAGGAGATGATGGTCGGGCGCTACTATCTCGAGCAGCGCAACTATGCCGGCGCCATCAACCGCTTCAAGGTGGTCGTCACCAAGTACCAGACGACCCGCCATGTCGAGGAAGCGCTGTACCGGCTGACGGAAGCCTACATGTCGCTGGGCATCGTCAGCGAGGCGCAGACATCGGCCGCCGTGCTCGGCTACAATTTCCCCGACAGCAGCTGGTACAAGGACGCCTACAAGCTGGTCGAATCGCGCGGCGTGAGCCCGCAGATGAACGAGCAGTCGTGGATCTCCAAGGCGTTCAAGGGCTTCGGTCTCGGCGGGAAGGTCTAGGGCCTTCCGGGAAGCCGCGAGCCTGCGGTTTCCGCGCGAAGCTGTGCGAACAGAATAAGAACAACGGTGCGCAATCGCGCCTGACCTGCTAGAAGGCGGGGGTTGACCCGTACTGCCCTCGCGGATTCGTTCTGGAGCGTCACGCATGCTGGCCGCCCTGTCGATCAGGGATATCGTCCTCATCGAGCGGCTCGATCTTTCCTTCCTGCCCGGCCTCACCGTGCTGACCGGCGAGACCGGTGCGGGCAAGTCGATCCTGCTCGACGCTTTCACCCTCGCGCTCGGCGGGCGCGGCGATGGCTCGCTGGTGCGCCAGGGGCTCGGACAGGGCCAGGTGACGGCCGAATTCGACCTGCCCGCCGATCATCCCGTGCGCGCGCTGCTCACCGAGGCCGGCATCGACGATGACGGCGCGCTCGTGCTGCGCCGGGTGCAGCATGCGGATGGGCGCACGCGCGCCTTCGTCAACGACCAGTCGGTGAGCGCGCAGATGCTGCGCACGCTGGGCCGGAGCCTCGTCGAGATTCATGGTCAGCATGACGACCGCGCGCTGGTCGATCCCGCCTCGCACCGCGCCCTGCTCGACGCTTATGGCGGGCTTGCCGGCCTTGCCGAGGAAACCGCCGTGCTGTGGCGGCGCTGGCGGGCCGCGCGCACCGAGGCCGCCGGCGAGAAGGCGCGTCTCGACGAAGCGGCACAGGAGGCGGACTTTATCCGCCATGCGGTGGATGAACTCACCAAGCTCAGTCCCGAGCCGGGCGAGGAGGAACGCCTCGCGACGCGCCGCACCGAGATGATGCGCTTCGAGAAGATCGCCACCGACCTTTCCGACGCGCAGGACGCCGTGGGCGGCGCCAACTCGCCGATTCCCGGCCTTGCTTCCGCCGTGCGCCGGCTGGAGCGGCGCGCGGGCGAGGTGGAGGCGCTGGTTCGCCCGGCGGTGGAGGCGATCGACGCGGCGCTGAACGCGCTGGAACTCGCGAGCACGCATCTGGAGGCCGCACTGCGCGAGGCGGATTTCGACCCGCGCGAGCTGGAGCGCATAGAGGAGCGGCTGTTCGGCCTGCGCGCCGCCGCGCGCAAATATGCCTGCACGGTCGACGCCTTGCCGGCGATTGCGACACGCTTTGCCGACAAGCTCGATGCGCTGGACCATGGCGCGGAGACGCTGCGGGTGCTGGAGGCGCGCGCCGCCGAGGCCGAGGCGGAGTATCGCCGTGCGGCCCGTGACCTCTCCACTCGCCGGCACACGGCCGCCGCCGCGCTGGATGCGGCGGTGAATGCCGAGCTGCCGCCGCTGAAGCTGGAGCGCGCGCGCTTCATCACCGATTGCCAGTCGAATGAGGACGAGGCCCAGCCGGACGGCTATGATCGCATCGAGTTCTGGGTGCAGACCAATCCCGGCACCCGCCCTGGCCCGATGATGAAGGTCGCCTCGGGTGGCGAACTCGCCCGTTTCCTGCTGGCGCTCAAGGTGGTGCTGGCCGACAAGGGCTCGGCGCCGACCCTGGTGTTCGACGAGATCGACACCGGCGTCGGCGGCGCGGTGGCGGACGCGATCGGCGGCCGGCTGGCCCGGCTCGGCGAGCGAGTGCAGGTAGTGGCGGTGACGCACGCCCCGCAAGTGGCCGCCCGCGCTGAGAATCATTTCCGCATCGCCAAGGAGATGGTCGCCGAGCATGACCGCGTGGCGACGCGCGTCGCCACGCTCGCCGCCGACCATCGCCGCGAGGAGATCGCCCGCATGCTGTCGGGCGCTGAAGTCACGTCCGAGGCGCGCGCGGCGGCCGACAGGCTGCTCAAGAGCGCCGAATCCGCTAAATGAGGCGGCATGAGCGCGAGAACTCCCGAGACTGACGTCGAGAAGCTGACCGCCGACGAGGCGGCCAGGGAACATGCCCGGCTTGGCGAGGAGATCGCCGGCCATGACCGGCGCTACTATCAGGACGACGCGCCGACCGTCTCCGACGCGGAATATGATGCGTTGCGCCGGCGCTATGAGGCGATCGAGGCCGCATATCCCGAGCTTCGCGGCATCGACAGCCTCTCCGACAAGGTGGGCGCCGCTCCCGCCGCAAAATTTGCTAAGGTGCGCCACCGCGTGCCGATGCTCTCGCTCGGCAATGCCTTTGCCGACGACGATGTCGAGGAGTTCGTCGCCCGCATCCGCCGCTTCCTCGGACTCCCGACCGATGCGGACGTCACCTTCACCGCCGAGCCGAAGATCGACGGTCTGTCCTGCTCGTTGCGCTATGAGAACGGGGTGTTCGTGCAGGCAGCGACGCGCGGCGACGGCTTCGAGGGCGAGGACGTCACTGCCAATGTGCGCACCATTTCCGAAATACCGAGCCGGCTAACTGGCGAGGACGTGCCCGCAGTCTTCGAGGTGCGCGGCGAGGTCTATATGGGCCATGCCGATTTCGCCGCGATCAACGAGCGGCAATCGGCGGCGGGCAGGCCGCTCTTCGCCAATCCCCGCAATGCGGCGGCGGGCAGCCTGCGCCAGCTCGACCCGGCGATCACCGCGAGCCGGCCGCTGCGCTTCTTCGCCTATGCCTGGGGTGAGGTTGGGGAAGGCGGGCTTCCCGCCGACACGCAGTTCGGCGTGATCAAGGCGTTCGCGCGCTGGGGCCTGCCGACCAACCCGCTCACCGTGCTGTGCCATTCCGCCGCTGAACTGCTAGCGCATTACCGGCGTATCGGCGACGGGCGCGCCGGCCTCGGCTACGACATTGACGGCGTGGTCTACAAGGTGGACAGCCTCGCGCTGCAGGGCCGGCTCGGCTTCGTCTCGCGCTCGCCGCGCTGGGCGATCGCGCATAAATTCCCGGCGCAGCGGGCAATCACCCAGCTGGAGCGAATCGAGATCCAGGTCGGGCGCACCGGCGCGCTGACCCCGGTCGCCAAGCTGACGCCGATTACCGTTGGCGGTGTCGTGGTGTCGAACGCCTCTCTGCACAATGAGGACTACATCAAGGGCATCGGCGGCAGCGGCGAGCCGATCCGCGGCACCTTCGAGGACCAGCCGGTCGACATACGCGAGGGCGACTGGGTGACGATCCAGCGCGCCGGCGACGTGATCCCGCAAGTGGTCGACGTGGTGCTGGAGCGACGCCCGCCGGAGGCGAGGCCCTATTCCTTCCCCACCGTGTGTCCCGCCTGCGGCTCGCACGCCGTGCGCGAGGACGGAGAGGTGGTGCGCCGCTGTACCGGTGGGCTGATCTGCCCGGCGCAGGCGGTGGAGCGCATTCGCCACTTCGTCTCGCGCGACGCCTTCGATATCGAGGGGCTGGGCGAGAAGCAGGTGCAGGCCTTTCACGACTGGGGGCTGGTGAAGCAGCCGGCCGACATCTTCACGCTCGAAGCCCGTGACAGCGATCCGTCGTCGCTCACCCGGCTGAAGAATCGCGACGGCTGGGGCGAGATCTCGGCGAAGAACCTGTTCGCCGCCATCGAGGAGCGCCGGCATGTGCCGGTGAACCGCTTCCTTTATGCACTGGGCATCCGCCATGTCGGCGAAACCAACGCCAAGCGGCTGATGCGGCACTTCCTTACCCTCGAGGCATTGCGCGAAACGGCACGGGCGGCGGTCATGCCGGGCGAGGTGCACCCCAAGGGCAACGAGGCCTGGGCCGAGTTGACCGGCATCGAGGGGATCGGCGCGGTGGTGGCCGAGGCGGTGGTGGATTTCTTCCAGGAGCCGAACAACGAGGCCGTGCTCGACGCGCTGGTACGGGAGGTGACGCCCGAGCCGATGGAGGCGGTCGCCGCCGCCACCGCTGTCGCCGGCAAGACGGTGGTGTTCACCGGCGCGCTGGAGAAGATGACGCGCGACGAGGCCAAGGCGATGGCGGAACGGCTGGGGGCCAAGGTCGCGGGTTCGGTGTCGAAGAAGACGGATTATGTCGTCGCCGGTGCGGATGCCGGCTCCAAGCTCGCCAAGGCGCGCGAGCTCGGCGTCGCTGTGCTGAGCGAGGATGAATGGCTTATCCTCGCGGGCGCCGGCTGAGCCCGGCTCGCTCTTTTCCCGGCCGGGCGCGTTCCGGCCAGCATCGTTCTCCGCCACTATGGGAGCCGAACATGGCCGGAACCGCGCTGCTCATCATCGACCTGCAGAACGATTATTTCCCCGAAGGACGGTTTCCGCTGGTCGGTATCGAGGCGGCCACGCAGCAGGCGGCCAGGCTGCTGAACGCCGCGCGCGCGAAGGGGCTGCCGGTGGTGCATGTGCGCCATGAGGAGGACTCCGCCGAGGCGCCGTTCTTCGTCGCGGGCACCGATGGCGCGCGGATCAATCCGGTGGTGGCGCCGGCGGCCGGCGAGCCGGTTATCGTCAAGCACAACATCAATGCGTTTCTGGGAACCGACCTCGACGCGGTTCTCAAGCAGGCGGGTGCGAGCGATCTCATCATCGCCGGCGCGATGAGCCACATGTGCGTGGATGCGGCGACGCGGGCGGCGCTCGACCTCGGCTATGGGGTGACGCTGGCGCATGATGCGGCGGCCACGTGTGATCTCTCCTTCGGTGGTGTCGATGTGCCGGCGGTCAGCGTGCAGGCAGCGCTGATGGCGGCGCTCGAATTCGCCGGCGCGACGCTCCGGCCTGTAGCGGAGATATCCGGGGACTGGTCGTCGCCGCGCTGAAGGCGGGCGAAGTTTTGCCCCGGCGGGAGGCCGTCTCCTGCCGGGTTTATTCGCCGCCTTTGCTCTTCGCGGTGACGGATTGGAAGAGGAAGTCCTGATACGAGAACTGCTCGATGAGCCGGTATTTGTCGCCCAACGCGAGGGCGACACTCTCCACGTCCGACGTCTCGACAAGGATGAAGTCCGGCCGATGCCGTTCCAGGTCGAGCCCCTTGAGAACCGGCAGTTCATACCCTTCGACATCCAGCGAGAACAGGTCGATGGGCGGATTGCCGGCTTCTTCAAGTATGTCGGAGAGGGTACGCACCTGCGCCGTGACGAAGGGAATGTTCTTGCCGAACCAGCCGGCCCAGTGAAACGCCTTGCCGTTGCTGTGGATACTGCTCACGTGATCGCGAAACGGGAAGGAAATCGTCGTGCCGGCGCTCTCGGGAGCGCCCAGTGCTGCATGAACGACCTTTGCCTTGCGGAATTTGCGCGCGAGCTTCACCAGCGGTTCACTGGGCTCGATCAGAAGGCCGTTCCAGCCGCGCACGCGTTCGAGGAAATAGGTGTTCGACTGGTCGATGCCATCATTCGCGCCGGCTTCGATGAAGAAACCCGTGGGGCGATCTGAGAGGTACTGGTCGAGCTTCCGGTCCATTCCGTGAGCGCCGGTATAGGGCGATACGCCGAGAAGTTCCTTGAGCCGAAGCCGATAGTATTTGATGTATTTCTTGCTTCGGACTCCGATGACGCGTGCAAGTGCGATCTTCAACGAATCCGAAACAGCCATGGGGCGACTCCGCGCAAGATCTGATGCGCGATGGTAGTCTCATGCCAAGCGATCAGCAACGTGCCGACGTGCTGGCCGGTGCGATGTGCCGGCCAGCGGGCACGATTAGATTCGGCCGGTCAGCATCATTACGATGAGCACGACGAGAAGAATGGTGACGATGCCGCTTGGCCCATAGCCCCAACTGCGGCTGTAGCCCCAGCTGGGCAGCGCGCCGACCAGTATCAGGATAAGAATGACGATCAGGATCGTGGTCATTGTGGCGTCTCCATCTGCCCCGTTACATTGGTCGGGACAGCAACGCCGCGTGTGCGGCGAAGGTTCCATCGAACCTCCACCTTTGAAGCCTCATGCACTACGTGCGATCAGTCTCGCAGCGGCGCGGTGGCGGCTGCGAGCCAGGCGCGCGTCGCCGTGTCGACCAGCGGGCTGATCTCCTCGAGGACGCGGGCGTGGTAGCGGTCGAGCCAGGCGATCTCGTCGGGCGTCAGCAGGGAAAGGTCGATGGCCCGCCGATCGAAAGGGGCGAGCGTCAGCGTCTCGAAAGCGAGGAGAGGGCGCTCCGCACCGTCCATCGCCGGCGCCTGCGTGACGATTTCGAGGTTCTCCAGCCGCACGCCGAAATGGCCGGTCTTGTAGTAGCCGGGCTCGTTGGAGAGCACCATGCCGCGGGCCAGCGGCACGGTGCCGAGCTTGGAAATGCGCGCCGGCCCTTCATGCACGGAGAGATAAGCGCCGACGCCGTGGCCGGTGCCATGGTCGAAATCAAGCCCGGCCGACCAGAGGAATTGTCGCGCGAAGGGATCGAGTTGCGCACCCGAGGTGCCGACGGGAAACACCGCGCGGGCGATGGCGATATGGCCTTTCAGCACGCGGGTGAAGCGATCGCGCCGCTCGGCGTCGACTTCGCCGACGGCGATGGTGCGGGTCACGTCGGTGGTGCCGTCTTCGTACTGACCGCCGGAATCGATGAGGAACAGTTCGTTGAGACCGATGCGGCGGTTCGTCGTCTCGCTCACCCGGTAATGCGGTAGCGCGGCGTTCGGGCCGGCGCCGGCGATGGAGGGGAAGGAGACGTCCTTCAGGGCCCCGGTCTCGCGGCGGAAGCTCTCCAGCGCGCAGACCGCATCAATCTCGGTGAGAGCGCCCGTGGGCGCTTCGGCGTCGAGCCAGGCGAGGAAGCGGGCGAGCGCGGCGCCGTCGCGTCGGTGCGCGGCACGCATGCCCTCGAGCTCGGCGACGTTCTTCGCCGCCTGCATGAGCGCGACTGGGCTGGCGCCAGCGGAGACCTTGCCGCCCGCCGCCTCGACGCGCGAGGCGAGCAGCGCGGGAGCGGTAGCCTGATCGAGCCTAATGGTGGCGCCGCTAGCCGCGATGAGGTCGACCGCGCGTTCTAGCAGCATCGGTTCGAGGATTTCCGCGTGGCGGGCAAGCGCGTCGCGCGTCGCGTTGGAAAGCTTGCGGCCGTCGACGAACAGTGTTGGTCGACCTTCGCGCGGCAGGATCGCCCAGGAGAGCGGCAGCGGGGTGAAGGAGACGTCGCCGCCGCGAATGTTGAAGGTCCAGGCGACCGCGTGGGGGTCGGACAGCACCAGCGCGTCGAGCTTTTCCTCGGCGAGCGCGGCGCTGATGCGGGCGAGTTTCTCCTCGGTGGTCTCGCCGGCCAGGGCCGGATCGCGCAGCACCACCGGCGCGGCCGGCGCGGGCGGGCGGTCTTGCCACACCGCGTCGAGCGGATTGGTGTCGACCGCCACTAGCGTGCCCTCGGCGGCGGCCACCGCGCGGCGCAGCTTGGCCAGCCCGTCAATGGTGATCAGCCAGGGATCGTAGCCGAAATGCGCGCCAGCCGGCAGGTTCTTCTCCAGCCAGCGCTCGGCGGTCGTCTCGGCCAGCGGGACCACCTCGAAGGAGGCGGGATCGGTCTGCACCGCGGCCTGCAGCGTGTAGCGCCCGTCCACCACGATGGCCGCGCGCTCGCGCAGCACGAGGGCGACGCCGGCCGAGCCGGTGAAGCCGGTGAGCCAGGCCAGCCGCTCGTCGCAGGGCGGGACATATTCGTTCTGGTGTGCGTCGGCGCGGGGCACGATGAAGCCGTCGAGCCCGCGTCGCTCCAGCTCGGCGCGCAGCAGTTTCAGGTGCTCCGTTCCCAGCGCGGGAGCGGCGGAATCGGCAAAGGTCTGGAACTTGGCTTCGAACATGACGGCACTCGGCAGGCGCGCCGGAGCGCGCGGCAGTTAGGTGTGGATGACGGCGCCTCAGGCGCGCGAGGCGAAGCCGCGTCCGGCATCGACGAGCGACTTGGCGCCGAAGGCGACGAACATCACGCCGACGATGCGGGTGACGGCGAGGCCGTGCCGCAGGAAGAAGCGGCGGATCGGGGCGAGACCGGCGGCCCAGACCAGGAAGATGTCGGCGATGACGAAGCCGACCAGCGCCGCGAGCAGCAGAAACGGCGCCGCGTCCCAGGACAGCGCCGAAGCATAGCTGGCGGTGAGCGCGGTGAACATCGCCACCGAGACCGGATAGGCCTTCGGATTGGTGAGGCCGAACAGCACGCCGGTCATCAGCGGCCGGTTCGCGCCGACCGGCGCGACGGCGCCTTCCCGCGCCATGAGCGCCTTGGCGCCGAGGTAGCAGAGATACAGGCCGCAGCCGAGACCCAAGAGATCGAACAGAGTCGGACCCAGTTGGTTAACACCGATGATCGCGGCGAAGGCCAGCGCCGTCCAGAACAGGTCGCCGATCAGATGACCGCTGACGAAACGCGCGCCCGCCGGGCGGCCCTGGGTGGCGGAGAGCGAGAAGAGCGCCAGGAACGCCGGACCGGGGGAAAGCACGTATAGCGCCCCGGCGAGGGCGGTCATGAGATAGAGACCGTAGGACATGGGTGCGACCGGCTGGACGGAGGATCGATATTGACCCAGCATCGGGGCGAACATGAACGGCGTCAATCGGCGCCGGGGCGGTGGCGAGCCTTGAGCGACGCATTGCGGAGACTGGCGGCGTTTCCCCTCGTCCTGCTGGCCCTCACGCTCGCCTTGTTCGCGGACTACCCTGCTGTGGCGCAGTCCGATGCCGGCGGTGCCTTCCCGCGGGTGCTCAAGGTCGGCACGTTCGCCGAAAACCGGCCCTGGGTCTTTCGCGGCGAGGGCGGCGATCTCACCGGGTTCGACGTCGATCTCGTCCGCGCGGTGGCGGCACGGCTCGGTGCCAGCATCGACGTCACGTCGATGCCGTTTCGCGAACTGTTTCCGGCGCTGAGGGCGGGGACCGTCGATCTCGCCATCTGCTCGATCTCCGTGACGCCAGAGCGGCTCAAGACGTTCGACTTCACCCAGCCCTATTACGAGACGTCGCAGGGCGTCGTGGTGATGAAGGGATCGCGCTTCCGCTCGCTGGCCGACCTCGCCGGCAAGAGCGTCGGTACCGTGGCGGGGACGACGAACGAGCAGTGGCTGCGCGAGAACCGCATGCGCTATGCACTCGGGCCGATCGTGTCGGTCGAAGGGCTGGAAGAGGGCCTCACGCTGCTGCAGAGCCGCGGTGTCGACGCTTATTTCGGCGATCTTCCGGCGCTGCTGTACAGCCTGCTGAAGCGCCCCGATCTCGCAGTCGTCGAGCGCCTGACGACCGACGACCATTATGCCATCGTGTTGGCGCGTAATTCTCCGCTGACGGCGCGGGTCGATGCCGCGCTCGCCGCACTCAAGGCGGACGGTACGCTCGCCGCCATTCACCGGCGCTGGTTCGGTGCCGCGCCTCCGCCCGGTTCGCCGGTGACGACGGTCCTGCCGCGCCCCTGAAGTCCCGAATTCTGGGCATAACCGACCCGCCCTCGCCAAACGGGCATGCCGATGCCATTTTGTTCCTGCAAGAATCAGACGTCCTGATGCTGCAATGATTGCGAGCGGCCCCTTGTCCGATCACCGGAAACAGCCGCGCGACGACGCGTTCGACATTCCCTTCGATCTTCCCTCGAAGCTGCCGTCCACCTCGTCGAGCGACCCTTATGCCGATGTCTCCGTTCCCGCGCCGCGCCCCGGGGGCATTGCCGCGCGTGCCGCGGCGATGGCCAATCCCGGTCGTGCCCCGGTAGCCGGCGGCTATCTCGGTGGGCTGAACCCGGAACAGCGCGCGGCGGTCGAGGCGACGGAAGGCCCGGTACTGGTGCTCGCCGGCGCCGGCACCGGCAAGACGCGCGTGCTCACCACCCGCATCGCGCATATTCTCTCGCTCGGCCTTGCCTATCCCTCGCAGATTCTCGCCGTGACCTTCACCAACAAGGCCGCGCGCGAGATGAAGGAGCGCATCGGCTCCATCGTCGGCGAGCAGGTGGAGGGCATGCCGTGGCTCGGCACTTTCCACTCCATCGGCGTACGCATGCTGCGCCGACACGCCGAACTGGTGGGCCTGAAGTCCGGATTCACCATTCTCGATACCGACGATCAGATCAGGCTGCTGAAGCAGCTTTTGCAGGCCGAAAGCATCGACGAGAAGCGCTGGCCGGCGCGGCTTCTGGCCAACACCATAGACGGCTGGAAGAATCGCGGCCTGAGCCCGAGCCAGGTCTCGGCCGGCGAGGGCGCGGCCTTCGCCAATGGGCGCGGCCAGAAACTCTATGCCGCCTATCAGGCGCGGCTGAAGGCGCTCAACGCGGTCGATTTCGGCGACCTGCTGCTGGAAAGCATCCGCCTGCTGCGCGAGAATCCGGACGTGCTGGCGGATTATCACCGCCGCTTCCGCTACATCCTCGTCGACGAGTATCAGGACACCAACGTCGCGCAATATCTCTGGCTTCGGCTGCTGGCGCAGGGCTCGCACAATGTCTGCTGCGTCGGCGACGACGACCAGTCGATCTATGGCTGGCGCGGCGCCGAGGTCGACAACATCCTGCGCTTCGAGAGCGATTTTCCCGGCGCCACGGTCATCCGGCTGGAGCGCAACTACCGCTCCACCGGCCATATTCTCGGCGCGGCGGCCCATCTCATCACCCATAATGAGGGCCGGCTCGGCAAGACGCTGTTCTCCGAGGACGAGCCCGGCGAGAAGGTGACCGTCACCGGCGCCTGGGACAGCCAGGAGGAAGCCCGGGCCATCGGCGAGGAGATCGAGGCGTTGCAGCGCGACGGCCACGCGCTGTCGCAGGTTGCCATCCTCGTGCGGGCCTCGTTCCAGATGCGCGAATTCGAAGACCGCTTCGTCACGCTGGGGCTGAACTACCGCGTCATCGGCGGCCCGCGCTTCTATGAACGGGCGGAAATCCGCGACGCGTTGGCTTATCTCAGGGTCATTGCCTCGCCCTCCGACGACCTCGCCTTCGAGCGCATCGTCAATGTGCCCAAGCGCGGGCTCGGCGACGCGGCGCTGCGGCAGATCCACGATCATGCCCGCGCGGCGCAATTGCCGCTGGTCGAGGCTGCGCGCGAGCTGGTCGCCAGTGAGGAGTTGAAGCCCAAGGTGCGGCTCACCCTGCGCGATCTCGTCGGCAGTTTCGACCGCTGGCGCGAGCGCATGGCGAGCATGCCGCATCACGAGCTGGCCGAGATCGTGCTGGACGAGAGCGGCTACACCGAGATGTGGCAGAAGGACCGCTCTGCGGATGCCGCCGGGCGACTGGAGAATCTCAAGGAACTCGTGCGTTCGATGGAGCCATTCGAGAATCTCGTCGGCTTCCTCGAGCACATCTCGCTGGTGATGGACGCCGAGGGCGCCGCCGGCCAGGACGCCGTCAACATCATGACGCTGCACTCGGCCAAGGGGCTGGAGTTCGACACCGTGTTCCTGCCCGGCTGGGAAGAGGGTGTGTTCCCCAACCAGCGCGCGCTGGACGAGCAGGGCCGCGCCGGGCTGGAGGAGGAGCGCCGCCTCGCCTATGTCGGCATCACCCGCGCGCGGCGCCGGGCCAAGGTGTTCTTCGCCTCCAACCGGCGCATCCACGGGCTGTGGCAGTCCGCCGTGCCGAGCCGCTTCCTCGATGAGCTGTCCGAGAAGGATGTCGAGGTGACGGAATCGCGCGGCGGCTCGGGCTGGGGCGGCGGGCAGGGCGGGGGCTATGCCGGGCGCTACGGCTACGGGCCGAGCCGTTTCGACGAGGCGCAGACCTTCGGCTCCTCCTACTCCACGCCGGGCTGGCAGCGGGCGCAGAACGCGGCGAAATCCGGCGGCGGGTCTTCAGGCGGGAATTTCGGGGGCGGGAACTTCGCCGGTGGTGGCACCTCGCGCTATGGCGCGAGCGAGGCCGCGCGCGGGCGGGTGATCGAGGGCGAGCTGATCGCCAAGTCGAGCGGCCCCGCCTCGCGCTATACGCGGGGGGATCGGGTGTTCCACCAGAAGTTCGGCTATGGCGATGTCGTCTCGGTGGAAGGTAACAAGCTTACCGTCCAGTTCGACAAGGCCGGCGAGAAGAAGGTGGTCGACAGCTTCGTGCAGGCGCCGTGAGGCGATAGGCCTCCCGCCCTCTGGCATTCGTCCGCCACCTCCCTTACACAGCCTCGCGTCTTATCCGCGATGCGAGGAACGCCATGCTCGAAGGATTGCCGCCGAATGGCGCGACGCATGTGATGCGCGTCGACGCGCCCGAGGACGCGGCGCGAGCGATCGCCGAGTTCATTGGCGAGACCTTTGATCCCGCCGAGGTCGCCACCAGCGCCTTCGAGATCGAGGACCGCGCGGAAGGCTCGGGCTGGGCCGTGGAAGTCTATTTCGCCGAGGAGCCGGACGAGGACAGCGTGCGCGAACTGATCGCGCTGGTCTCGCCCGAGGCCGCGGCGGCGGCGGTATTCTCGACGCTGGACAAGAAAGACTGGGTCGCCGCATCGCTCGAAGGGCTGGCACCGGTCGCCATCGGCACCTTCGTGGTCCACGGCTCGCATGATCGCGGCGTGGTGGCGACCAACCAGATCGGCATCGAGATCGAGGCCGCGCTCGCTTTCGGCACTGGCCATCACGGCACCACCAAGGGATGCCTTGCCGCCATCGTCGCCTTCGGCAAGCAGCGCCGGCCCGCGGGCACGCTCGATATCGGCACCGGCACGGGCGTGCTGGCCATGGCGGCGGCGCGGCTGTTCCACAAGCCGGTGCTGGCGAGCGACATCGACCGGGTGGCGGTGTCCACCGCCCGCGCCAATGCGCGCGCCAACCACGCGGCGGCGGAAATCCATTTCCTGCACGCGCCGGGGTTGGGAGCGGGCGAGTTCCTGCGCCGGGGTCCCTACGACCTGGTGCTCGCCAACATATTGCTGGCGCCGCTGAAGGGCATCGCACGACCGCTGGCGCGGCTGGTGGCGCCGGGCGGCACGGTCGTGCTGTCGGGCCTGCTGCCCTCGCACGCCAATGCGGCGCTTGCCGCCTATCGCGCGCAGGGGCTCCGGCTGGTGCGTCGCCGCACCATAGAGGGCTGGACGACGCTGGAGCTTTCCCGCGACATCGGTCGCCCGAAGCGCTGAACCGCCTCAGTCGCGGGCGAACAGTTCCAGCGTCTCGGGCGAATGCTCGAACCGGCCGATATGGGCATGGCGGGCGATCTCGCGGCGGGCCTGTGCCTCGCGGGCGGCGATCAGCCTATCGAGCATGCGGCCGAACAGTCCCTTTTCAGGGAGGTCGTGCGCGGCCGGGGCGGTGGTCGTGGAGGTGATGGCGAAAGAGGCGGAAGCCATGAGGTGTCTCCTTCTGCGGAGCGAGAGTTTATGCTTCGCAGCATAATCCTTTCGCACCGCACAAGAAGACGCGCGGACTCATGGCTGGCCTGCATTTACCGCACGTCATGCGTGATCCGGAAAGGGCGCGTGGGCACCCTTTCGCGAGGATTTGGCTCAGGAAAGCCGGATCGGCATGTTGACCGGCCGGCCGAGCCCTTCCGGCAGCGGCAGAGCGCCATGAGCGGCCTTCATCAGAGCGAGGCGTTCAAGCACCTCGTCCGGGAAGGACACCGCGCGGCGGCTGCCGGCTTCCGCGTGCTGGGCTATCTGCTCGCAGGTCGCCGCCGTCCAGCCCTCGCGAGCGTGATGCAGTTCCTGAAACAGATGCATGCGCTTGTCGTCATAGTTCACGAGGCGCAGCGTGACCCGCACCTCCTGGCCGGCACGCAGTTCACGGTGAAAGCGCTGATGGGCTTCCACGGTGACGAAGGAGGCACTGGGGCTCTCGAGCGCGAGCGGCCCCAAGCCTACAAGATAGACAGCCTCGTCGACCGCCCGGTCGAAGAGGAGGCTATAATAGGCGGAAGGCAGTTTCCCGTTGTAATCCACCCAGCTCGACTCGACCGTCATCACGGACGACACGAAAGGTGCGAAAAACACGGGTTCGAAGTCGATCCCGTCCAGCATGACACCATCCCGACCGTTAGCGCGTGAGCCGCGCTGCCTTATTGACAAGCATTGTGCCGACTTTCCGTGCAGTCGTCACCTGTTTCGATGGCGATTGAGTGACTTAAATCTTGCAATCTCGGGGTTTCTCTGAATCAGGGATATGCGACGCGTGGTCGACGGGCTCGCGAATGGCCGGGATAAGGTATATGCCGGCATCCCTTCCCGGTGGACGAACGGGAACACGAGCAGGAGAAAGCGATGGTAGAACTTGTCGAGGAACTCACGCGCGACGCCGGCGCTGAGGACGCGGTGCGACAGGTAATTGCCAGTCTTGCCAACCACTTCGGCAATCGCCTGTCGACCGGCCGGGCGGTCCGCGAGCAGCACGCCAACTCGATCACCTGGCTGGCGAACCAGGCGCCCGACGCGGTGGTGTTCGCCGAAAGCACCGAGGACGTTCAATTTGTCGTGCGCGCCTGCGCCGCGAAGGGGGTTCCGGTCATCGCCTTCGGCACCGGCTCCTCGCTGGAAGGCCAGATCAACGCGCCCAAGGGCGGCATCTCGCTCGACCTGTCGCGGATGAACCGCGTGCTGTCCGTCCATACCGAGGATCTCGACTGCGTGGTCGAGCCGGGCGTCACCCGCAAGCAGCTCAACGAACACCTGCGTGACGTCGGCCTGTTCTTCCCCATCGATCCCGGTGCGGACGCCTCGCTCGGCGGCATGGCCTCGACCCGTGCCTCCGGCACCAATGCGGTGCGCTACGGCACGATGAAGGACAATGTCGTCGCCCTGACCGCAGTGCTGGCCAATGGCGAGGTCATCACCACGGCGCGCCGGGCGAAGAAGTCCGCGGCCGGCTACGACCTCACGCGCCTGCTGGTCGGCGCCGAGGGCACGCTCGGCATCATCACCAGCCTCACGCTGAAGCTCTCCGGCCTGCCGGAGGCGATCTCGGCGGGGGTGTGCCCCTTCCCGACCATTCGCTCGGCCTGCGACGCGGTGATCCTCACCATCCAGTCCGGCCTGCCGGTGGCGCGCATCGAATTGCTGGACGAGGTGCAGGTGCGGGCCTGTAACGCCTATTCCAAGCTCGACCTTGCCGAGCAGCCGACGCTGTTTGTCGAGTTCCACGGCACCGAAGCGAGCGTGCACGAGCAGGCCGAGCGCTTCGGCGAGATCGCCACCGAGTTCGGCGGCGGCCCGTTCACCTGGGAGACCCGGCCGGAGGACCGCACCAAGCTGTGGCAGGCGCGGCACGACGCCTATTGGGCCTGCCTGCCGATGAAGCCCGGCGCCAAGGCACTGGCCACCGATGTGTGCGTGCCGCTCTCGCGCCTCGCCGAGTGCGTCGACGAGACCAAACGGGACATTGAGGAGATGGGGATGATCGCGCCCATCGTCGGTCATGTCGGTGACGGCAACTTCCACACCGTGACGCTGGTCGACATGGACGATCCGCACGACGTCGCCAAGGCGAAGGACTTCATCTCCCGCATGGTGGAGCGCGCGCTCGCCATGGGCGGCACCGCGACCGGCGAGCATGGCGTCGGCCAGGGCAAGCGCAAATACATGGAGGCCGAGCACGGAGAGGCGACGCTCGATGCCATGCGCGCGATCAAGGCGGCGCTCGACCCGCAGAACATCATGAATCCGGGCAAGATACTTCCCTGACGGCGGCATCGGCGCACCTTGCCGTGCCGGCGATGCCAGCAATTGCCGGGGATGCGTGGAGAATGCGAAAAATATCAATAATCTAGAAGTAAGACCGGCTGACGGATGCCGCGCGCCCGGCACGGGATGCGGACCGCTCGGACCACCCGGAGGAGACGCGTGCAGAATCTGCTGCTCACCATCGCGAGCGCCATCATACTGGCCGTGGCCGCCGCTTTCGCGGCGCCGTTCGTCGTCGATTGGACGCAGTGGCGTACCGGCTTCGAGGTGCAGGCTGCCCGTGCCTTCGGCGCGCCGGTGCTCATTCGCGGGCCGATCGAGGCGCAGATCCTGCCCTCGCCGAAATTCGTGCTGCACGATGTCGCCGTCGGCGTCGACGGCGCCGGCACCGGCCTCGTCGCGGCCGAGTTGAGCGGACGCCTCAAGTTGGGCGAGCTGATCCGCGGCGTGTTCGTCGCCGACCAGCTCACTTTGACCGGCCCGCGCGGGCGCCTCGTCATCGACTCCGCCGGCAAGGTCGCCCTGCCCACCGGCACTACCCGTCCGGTCGGCTTATCTGTCGCCGCACTCACCATCGTCGACGGGGCGCTCGAGGTGATCGACCGGGCCGGTGGGCGCAGCCTGAAGCTGGACGACATCGACCTTTCCGGCGATCTCGGCGGGGTGTTCGGCCCGCTCAAGCTCGACGGCGAGGTCTCAAGCGCCGGCGTGCGCCGCAAGCTGCGGCTCTCGGTCGGCGCCGCGGGGGCGGATGGCGGCAATCGCCTGCGCCTCGGGCTGCAGAATGTCGGCTCGCCCTTCGCCATCGACGCCGACGGCACGCTGTCGCTGGCCGGCGGCAAGCCGGCGTTCCAAGGCCGCGCCTCGCTCTCCATGCGGGCGGCGGGGGCCGAACTGCCGCCCCTGCGCGATGCCGAGGGTGTCGCCCCGGTGCGCGACCCGCTCGCAAGCTGGAGCCTTGCCGGCACCGTCAATGCCACCGCGCAGGCGATCGACGCCGCCAATCTCAGCCTGTCGCTGGGCAGCGGCGACCGGCCGGTGGAGCTTTCCGGCCGTGCCCGGCTGGTCGCCGCCGGCACGCCGGATGCGCCGACGTCGCGGCTGGAGCTGTCGCTCGCGGCCCGGCAGATCGACCTCAACGCCGCCACGGGCGACGCCGCGCCGCTGGGCGTGCTGAACCGCTTCGCCCAGACCATCGCGCCACTCACCGGCATCGCCACCTCCGGAACGCTCGATCTTTCCAGCGACACCGTGCTGCTCGGCGGCGCGGCGATGCGGGAGGTGCGCGCCGGGCTCGACTGGTCGCCCGCCGGCTGGCGCGCCCGCACGGTCGAGGCGCGGCTGCCCGGCCGCGCCAGCGTGAAGCTCGCCGGTCGCCTGCCGCAGGCCTCCGGCGCCAAGAAGCCGGCCAATGCGGCGCTCTTCGCGGGTGACATCACCCTTGCAGCCGAGGACCTGCCGGCCTTCATCGGCTGGGCCTCTCCCGACGCCACGGCGCTGATTGCCGGCCTGCCGACGGGCGCGGCGGAACTGAGGGCGGCGGTGGCGCTGGGCGAGGACCGGGTCGCGCTGGACCATATGAGCCTGCGCGTCGGCGAGACCGGTGTGTCCGGCACGGCGGCCTACGTCTTCCCGCAAGCGGGTGGGCGCGGGCGGGTCGATGCAGTGGTCTCGACAGAGAAGGTCGATCTCGACGCGCTGCTGCCGCCGGCGCGCCGGTTGCTTGGCCTCAGCGGCCAGCGCCTGGATGTGGGGTTGAGCTTTTCCGGCACCGATGTGCGGCTCGCCGGGGTCGGCGCGGCCGGGGCGGATATCATCGTCAAGAGCGATGCCGGCGGGCTTTCCGTCGAGCGGCTGGCCGTTTCCAATTTCGGCGGGCTCGACCTCACCGGCTCCGGCCGGCTCGCCGCCTCGGGCGACGGCCAGAGCGGCACCGAGACCGACGGCCGCTTCGAGGCGCGGCTGGTGGGTGCGAAGGCGGACGGCCTGCCGGCGCTCGCCCGCGCCTTCGGCCTGCCCCAGCTAGAGGCGTTCGCGAGCACGATGGGCGCACGGCTCGCCCCGCTCGATGTCGGGCTCGTGCTGAATTCGGAAGCCGGCCGCATGGCGCTCGACGCCAAGGGGCGGCTTGGCGTGATGAGCGGGTCAGGTCAGGCCAATTTCGGCGCCGGGCGCCCGCTCGACGGCAAGCTGGCGCTCGACATGGCCGATGGCAGCGCCGTGCTGACGACGCTGGGCGTGCCGGGGCTGCGGCAGGGTCTCGGCCCGGCACGCGCGACGTTTGACTTGGGCACGCGGCTCGACGGCGAGCTGATGTTCGCCGGCGCCACGCTCGATGCGCAGGGCAAGGTGGAGTGGGACCCGGATGGGCGGGCTCGTCCCGATCTCGCCCTCAAGCTGGACGGCGCGGATCTGGCGCGGCTGTTTCCGACCTTCGCCGCTGGCGGTAGCACCGCCGTGCCTGCCAGCCTTGCCGGCACGCTTACCCGCGAGGGCGATGTCTGGCGCGTCGGCGGGCTGGCGGGGACGGTCGGCGGGCAGAAGATCGCCGGCAGTGCCGCCTATGTCCCCGGCGAGCGGCAGCCCATCGAGGCCGAGCTCGCCATGGACAGCTGGAGCCTGCCAGCCGGGCTCGGCCTTGCTGTCGGGCCGGTGCCTGGTGCCGGCCCCGGCTGGCCGGACGGGCGCTTCGGCACGCCCGCTCTCGCCGGCATCGGCGCGCGGGTGAAGCTCGCCCTCAAGCGGCTCGATCTGCCGGCCGGGCTGGCGCTGGACGGTGCGAAAGTCCAGGCCCGCATCGCCGATGGCGGTGTGGTGGTCGAGGATCTCACCGGCGAGCTCGCCGGCGGGCGCTTCAGCGGGCGCTTCGACCTGACGCGGCGCGGCGAGGTGATGCTGCTCAACGGCCATCTGTCGTTGACCGAGGCCGACAGCGTAGTGCTGCTCAAGGCGGCCAACGTCGCCAAGCCCGGCGTCAAGGGCCGGGTGACGCTGGCGCTGGACGTGACGGGGAGCGGACGCTCGCCGCGCGCCATCGCCGCTGCGCTCCAAGGGCAGGGAAGCCTCGTCGTCGACGGGCTGGAGGTTGCCTATACCGACCCGCGCGCGCTGCAATACGTCATGCTGGCGACCGAGCGCGACCTGCCGCCCGATCAGGCGCGCACGGTGCAACTGCTCAATGAGGGACTGTCGCGCGGCACGCTGAAGCTGGAGCGGGTGGAAAGCGCGCTCAGCCTGGTCAATGGCGTCGCCCGCAGCGCCACGGCGCGCGCGGCGATCGGCGACCAGCGCTTCGCCTTCACCGGCTCGCTCGACATTCCCGCGCTGAGCTTCGAGGCGACGCTGGAGATCGAGGATGTCTCGGCCGGGGGCGCGTCCGGCGCGCCGCCCGGCGCGGGCGTGCAATGGCGCGGGCCGCTCGCCGCGCCGGAACGGCGCTTCGACCTCACGGCGCTGACTGCCGCGATAAACATGCGTGCGCTGGAACGCGAGACCAAGCGGCTGGAAGCGGAATATGGCCGTACGCCGCTGACCAATGGCGGCCATTCGACGGACGAGATGCCGGCACCCATGGCCATGCCGCCGCAGCAGGCCCAGCCTCAGCCCCAGCCGGCGCAGCCTCAAGCCCAGCCGGCCCAGCCGCCGCAGCGCTTGGCGAGTCCGCCGCAACCGAAGCCCTCGCGGCCGAATCCGCCGCCGGTCCTGCCCCATCAATACCCGCCGCCCGGCAGTGCGGCTCCGCCTCTGGCGCCCCCGGTGGAGATTCCCGCCGATCCGCTGCGCAACCCGATCATGGCGCCGCCGCTGGCGCCCTGATCGGCTCAGCCAGTGACGAAATCGCTCGCCGCGTAGCCCTGCAGATAGAGCAGGGCGGTGAGGTCGCCATGATCGATGCGCACCTGCGCGCTCGCGGCGACCGCCGGCTTGGCGTGATAGGCGACGCCGAGCCCCGCCTCGCCGATCATGGCGAGGTCGTTGGCACCGTCGCCGACGGCGAGCGTGTCGGCCGGTGCCAGGCCGAGCGCCTCGCGCATCTCGATCAGCGCGGCGAGCTTGGCCTCGCGCCCGAGGATCGGCTCCTCGACGAGGCCGGCGAAGCTCTCGCCATCGGCGAGCAGGATATTGGCGCGGTGGGCGTGGAAGCCGATCATCGCCGCGACGCGCTCGGTGAACAGGGTGAAGCCGCCCGAGACCAGCAGCGTATGGGCGCCGTTCGCCTTCATGGTACGCACCAGCTCGGTGCCCCCGGGCGTGAGGGCGATGCGTTCGGCGATGACCTCGTCGACCACTGCCAGCGGCAGTCCCTTGAGCAAAGCGACGCGCTCGCGCAGCGCCGGCTCGAAGGCGATTTCGCCGCGCATGGCGCGTTCGGTGATTTCGGCGACATGTGCCTTCATGCCGGCATAGTCGGCCAGCTCGTCGATGCACTCCTGCCCGATCATGGTGGAATCCATGTCGGCGAGGAACAGCTTCTTGCGTCGGCCGGACGCGGGAAGTAGCGCGACATCAGCGGGTTGTCCGCCAATCGCGGCGCGTAGGAACGCGAGATCGGCCTCGCCTTCGAAGCCGATCTCGGCGGCGATGCCGTCGGCGAGCCAGCGTGCCGCCATCGGCTGCGGCAGTGCTGCACGCACCGCTGCAACGAGCGCTGCATCGACGGCCGGTGCAGCCGGGTTGGAGATCAGGACGGCGACGCGGGAGCGGGAATCGGACATTGGTGGCGAGAGACCTTGCCGCAGGTATGCTGGCGGGCAAAAAGAGCTGACAGGTGCGTTCAATGCGGAGACGGGCGTGACGGAAACTGCTTCACGCCCGCGCGCGGTGCTTATCGCAGGGCCGACCGCGAGCGGCAAGTCGGCGCTGGCGCTGGAATTGGCCCAGCGCGCCAATGGGGTCGTCATCAATGCCGATTCCATGCAGGTCTATCGTGACCTGCGGGTGCTGACCGCGCGGCCGAGCGTCGAAGAGGAAGCCCGCGCGCCGCATAGGCTCTACGGCCATGTCGAAGGGGCCAGCGACTATTCCGTCGCCCACTGGCTGGAAGATGCGCGCAGCGTGCTGGCCGAGGCGGAAGCGGCGGGCCGGCTGCCGATCTTCATCGGCGGCACCGGGCTGTATTTCAAGGCGCTGACGCAGGGGCTCGCGCCGATGCCGGATATCCCGCCCGAGTTGCGCGCCCGCATACGCGCGCTCGATGAGGACGCCTCGGCGCTGCATGCCCAGCTCACAGCGGTCGACCCGGAGACGGCGGCAAGGCTGCGGCCGTCCGACACGCAGCGGCTGATGCGGGCGCTGGAAGTGTTCGAGGCGACCGGCCGTCCGCTGGCGCGCTGGCAGGCCGAGCGTGCCTCCCCGCCCACGCTGCCGGCGGAAGACGCCCTGAGAATCTTCCTTGCCACCGACCGCACGGCGCTGCGCGCCCGCATCGCCGAGCGATTTCACGTGATGATGGAGCAGGGCGCGCTGGAAGAGGCGCGGGCGCTGATCGCGCGCGGCCTGCCGGCCGACCGTACCGTCCTCAAGGCGCATGGCATGCCGTGGTTCGCGCGCCATCTCGCCGGCGAGATTTCGCTCGATGCGGCGATCGAGGGCGGCATTGGCGACACCCGCCACTATGCCAAGCGGCAGGACACCTGGTTTCGCCACCAGCTGCAGGGCTGGAGCGCGCTGCCGAAGGACGCTGCCGGGGAGCTGTTGCGGCGCGCGGTCGGCTAGGCGCGGGCTGCGCGCCGGACGGGAAGCGGACGCAGCCGCAGCACGATTTCGCTCGCCAGCGCCACCGCCGCGCCGCTGCCGGCGACCCACCAGGCCGGGCTGATCTTGTAATCGAAGGCGAGGTTCGCCGCGAGCACCCGCGTTGGGTCGACGCCGGTAGCCACGGCGTACCAGCCAGCCTCGATGAGGGCGGTGAGCACCCCGGCGGCGACGGCCAGTGCGAGCATGTTGGCAAGGCCGGTGCCGCGGCCATAGCGCTGCATCACCCGCCAGCCCATCAGCCAGACGAACAGCCCGGCCATCAGGGTCGGCTCAGTGACGTCGAGCTTCTGCTGCATGAAGAAATGCAGGATGCCGAGCGCGGTCGCGGGATAGACGAGCGCATGCAGGTGCTTCCAGCGCTCGCCGCCGAGCCGGCGCACCGCCCCGTCCCACGAGGTCGAGGCCATGGCGGCGAAGATGACGAGCGCGACGAAGCCGATGGTGAGGTAGATGCGCAGCACGATCTCGCGCGCCGCCATGCCGAGACTGCCGATGTCGATGAGATAGAAGGTGAAGTGGATGCCGACCAGCAGCGCCGCGCCGAGGCCGAGCGTGCGCCGGGCGATGAGCAGCTTCGGCCAGTTGAACAGGCGGCGTGCCGGCGTCACCGCCAGCGTGATGAGCAAGAGGCGGATCGCCCAGTCGCCGATGAAGCGGATCACCTCGACCAGAGGGCGCGCGCCCAGCGCCGGGTCGACGCCTCCCAGCCCTGGACCTGCACCAAGTCCCGGCCCGGCACCGAGACCGGGTGGCGCGCCGAACGGCGTCGGCGGGGTGAAGCTGCCATTGAGCGCGCGGATGAGCAGCAAGGCGAGCGGAAACAGCACCATGATCAGCGCGCCGATCTTCTCGGGGCTGAACTTGCCGGAATTCTCGCGCAGGAAGGGCATGGGACGGACCTTGAGAGACAGGGCTGCCCGTCTATACGGCCGCAGTGGCGGCAATATTTCAACGCGCCGGCGCACGATGGCGTGAGAGCGTGCGAAGACGACAGGATTCGGCAGGAGAGCCCTACGCTGGATCCGGGCTCGGCGCACCGGCTTCGGTGTCGCTGGTCCGGGACACGGGGGCTGAAGCCGCGCCGAGGTTCCCGCCTCACTCCTCGAAGATGCGGGTCACATGGCCCATCTTGCGGCCGGGGCGGGCCTCCGCCTTGCCATAGAGATGCAGGTGCGCGCCGGGCTCCTCCAGTACGCTGAGCCATGAGTCGGCCTCGTCGCCGATCAGGTTGGTCATCTCGACCCGACCGTAGCGTTCCACCGCGCCGAGCGGCCAGCCGGCAATGGCGCGCACATGCTGCTCGAACTGGCTGGTCACGGCGCCGTCCAGCGTCCAGTGGCCGGAATTGTGCACGCGCGGGGCGATCTCGTTGACGATGACACCCTGCGCGCCGTCCTCGACCACGAGGAACATTTCCACCGCGAACACGCCGACATAGCCGAGCGCCTCGCCGATGCGCCGGGCGATCTCGGCGGAGACCGCTTCGACGGCGGGCGTCACATCCGCCGGCACGGTGGAGCGGTGAAGGATGTGATGGCGGTGCTCGTTCTCCGTCACCTCATAGGCTTTGAAGCGCCCATCCTCGGTGCGGGCGGCGACGACGGAAACCTCGCGCTCGAACGGCACGAAGCCTTCCAGGATCGCCGGATGCTTTCCGATGGCGGCGAAGGCGGCGGCGGGATCGTCGCCCTCGCGGATGATGACCTGGCCCTTGCCGTCATAGCCGAAGCGGCGCGTCTTCAGCACCGCCGGGCGGCCGATGGTCTCCAGCGCGGCGACAAGACCGGCCTCGTCGTCCACCGCCTCGAACGGCGCGGTCTCGATGCCGAGCCGAGCGACGAAGGTCTTCTCGTCCAGCCTATCCTGCGTGATGCCGAGCGCCTGCGCGCCGGGATGCACCGGCACGATCAACGCGAGGAAGGCAGCGGTGTCGACCGGCACGTTCTCGAATTCATAGGTGACGACGTCGACGGCGCGCGCGAAGGCGCTGAGCGCGTCGAGGTCGTCATAGGCGGCCTGCGTGTGGGCGCTTGCCACGTCGAAGGCCGGGCTGCCGGCCTCGGGAGCGTAGATATGCGTCTTCAGCCCGAGAGGGGCCGCGGCCAGCGCCATCATCCGCGCCAGCTGGCCGCCGCCGAGAATGCCGATAGTGTCGCCGGGCTTGAGGATGCGGGGCGTGCTCATTCCGGGCGCTCCGCGACGGCTGCGGTGCGCGCGGCGCGCCAGGCTTCGAGCCGCCCGGACAGCGCCTCGTCGGAAATGGCGAGTACGGCGGCCGCCAGCAGCGCGGCATTGGTCGCACCGGGCTTGCCGATGGCAAGGGTGCCGACCGGAATGCCGGCCGGCATCTGCACGATGGAATGCAGGCTGTCGACGCCCGACAGCGCCTTGGATTCTACCGGCACGCCGAAGACGGGGAGCGTGGTGAGCGAGGCGACCATGCCCGGCAGATGCGCCGCGCCGCCGGCGCCGGCGATGATGATCTTGTAGCCGGCTGCCTTCGCGCCCTTGGCGAAGTCGAACATGCGCTCGGGCGTGCGGTGGGCCGAGACGATGAGGCAGTCATGGCCGATGCCGAGCGCTTCCAGCGTCTCGGCAGCGTTGCGCATGGTCTCCCAGTCCGACTGGCTGCCCATGATGATGGCGATCGGCGTGTCGGTAGCCGCGCTTCTGGCCGTCTGGTCGTTCATGCTCGCCTGCATACCCCCGCGAAAGAAGGCGCGGATTATAGGAATCGCGGCCCCGCCGGCAAGGGCGGAACGCGTGCGCGCGTGCATTGCGATATCGCCGGCATCCCGAAGCGCGTTTTTCGGTCTGATTTTAACCGCGACGGGGCGATCATGCTTAATACGACCTTTACTTCGCGCCGGGCAGAGTTGCGGCAAAGGTCGTGATCCGCAGGCTCGCAGGCTGTGGCGCCGCCGCTACGCCGGCAGGCGGATGCGACCATTATCGTGTTCGTGAGTTGAACCTGTCGCAGCTTGGCGCAGAAAGGGGCGTTCTGCCTCCAGCGTGCGATGGATCGGCGAGAGCAAGCGGAGAGTTCGATGCCGGGTCGCGTGAAGACGTCGTTGATGGGGCGCAGGCAGCGTCATCTGTCGGGCACGGCCGGCGCGCTGCTGATGGCGGCCACAGCCGTTCTTGCCGCCACCCCCACCCTGGCGCAGGAATTTTCCGGCGCTCCCATTGCCACCGATCGCGCCGGCAACGGCACCGGCGATCGCGTCACCGCCTTCGATCCGGCGCGCGCGGGCATGGGGTCGGCCGGCGACGGCGCGTCGCTGCTGACCAATCTCCATCAGGGTCCGGAACCCTTCGATATCAACGATAACCGCAAGCGCCGGCCGAACCCGGCGGCCTCCGCCGCGCTCGCCATGCAGGCTCCTGCGTCGGCCATCAACGCGACGGCTCCCGCGCCGTTCAATCCGGTGACGCCTGCCATCGGGCAGGGCGCTCCCGAGACCGGGACCGGTACGCCCGGCAGCGCCGCGCCGCATCTTGCCACGCCGCCCGCGCCCGCCTCCGGCGCCGCGACCCCGGCGGCCGCCAGCGCGCCGGCCGCGCCGCAGCCCGGTTCCGCCGTTGCCGCCCGCATCAATGAACTCGTCGGCGGCCATCTGGCGCGCTTCGCCGCCCGCCCGGCCGACCAGCAGGCCATCACCGCCTTCTATGGTGCGCGCGCCTACCAGCCTGTGTTCACCGGCGGCACCAGCGTCACGCCGCTCGGCATCGCCGCGCTCGGCGCGTTTGCCGGTGCCGCTTCCGAGGGGCTGAACGCGGCTGACTATGCCGTGCCGCCGCTCGCCGCGCACCCCTCCGACGCTGATCTCGCCGATTACGAATTGCGGATCGCCGCCACCACGCTGCTCTATGCGCGCCACGCGCAGAGCGGGCGCTTCGATCCTGCGCGCATTTCCAGGGATGTCGACCCCTCGCCGACCGTGCCCGACCCGCTGGCGGTGCTGGCGCTGGTCTCGTCGGCGCCGAGCCCGCGCGCGGCCTACGCATCTTTCGCTCCGCAATATGACGAGTACCGCCTGCTCAAGATGCAGCTCGCCCGCCTGATGGCGGAAGGGCAGGGCGTTAGCCACGCGACGGTGCCCGGCGGCCCGTCGCTGCGCCCCGGCGACCGTGATCCGCGCGTGCCGCTGCTGCGCTCGCGGCTCGGCATCGGCGGCGCGCCGGAGGATCTCGTCTACGACCAATTCCTCGCCGACGCGGTGCGCGAGTTCCAGCGCATTTCCGGGCAGAAGCCGGATGGCATCGTCGGGCGCGGCACGCTGGCGGCGCTGAATGACGGGCAAGGCGACACTGTCGCGGAGATCGTCGCCAACATGGAGCGCTGGCGCTGGCTGCCGCATCAGGTGGCGCCGACCTATGTCATGGTGAACATCCCGGAATTCATGGTGCGCATCGTCGTCAACGAGCAGACCATCCACGAGACCCGCGTCGTGGTCGGCAAGCCCGAGAACCAGACGCCGATCATGTCGGAGGAAATGCAGTACGCGGTGTTCAACCCGTCCTGGAACGTGCCGCCGGGCATCATCAAGAACGAGATGCTGCCCAAGCTTCAGGCCGACCCCTATGCGCTCGACCGGCAGGGCATCGACGTGGTGCGCAATGGCCGCATTATCGATCCCGGCACGGTGGACTGGCGGCGCGGCTCGCAGGGCTATTCGTTCCGCCAGGCGCCGGGCGAGCGCAACGCGCTGGGCCGCATGAAGTTCATGTTCCCCAACAAGCATTCGGTCTATCTGCACGACACGCCGAGCCGCTCGTTGTTTTCGCGCGATTTCCGCGCCTTCAGCCATGGCTGCGTGCGTGTCCACGAGCCGCTCAAATTCGCCGAGGTGCTGTTCAGTGTCGGCCTGCCGGGTGACGGCTGGAGCCAGCAGCGCATCAACGGCCTGATCGGCGGCAACGAGAAATACCTGAACCTGAAGCAGCGTTTCCCGGTCCACCTCGTCTACTTCACCACCTATGTCGACGGTCGCGGCCAGCTGGTGACGCGCGAGGACCTCTACGGCATCAACGCCGCCACCAAGGCTATACTCGGCCTCGACGGGCCGCGCCGATTCGCCGACCGCGGCGGCGTGCCCGCCACCCGCTGACCGAATCAGCGGTTCGGTCATGTGGGTATTTGTTGCCCGTTAGCCACGTTGAACTGAAAAATTCAGTTCAGTGCGGTACAACCTTACGAATTTGACAGGTTGGCACTCTTTCGCCACAGTCGCCCCCTAGCCATCGGCTCAATAGGCGTGGGGGTTGGGGCGTAACGCGGTCTTAACCAAACCCGACAAGACTATGTTCACCATGTCCGGCCCGGTCGCTCCTGACCGTGTCGTCTCAAGGAAACGTTCCTTTTCGGGTCGAGTTACGTGCGCATCATTTCCGCCTTCAACTCACGATCGTTCATTAGGGCCGCCGCCCTCGCCGCGGCGGTCACGCTCGGCAGCGCTGACATGCTGCAGGACGCGGTGGCCAATGGCGACACCCGCACCATCACCCTCCACCATGTGCATTCCGGCGAAAGCGCCACCGTCACCTTCAAGCGCAATGGCCGCTACGACCCGGCCGCGCTGAAGCAGCTCAACGTCCTGTTGCAGGATTGGCGCCGCAAGGAGCCGACCAACATGGACCCGCAGCTGTTCGACATCGTGTGGGAGGTCTACCGGGAGACCGACGCCACCCAGCCGATCCAGGTGATCGGCGGCTACCGTTCGCCCGAGACCAATTCCATGCTGCGCGCCCGCTCGCGCGGCGTCGCCCAGACCAGCCTGCACATGCAGGGCAAGGCGATGGACTTCTTCATTCCCGGCGTGCCGCTATCGAAGATCCGCGAGGCGGGCCTGCGTCTCCAGCGCGGCGGCGTCGGCTTCTACCCGACCTCCGGCTCGCCCTTCGTGCATCTCGACACCGGCGGTGTGCGGCATTGGCCGCGCATGAGCCGGCCCGAGCTCGCCCGCGTGTTCCCGGATGGCAAGACGGTGCACATTCCCGCCGACGGCAAGCCGATGGCGGGCTATGCGCTGGCGCTCAACGAGGTCGAATCGCGCGGCTCGGAGCCCGGCGGCGCCGGCGCGGCCTTTGCCGGCCTCGGTGGCGGCAATAATCCCAAGCGCGCGACCGGCAGTGCCGCCAGCAACAAGAACATCTTTGCCAGCCTGTTCGGCAAGGATGAGGACGACGACGAGAGCGCGGCGCCCGCCAAGGTGGCGCCGGCCAAGCCGGCGGTCGCGCCGGTCGCTGTCGCGTCGACCACGGAAACCGACACCGAGGCCGCCCCGGCTCCCACGCCTGTGGCGGTTGCGGCGGCCGAGCCCGTCGCCGTGCCACTGCCAACCCCCAATCCGATCGGCCGCGTGGCGATGGCGCAGGCCGCCCCGGCGTCCGTCGCCCTTCCCGCCATTACCCCGCCGCCCGCGGCGGACCGGCAGGCGCTCGCCGCCCTCGCCGCGGCCGTGCCGCTGCCGAAGTCGCGGCCCTCACTCGCGGAGCCGAACGCCGGCACCGCGCCGGTCGTCGCCGACGCCAGCGCGGCGATTGCCGGCGTGACGGCGCCGCGTCCTCCCGCGCGCCCGGCCGAGGCCGGCGCTCTGCCGGAACTTGTGGTGCCCGGCGCCAAGGATGAAGGCGGCGGCCCGATGCTGGCCTATGCCTCCGCCGCCACCGGCATCTTCCCGACCGAGCGCCTGCAGCCCGGCCGCGCGCCGAACCCGACAGCCGTTGCACTCGCGGCCGCGCCGCGCGCCACCGCTCACGCGAGCGGCGCGGCGCTTGCCAGTGCCCCGCGCGGGCCGGCCTATTCGGCGGAGATGCAGGCGGAGATTCGTCGCCTGTTCAGCGGGCCGACAGTCGCCAAGAACGTCGCCCTGCGCACGCCCGAGCTTCGGCGCTTCGCCGCCTTCGTCGCCCCGCCGCGCACGGTCGTCGCCGGCGGCTTCAGCAAGGACGGCTCGAACGGGCTGTCGACGACGCAGTTCCAGGGCGCGGCCGTCGTCGCGGTGCCGGTCGTCGCCATGATCTCGGGCGCGGCGCCGATCAAGAAGCCGCTCTGAGCGCGGCCCCTTTCCACACCCTCCGCTCCAGAGACGCGAATGGCCGGGACAAGCCCGGCCATGACGGTGGAACGCGACGGGTGGTCCCGCTCAGTTCGACGGGTACATGCCCAGCGCCTGCAGATAGAGGTCGACGATGGCCTCGTGCTCGGCACGCTGGTCGGCATCCTGCTTGCGGATCTTCAGGATCTCGCGCAGCGCCTTGACGTCGAAGCCGGTGCCCTTGGCCTCGGCGAACACGTCCTTGATGTCGTCGGCAATGGTCTTCTTCTCCTCCTCGAGCCGCTCGATGCGCTCGATGAAGGATTTGAGCTGCTCCTTGGCGAAGCCGGCGGCGGCGTCGGAAAGCGGCTGGTCGTTCGGAATATCGGACATGGTGTCTCCCGGAGGGCTCGGGCAGACGAGGCCCGGCGTCGTGACGTTCAAATGAGCGGGGGATCAGGAGCGCAAGCGCCACGATGCGTCAAGGCGCCGGGGCGCGGGGCCGGTATTCGCGGGTGCGCTACACCCGCTATCCACTGCCGTTTTGCGCGGGGGGGGCGTTCAATGCGGGCCGGGGCCTGGGAAGGCGGCTTTCTGCTCCGGCGTCGCCTCGCTCTGGTGGGCGGCCTTCCATTGCTCGTAGGGCATGCCGTAGACGACGACGCGGCTTTCATCCTTGCTGACCGGCAGGTCGCGCTCCTTGGCGGCGTCGAGATACCAGTTGGCGAGGCAGTTACGGCAGAAGCCGGCGAGGTTCATCAGATCGATGTTCTGCACGTCGGTGCGCGCGCGCAGATGCGCGATGAGGCGCCGGAAGGCGGCGGCCTCCAGTTCGGTGCGGGCCTTGTCGTCGAGTTCGGGTGTCTCGCTGGTCATGGCGTGGTCTCCGGGCCGTGCGCGCCTAGCGGCGCATTTCTGGCGGATAGATGGGCGTGACGGGGCCGGTGCGCGAGCCGTGGAACGCGATCTCGTGCAGTTCCGGCTTTGCCAGGATGGCTGGGAGCAGGCCGGCAAGGCGCTCGGCCCATTCTTCCTGTCCGGTCTCGTCGGCGATGAGGTCCTGCCGGACTTCCAGCAGCGTATGGGCGAGGCCGCGCCTTATGGCGTGCCGGTACAGGCAGTCATTGCGCAGGGCCCCGTCATAGGGCTCGTTGTCTCCGACGATGAGGTCGCCGGGCGCCTCCAGCGCCTCGATCAGCTCGCGGGTGAGGCGCGGGTCGGTGTCCCACAGTACGGCCGCATGCCAGGGGCGCGGCATGCCGCGCCATACCGGGGTGAAGCTGTGCATGGAGAAGAGGGCCGGCACCGCGCCGATCTCCAGAGCCGCACGGATCTCGGCGTCGATGGCAGCATGGTAGGGGCGGTGGAATAGAGCGAGCCGCCGCTCCACTTCCGCTGCATCGACATGGCGATTACCCGGCACGATGGCGCCGTCGGATAGGCGCATGACCAGCGTCGGGTCGTCCTCGCCGCGATTGGGATCGATCAGCAGGCGCGAGAAGCAGGACAGCACGGCAGGGCAGCCGAGCCGCGCGGCGAGCCTTCGCGTCACTCCGGCCGCGCCAATGTCGTAGCCGATATGGCGCTCCAGCTCGGCGGGCGGCAGGCCGAGCGAGCCATAGGCCGGAGGGATGGCGTTGGAGGCGTGATCGCAGATGAGGATGACGCCGGTCCGCGCGTCGCCGGCGATGCGCTGGAAGGCGGGAGGCCCACCGGCGGGCGTGCTGAAGAGGTCGTCCGTACTTCCGGCCACGGCCGGATCCTGCGTCGTGAGGCGGCGCATATTGTCCCGTGTCGTGCGACTAAGTATGCAGAGGATAGTGACGTGGCGTGTTCGGTGCCATAGGAATACGCCCGTTTCGGGTCGCGTGCTCACGGGGATTCGGGTCGCGCGCAATAATCGAAGTCTGGCGGGGGACAACCCGCCGCACAATGCCCGGTGGGGCGGGGTAGGACTGTGATGACCGTTTCTTCGGCGCGTGCCTTTCTGGACCAGCTCTTCGCCGCGGCGGTCGCCGCCGCTCATCCCGACACCTGCCTTCCCCCCGCGCTGCCGCCCCCCCCGGCCAATGGCCGGCTGATCCTGCTCGCCGCCGGCAAGGCCGCCGGCTCCATGCTGGAAGTGGCGGAGCGGCATTATCTCGATGACCTCGGCTTCGATCCCGCCCGGCTCGCCGGCATCGGCGTCGCCCGCCATGGCTATGGCCGTCCCACCCGGCTCCTGGAGATGGTCGAGGCCGGCCATCCCGTGCCGGACGCGGCGGGCCTTGCCGGCGCGCAGAAGTCGATCGACCTTGCCGCTTCCGCCACGGCGGACGATCTCGTGCTGGTGCTGCTCTCGGGCGGCGCCTCGGCCAACTGGATCGCGCCGGCCTTTGGCGTCGAGCTCGACGACAAGCGGGCGCTGACGCGGGCGCTGCTGCGCTCGGGCGCCAATATCACCGAGATCAACACCGTGCGTAAGCACCTCTCGCGCATCAAGGGCGGGCGGCTCGCCGCGCTGGCCCAGCCGGCACGGGTGGTGACGCTGGCGATTTCCGACGTGCCCGGCGACGACCCGGCGGTGATCGGCTCCGGCCCCACCGTGCCCGATCCCTCGACGTTGGCCGAGGCGCGCGACGTGCTGGCGCGCTACCGCATCGACCCGCCGCCCTCCGTCGCGGTGGCGCTGCGCGATCCCGCCAATGAATCGCCGAAGCCAGGCGACGCCGCCTTCGCCAATGCCGAATACCATTTGATCGCCCGGCCGGTGGACAGCTTCGTCGCTACCGAGAGGCTGGTGCGCGAGGCCGGGATCGAGCCGATCCTGCTCGGTGACAATCTGGAAGGCGAGGCGCGCGAGGTGGCGGGCGCGCAGGCGGCCAAGGCGAAGGAGCTGAAGGCGGCCGGCAAGCGGACCATCCTGCTCTCGGGCGGCGAACTCACCGTCACCATGCGCGGGCAGGGCCGTGGCGGCCCGAACCAGGAATTCGCTCTGGCGCTCGCCGTGGCGCTGGACGGCGCGGCCGGCATTCACGCCGTGGCCGGCGACACGGACGGCACTGATGGCGGCGGCGGCGATGCTTCCGATCCCGCCGGTGCCTTCGTCGAGCCGGACACGCTGGCCCGCGCCAGGGCGGCCGGTCTCGATCCTGCCGCCTTTCTCGCCAATAACGACTCCACGAGTTTCTTCGAGCCCCTGGGCGACCTGCTGACGCCGGGCCCGACTTGCACCAACGTCAATGATTTCCGCGCCGTATTCGTCGACAGCTGAGAAAAGGCCCACCGCCTGGCGCGGGCTCGCGGCCGGCTGGCCGCGCGCGCTGCTGTTCGGCGTCGCGCTGGCGTCGGCGGCCCTGGTTCTGGCGCCGGTGCCGGCGGCGGCGGATTTCCGCCTGTGCAACCGGTCGTCGAGCCGCGTCGGCATCGCGCTTGGCTACAAGGACGGCAATAGCTGGTCGACCGAAGGTTGGTGGAACATCGGCGCGAACAGCTGCGAGACGCTGCTGCGCGGCGATCTGGTCGCCCGCTTCTACTATGTCTACGCGATCGACTACGACCTCGGCGGCGAATGGTCCGGCAAGGCGTTCATGTGCACCCGCGAGAAGGAGTTCACCATTCGCGGCATGGAGGACTGCCTGGCGCGCGGCTATGACCGCACCGGCTTCTTCGAGGTGGACACCCAGGAACAGAAAAGCTGGACCGTGCAACTGACCGAGCCGGCGCAGAAGACGGCCGCACAGCAGCCGGGTGGCGCCCCGGTCAGCCATCCGGCACCGCCGAAGAAGCCGTAGGGCGCGTTCGGGTCGACAGCGTTATCCCGGCCGACAGTCGTCGGAAGTTGCCGAAGAGTTTTGCGCCGTCTTTCGCCAGCGGCGTTAATTGTCCGGGACCTAGCGCGAGGCCCTTCAGGCGACTCTCGTCGCTTGTGTGTCCCTGCGCCGCGCCTCAGTCGATCGGCAGCGCGGTGAAGCGCACCTGCCCCTGCGGGTCGCTCACCATGAGCAGGGCGGAGCGGCGGCCTTCCTGCTTCAGCGCGGCGAGGCGCTTCTCGATGTCGGCGGGCGTGCCGGTAGCTTCCTGGTTGACCTCGACGATGAGGCTGCCCGGCGCGATGCCGCGGTCCGCCGCCGGCGAGCCGGCTTCGACGCTGATGACCACCACGCCCTTGAGCTCGTCCTTGATCTTGAAGCGGGTGCGCAGCTCCGGGGTCAGCTCGGCGACCTCGAGACCCATCAGCTTCACCGTATCGACCTTCGGAGGCTCCGGCTTCTTCTCCGTCGTGTCGGCGGCGGCCTCGGTACTCTCGGCCTCGTTGAGGCGGCCGACGGTCAGCTTCAGCGTTTCCTGCGCGCCCTTGCGGACGACGACGACGTCTACTTCCTTGTCGACCGGCGTGTCGGCGACGATGATCGGCAGCGAGCGCATGTCCTTCACCTCCTTGCCGTCGAAGGTGATGACCACGTCGCCGGCCTTGAGGCCGCCCTTGGCGGCCGGGCCGTCCTCGGTGACGGAACCGACCAGCGCGCCGCGCGGCTTGCCGAGCGAAAGGCTCTCGGCGATCTCCGGGGTGACCTGCTGGATGCGCACACCGATCCAGCCGCGCCGGGCTTCGCCGAACTCCTTCAACTGGGCGATGATCGGGGTGGCGGTGTTGGAGGGCACGGCGAAGCCGATGCCGATCGAGCCACCGGAAGGCGAGATGATGGCGGTATTGATGCCGATCACGTCGCCTTCCATGTTGAACAGCGGACCGCCGGAATTGCCGCGGTTGATGGCGGCATCGGTCTGCAGGAAATTGTCGTAGGGCCCGCTATTGATGTCGCGGTTGCGTGCTGAGATGACGCCCACGGTGAGCGTGCCGCCGAGGCCGAACGGGTTGCCGACGGCCATCACCCAGTCGCCCACGCGCAGCGCGTCCGAATTGCCGAACTTCACCGCGGTGAGCGGCTTGCCTTCCTCCGGCGTCACCTTGAGCAGAGCGAGGTCGATCTTGGTGTCGCGCCCGACCAGTTCGGCCTTCAGCTTCGAGCCGTCGGTGAAATTGGCGTAGATCTCGTCGGCGTCGGCGATCACGTGGTTGTTGGTGACGATGAAGCCGGCCTGGTCGATGACGAAGCCGGAGCCCAGTGAGGAGACGCGGCGCGGGCCGTTATCTTCGCCCTGCTGCTGGCGGCGCTTGAAGAATTCCTCGAAGAACTCCTCGAAGGGCGAGCCCGGTGGCAGGTCCGGGGTCGGCACGCTGCGCGAGGGGGCGACCGTCTGCGAGGTGGAGATGTTGACCACTGCATCCATCACCCGCTCGGCGGTGTCGGCCACCGTGTCCGGTCCTTTGGTCGCGGCGGCGTGAGCGGATGGGCCCATGAGGCCGAGCGTGCCGGCGGCAAGCGCGCCTGCCAGCAGCAGGCGCGAGGCGAGGCGCGGGAGCGGGGAGAGGGCGCGATCTGTGCGGAGCCGACGCGGCGCGCCGCCGGCGCGGTCCGCCTGGGCGAAAAGCCTACGAATCATGGTGCCTCCTGAAGCCGCCGCACGAACAGGCAGCATTGCGCCGTCCGCGCGCCGCCACCGCCGCCGACGCTAACCGCGTGGAAGCCCGATGCAAGCCAAAAGCGCGCGAGCGGGAACGGGGCACACGGCCCCGAAGGCGCCGGGTCAGCCGCGGATGACCCAGACGATGAGGACGCCGATGACGGCACCGACGATACCGGCGATGCGCAGCGGCGGGTCCGGCAGCTGCTCGATCGTTTCGGCGGCCCGGCGGACGGCGCCAGGCACCGCCGCCAACATCAGGCCTTCGATCGCCAGCACCAGCCCCAACGCGACGATGAGATCGGACATCGTCGCGCCGGATCAGTTTGCCGGCGCCGGCATACCCGCGGTGGGGGCCGGCACAGGGCTTACCGGCGCCGCCGGGGTGGGGGTGTTGAAGAAGCGGAAGAAGCTCGAATCGGGGGTGAGCAGCATCCGCGTGTCGCCCGCCTTCAGCGAGGCTTCATAAGCCTGCATGGTGCGGTAGAAGTCGAAGAACGACATGTCCTGCCCATAGGCCTGGGCGAAGATCTCGTTGCTCTGAGCTTCGCCTTCGCCGCGCAGCTTGTCGGCCGCGGCGTTGGCTTCGGCGACGATGATCGTCGAGTCGCGGTCGGCGCGGGCACGGATGGTCTGCCCCGCCTCGGCACCCTGGGCGCGGATCTCCGAGGCTTCGCGCTGACGCTCGGTCTGCATGCGCTGGAACACCGCCTGGCTGTTGGCTTCCGGCAGGTCGGCGCGGCGGATGCGTACGTCGATCACGCTGATGCCGAAGCCGGCGGCCTCGCGGTTCACCTGATCGCGAATGCGCGCCATCAGGTTTTCGCGTTCGTCGCGCACGACCTGGATGAAGGTGGATTCGCCCAGTACGCGCCGCAGGGCCGAGTTCAGGATGGTGGCGAGGCGGGAGTTGGCCGCCTCCACCGTCCCCACCGACTGGTAGAAGCGCAGCGGATTGACGATGCGGTAGCGCGCGAAGGCGTCGACCACGAGGCGCTTCTGGTCGGCGGCGATCACTTCCTGCGAGGGGTTTTCGAGGTCGAGGATGCGCTTGTCGACCAGGATCACGCTGTCGACCAGCGGGATCTTCACATTGAGGCCGGGTTGCTCGATGACGCGCACCGGCTCGCCGAAGCGCAGCACCAGCGCCTGCTGCGTCTGGTAGACGGTGAACAGCGCGGAATAGAGGATGATGGCGGCGACGGCGGCGACGACCGCGAGAACGAGACCAAGGCTGCTCTTCATTTTGCGGCTCCCTGGCCAGCGGGAGAGGTGGCGCCGCGCCCGTCGAGCGCGCCGAGCGGCAGATAGGGCACGACGCCCGAGCTGCCGGTGGCCGATTGATCGATGATGACCTTGTCCATGCCGCCGAAGACACGTTCCATGGTTTCGAGATAAAGCCGCTGGCGGGTGACGTCCGGCGCCTTCTGGTACTGGGTCAGCACGCTCAGGAAGCGCGAGGTCTGGCCGCGCGCCTCGATGATGGCGCGCTCCTTGTAGCCCTGCGCACCCTGGGTGATGCGGGCAGCATCGCCGCGGGCTTCCGGCACCACGCGGTTGGCGTAGGCCTGCGCTTCGTTCTGCAGGCGCTCGGCGTCGGCGCGCGCCGCCTGGACGTCGCGGAAGGCGTCGATGACCTGCGAGGGCGGGTCGACCTTCTGCAACTGGACCTGGGTGACGAGAATGCCGGAGCGGTAGCTGTCCAGCGTGCGCTGCATCAGCTCCTGCACGGAGGTCTCGATGCCCTGGCGGGCGCCGGTGAGGATCGGCTGGATGTTGGTGCGGCCGACCACTTCGCGCATCGCGCTCTCGGCGACCGCCTTGATGGTGCCTTCCGGGTTCTGGACGTTGAACAGGAAGTTCGCCGCGCCGATGTCCTCGGACGAGCCCGGGGCAGCGGGCTTCACCATCCAGAACACCGCGAAATCGACGTCGACGATGTTCTCGTCGCCAGTGAGCATCAGGCTCTCTTCGGCCACGTCGCGCATCGAGGCCCCGCGGCGCGGGTCGTCGCCGGTGCGGATGCCGATGTCGATGCGGTTGACGCGCGTCACCTGCGGGGTCAGCACGGTCTCGATCGGATAGGGCAGGTGGTAGTTCAGGCCCGGATTGGTGGTACCGACGAACTTGCCGAAGCGCAGCACCACACCCTGCTCGTCGGGCTCCACCCGGTAGAAGCCGGAGAGCATCCAGGCAAGGATGGCAATGACGATGACGGCAATGATGCCCTTTCCGCTGCCGAAGCCTCCGGGCAGGGCGGTGCGCAGTTTTTCCTGACCGCGGCGGATCAGATCTTCGAGATCGGGAGAGTTCGGCCCCGACGATTGCGGGCCATTACCCCAGGGACCGCGTGGACCACCACCCCATGGTCCACCGCTCTGGTTCTTCCACGACATACCGCGGCCACTCCGTTTGCGCGCCCGATCGGTCCGGGCTCGCATGCGCAGAACCGTCAGACGCCACCGTGCATAAGAAACCCGTGATCCCTCGGTCGAGAGACACGTCGAGGCGGTTATAGGTGACGAGGCACCCGGTTACAACGCGCCGTCGCAGGTCGTCATATGGAGAAGCCCGTCACGTTACGCAACGGTAGAGCGCAGCGCGGCGCCCTGGCCGGCATGTTCCGCGCTGTCGCGTCCCCCTTGCGGGTTGCGAAAGTGAGCCAGCACATAGAGCCGGATCGCGGATGAGAGATTTCCCTGATTCCGCCCGGCGTCGATGGAGGCGACGATGTCCGAAAGGGTCGTCCGGCGGCTGCCGGCGATTTCCTTCAACGCGTCCCAGAATTGATCCTCAAGGCTGACGCTCGTCTTGTGACCCGCAATGACAATCGATCGCTTGACCACGGGACTCTTCATATCTCGTCCTCTCGTACTCGCCTGTGCCCGTCCAGAGACGCCTGTTTCTTCTGCTCGGCGACCGCCTCCGCCTCGCGCTGAGCCTTCGTGCGGCCAAAATGCAAACGTCGAGCGGCGGCGGTTTGTTCCGCAGCTTCCCGCACCTGCTTTTTCCGGTACCGGCGAAGATTGATGATTTCCGACATCAATGTCTGTTTGCGCTCGTATGAATTTTCGTCGCTTCGTCATAAACGGCGGGTGAGCCGCTTTCAGACGAAGTGCCGAAAATACCGCCCGATCTTGGACGCATTGTGTTCTTGGAGGTGAAAGACTCGACTTGGTTTCTGCAATATAGGTAATTAGATACGTCTGAGCGACAGTATTTAGTTTGAATTCGCGAATAAACGGCACGTCCTACTCTTGATTCCCGGCCCACATCGCGTTCCGGAGATCGTAGGTAACGTGATCCGTTGAGGGGCAGGGGCAAGTCGTGTGATGTCGATCACAAAAGCGTGATCCGCAAGGCGGCGCCGACCGGCCCGCATCGGGGCCGCCCTATCGTCCGAGGTCTGATTTCCCCACCCTTGAGCCCGTGCTAAACGGACCCCGCGCGGGAGCGTCCGGCTTCGCCGCGCTTCCTTTTCCGACGCCGATCCGAGAGGCACTGACCGATGAGCAAGACCCGCATCGAAACCGATACATTCGGTCCCATCGAGGTGGAGAGCGACAAGTACTGGGGCGCCCAGGCGCAGCGCTCGCTCGGCAATTTCAAGATCGGCTGGGAGAAGCAGCCGCTGCCGGTCGTCCGGGCGCTCGGCGTCATCAAGCGGGCGGCGGCGGAGACCAACATGGAACTCGGCCATCTCGACCCCAAGATCGGCGCGGTCATCGTCGAGGCGGCCCAGGAAGTGATCGACGGCAAGCTCGACGCGCATTTCCCCCTTGCCGTCTGGCAGACCGGCTCCGGTACCCAGTCCAACATGAACGCCAACGAGGTCATCTCCAATCGCGCGATCGAGATGCTCGGTGGCGTCCTCGGCTCGAAGAAGCCGGTGCATCCCAACGACCACGTCAATATGAGCCAGTCGTCGAACGACACCTACCCGACGGCGATGCATGTCGCCGCCGCCGAGGAGATCGTCAACCGGCTCATCCCGGCGCTGGCCGGCTTGCGCGACGCGCTCGGCGCGAAAGCGGAGGCGTGGGCCGACATCATCAAGATCGGCCGCACCCACACCCAGGATGCGACGCCGCTCACGCTCGGGCAGGAATTCTCCGGCTACACCCAGCAGGTGACCAACGGCATCGTCCGCATCGAGCAGACCTTGCCGGCGCTGATGGAACTGGCGCAGGGCGGCACCGCGGTCGGCACCGGCCTCAACGCGCCCGTAGGCTTCGCCGAAAAGGTCGCTGAGAAGATCGCCGCCATCACCGGGCTGCCCTTCACCTCCGCGCCGAACAAGTTCGAGGCGCTGGCGGCGCATGACGCGATGGTGTTCTCGCACGGTGCGATCAACACGGTGGCGGTCTCGCTGTTCAAGATTGCCAACGACATCCGTTTGCTCGGCTCCGGTCCGCGCTCGGGCCTTGGCGAACTTTCCCTACCGGAAAACGAGCCAGGCTCCTCGATCATGCCGGGCAAAGTGAACCCGACGCAGTGCGAAGCGCTGACGCAGGTCTGCGTGCAGGTGTTCGGCAACAATGCCGCGCTCAGCTTCGCCGGCAGCCAGGGCCATTTCGAGCTGAACGTCTACAATCCGGTCATGGCCTATAATTTCCTCCAGTCCGTCCGCCTGCTGGCGGATGCGGCGATCAGCTTCACCGAGAATTGCGTCGTTGGTATCGAGCCGCGCACCGACAACATCAAGGCTGCGCTGGAGCGTTCGCTGATGCTGGTCACCGCGCTGGCGCCGAAGATCGGCTACGACAACGCCGCGAAGATCGCCAAGACCGCGCACAAGAACGGCACCACGCTGCGCGAGGAGGCCGTCGGCGGCGGCTATGTCACCAATGAAGAGTTTGATGCGGTGGTCCGCCCGGAGAAGATGATTTCTCCGGGTTGATTGCTGCTGATGGACCTGAATGGCTGTTCATCTATGTTTCTGAATGTAATCTGAAATCATTACCGAAGTTTCATTTGAGAAGCCTCGGTAATCGCGACAAGATCGGCGTCATCAGACAAGGAGATGACGCCGATGAAACGCACGATCATTGCCGCCACAGCTGCCGCCCTGCTGGCCAGCGCCACGTTTGGCTTCGCCGCCCCGGAATTCCGCAGCGGCGAGCACCCGCGCCCCTCGCCCGAGCAGATGGCCGAGAACGCCTCGGCCATGACCGATGCGCGCATCGCCGCGCTGAAGGCCGGCCTGCGGCTCACCCCTGATCAGGAGAAGCTGTGGCCGGCGCTGGAGACGGCGCTGCGCGCCGCTGCCGACCAGCGCATCGAGGCTCGCAAGGAATGGCGCGAGCAGCGCGAGGCGCGTCGCGGGCCGATGCATGGCGGCCCGGATCATGAAGGTCCCGGCGCGCCGGGTGGACCGCAGGCCTTTGGTCCCCAGGGCGATGTCGTTGCCCGGCTGCAGCAGCGCGCCGATCATATGCTTGAGCGTGGTTCGGCGCTGAAGGGGCTCGCGGATGCGGCCGCACCGCTCTACGCCACCCTTGATCCCGCTCAGCAGCACCGCTTCAACCGGCTATTCCGCGAGGCACAAGGTCCGCACATGGCCTTCCGCGACGGGCCGCGCGAGCGGCGCTGGGAGGGGCACGGCCCGCACCGTTTCGGCCCGCCCGGCCCGGGAATGCACCGCCCGCCGGCCCCGGACGACGCTGAGCGCCTGTGAGGCGGGCTAGCCGATGAACGTCTTTCCGGAGGGCCGCAACGTCGTCCGGGAAGACGTGCAAATGCGAGAGCGACGGAAATCCTCCCCCTCCGCCCGACGGGGAAGGGAGGCTGCCTGCCAGACGCCGGAGCGTTCATCCCTCCGCGAGCTTCCTCAGCGCCTCGCCGGAGACGCGCTGCACCGTCCACTCATCCATCGGCACGGCGCCGATGGAGCGGTAGAAGCGGATCGCCGGCTCGTTCCAGTTCAACACCGACCATTCGAAGCGGCCCAGCTGCTCGTCCACGCAGCGCCGGGCGACGTGGCGCATCAGGCCACGGGCGATGCCCTGTCCGCGAAAGGCGGGGCGGACATACAGGTCTTCCAGATAGATGCCGTGCCGGCCGCGGAAGGTCGAGTAGTTGTAGAACCACAGCGCGAGCCCGGCCGGTGCGCCGTCCCATTCCGCGATGTCGCAAAACACGCGCGGGTTCGGTCCGAACATGTCGCGCGCGATGTCCGCGATGGTGGCTTCCACCTCGTGGCGCAGCTTCTCGTATTCGGCCAGTTCGCAGACGAAATCGAAGATCAGCCCGGCCTCGTTGGGCCGAGCGTCGCGGATGACGAGGCTCATCTCAGACCGCCACCGGCGCCTTGATCGCGGGATGGGGCTCGTAGCCCTCAATAGTGATGTCCTCAAAGCGGAAGGCGAAGATGTCGTCCACCGCCGGGTTGAGCGTCAGGCTCGGCAGCGCCCGCGGCGCGCGCGAGAGCTGCTCGTTCACCTGTTCGAGGTGGTTGAGATAGATGTGCGCGTCGCCGAAGGTGTGGACGAAATCGCCGACCTTCAGCCCGCTCACCTGCGCCACCATGTGGGTCAGCAGCGCGTAGGAGGCGATGTTGAACGGCACGCCGAGGAAGATGTCGGCCGAGCGCTGGTAGAGCTGGCAGGACAGCCGGCCGTCCAGCACGTAGAACTGGAACAGGCAGTGGCAGGGCGGCAGCGCCATCTGCGGCACGTCGGCCGGGTTCCAGGCCGAGACGATCAGTCGGCGCGAATCCGGATTGCGGCGGATATCGGCGATGACGCCTGCGATCTGGTCGATCACGCCGCCGCGCCCATCCGGCCAGGAGCGCCACTGATGGCCATAGACCGGGCCGAGATCGCCATTGGCGTCGGCCCACTCGTTCCAGATGGAAACGCCGTTCTCGCGGAGATAGGCGATGTTGGTGTCGCCGGCGAGGAACCACAGCAACTCGTGGACGATCGATTTGAGGTGCAACCGCTTGGTGGTGACCAGCGGAAAGCCTTCGGAGAGATCGAAGCGCATCTGGTGGCCGAACACGGACAGCGTGCCCGTGCCGGTGCGGTCGTCCTTGCGCGTGCCCTCGCGCAGTACCCGTTCGAGGAACTCGTGATATTGCCGCATGGTCGCTCTCGTAGGTCGCCGCCCATTGGCTGGCACATGACCCACTACATATAGCGCATTCCCGCCGGCGGCGCAGCGTCGCCGGCGGGAATGGGGACGGTCATCGACAGTTTAGTCGCAATAGGTCGCAACACGCAGCAGGCCCGACCGGGTCTCCTGCTCGACCGTGCGGCAGTCCTGCCCCACCGTGTCCCGGCGCACCATGCGCGGGGCCGGTGGCGGGAAGGGCGGCGCGTCGCGGACATAGACCTCGTCGGCGTAGGGGCCTTCCGCCGGTTCGGTCACGATGACGCGCCCGGGCGCCTCGCGGACGATCACCTGTTCCCGCGGCACGACGACATAGCCGGGCGGAACATAGTTCGGGTCTTCGCGCAGGATCACCGTCGGGCCGACGGGCTCGGCCGAGCGGACATAGTATTCCTGCGACAGCGCCGGGCTGGCCGAGAGGGCGCAAAGGCCGACAGTGGCGGCCAGGCCGCCTAGGGTGAATTTCGCGTATCTCATCGTCTGGCTCCGTGTCTGCTCCCCCCGATGGGGAGGCCAACGGCGCCGGCGCCCGACCGTTCCACATCCGGCGAGGGCGTTTTCGGGGTCATTTCGCGGCAGGGTTGCCCAGAAGTGGTGCCGCCGGCGGTTCGACGTGCCGTCGCGGCGGTAACATGGGAACCGGGCAGGGCTCCCCCAGCTTGTCTTGCCGTGGAAACCGGCGACAGAGGAGGGAGCCCCGATGACCCAAGCCCACACCGACAGCACCAAGGCCCTGGCGATGGAGCGTCACCGCCTCGCCATGCACCTGAACCTGCTGGAGAAGGACGCTACCCACCCGCTCGATTTCCATGTGGAGGGCTCGCACGCCACGCCGAACCTGGTGCTGCGCGCCGGACAGGCGCTGCGCAGCGCCCATTCCGACGTGCGGCTGGATTACGAGCTGATGCGGCAAGTGTTCCTCGAATCGCTGCGCTCCCGCCTCGCCGAACTGGACGAGAAGCTCGCCGGCACCGAGGGTGGCAATCTGCCGATCGAGCATCTGCAATATGGCGACCAGACGGAGGCCTGAGGTACGCTTGCGAGGGAGAGCGGTCCGCGCCCTCTTCCAACCGGGCCGGCGAGGCCCTATATTGGTTCTGCCGGCGCAAGCCGGATATGGCGATAAACGGACATCGGAATAAACTCTTCGGACCCGGGGGCAGTACCCGGCGCCTCCACCGGAACCCATCGACAGCGTTGGTTTGCGGCGGGGGCGAAACAGGATCGACGAGAGCGTAAAGGGTCTTCTTTCGCCCGGCATGGTACCGCCGTCATCGGACCAAACATATAGTTGCCAACGACAACTATGCTCCGGTTGCTCAGGCCGCGTGAGCGGTTTGATCTCTGGGAAATAAGTCCAAACGGGTAGCACCGTGAGGCGGGGTTCGCAGGCACCTGGCAACAGAAGCCTGCACTTAATTCTTCGACCGGCTGGCGGTTTCGGCTGGAATCGGGTTCATTGCCGCCATGAGCGTCGACCTTATTCGCTATGACCTGCTTGTTCAGGACGCGTTGCGCGCGGTGGTGCGCCGCGTCCTCACCGATGTCGCGCGCGACGGCCTGCCGGGCGATCATCACCTCTACATCTCTTTCGACACCACCGCGCCGGGGGTTCGCCTCTCGCCGCGGCTGAAGGAGCGGTACCCCGAGGAGATGACCATCGTCCTGCAGCATCAGTTCTGGGACCTGATCGTCACCGAGGTCTCGTTCGAGGTCGGGCTGTCGTTCAACGGCATTCCCGAGCGGCTGTTCGTTCCCTTCGCCAGCCTGAAGGGTTTCTTCGACCCCTCGGTGAAGTTCGGCCTGCAGTTCGAGCCGGCTGGTACTGAGGACGACGACGCGACGGAGACTGCCCCCTCGCCGGCCCCCGTGGCACCGATCGCGATGACCCGGCCGACCGCGGTGCCGACATCGGTTCCCAACACCTCCGTGCCGGTGACAAAGCCGGCGGCGAGCGCGCCCGCCAGATCGGAAACCAAGCCAGCCGCCCGCACGGAGGCCAAGCCGAAGGGTGAGGCCGGAGCCGAGGCCCGGCCGGAGGCGAAGCCCGCACCATCCAAGCCCGTCGAGGTCAAGCGTCCGCCGGCGCCCGCCGCCGCGGCGGCGCCCAAGGAAGGCGCGAAGGAAGGCGGCAAGGGTGAGGCCAGGGACGAGGCCAAAAGCGACGCTCCCGGCGGCGCGCAGGTTGTCCGGCTCGACGCCTTCCGCAAGAAATAGCCGCGAAAGAGTTCTCCCGTGAACAGCCATCATGAGGTGATCGTCGTCGGGGCCGGTGCCGCTGGTCTCGCCGCCGGCGTGCGGCTGCACAATGCCGGCATCGATGTTCTCGTGATCGAGGCCGCCGAGCGTACCGGCGGGCGGGCCTTCACCGACACCGCGACCTTCGGCGTTGCCTGGGACCGGGGCTGCCACTGGCTGCATTCCGCCTCGGTCAACCCGCTGCGCGCGGCGGCGGACGAGCTTGGCCTTACCTATCTCGCCCGCGGCTCACGGCAGGCGCGCGCGACGCATCTCGGCGAGCGCTGGGCGAACGAGGCTGAGCGCGAGGAGGTCTGGCGGGCGATCGATGGCGGGTTCGCCGCGATCCATCGCGCCGGCGACGAGGGCCGCGACATCGCCGCCAGCGAGGCGATCGACGCATCGAGCCCGTGGATCCGGCTGATCCGCCACTGGGCGACGCTGATGACGGCGGCGGAGATCGAGAAGGTATCGACACTCGACTATGCCGCTTATTCCGACACGGCGGAGAACTATCCGGTCGAGAAGGGCTATGGCGCGCTGGTGCAGGCGGTGGCGAACAAGGCCGCCCCCAATCTCGCCGTCGTCACCGGCTGCCCGGTGACGCGCATCGACTGGTCGGGCGCGGATGTCGCGCTGGAGACGCCGCGCGGCCGGCTCACCGCCCGCGCCGTCATTGTCGCGGTTCCCACCACCGTCATCGCCCGCGGTGCGCTGACCTTCGCGCCGCTGCTTCCGGTCGAGCTCGCCGAGGCGTTCGAGGCGCTGCCGCTCGGCGCGGCGGAGAAGGTCGCCTTCCAGTTCGACCGTGACGTGTTCGGCGTGCCGGCGACGACCTATGTTGACACCATCGACTTGCGCGATCCCGACCGCCGGCCGATCAATTTCACGCTCAATCCGTTCGGCGCCCACATGGCGATCGGCCAGCTCGGCGGCGACAATGCCGCGGGGCTGGTCCGAGCAGGCCCGAAGGCGATGGAAGATTTCGGCCTCGCTGCGCTGAAGGACGCCTTCGGGGCGGACATCGCCCGCCACGTCACCGGCGTCGCCACCACCTCATGGGTGGCCGATCCGTTCATCGGCGGCGCGTATAGCTGCGCGCTGCCGGGTCTCGCCCACAGGCGGGCGCGGTTGTCGCAGACGCTTGTGCAGCCGCTGGGCGAGCGCGTATTCTTTGCCGGTGAGGCGGTCTCCGCGCACGCCTATTCAACCGCGCATGGCGCCCATCTCACCGGGCAGGCCGCGGCCGACGCCGCGCTGGCGCTGCTCGCCGGGAGGGCCGCGTGACGGTGCTGACCCTCGTCGCGGCCGTGGCGGAGAACGGCGTCATCGGGCGCGGCGACGAACTGCCCTGGCACATCTCCGGCGACCTCAAGCGTTTCCGCGCTATTACCTGGGGCAAGCCTATCCTGATGGGGCGGCGTACTTTCCAGTCCATCGGCAAGCCGCTGCCGGGCCGCACCAGCGTCGTCATCACGCGCGATGCGGATTTCGTCGCCCCGGAAGGGGTGCTGGTCGTACCCTCATTCGATGCGGCCCTGCGCAAGGGCGGGCAGGAGGCCGAGCGGCTGGGGGCGGACGAGATGGCGGTGATCGGCGGTGCGCAGATCTATGCGCTGGCCTTCCCGCATGCCCGGCGGCTGCGGCTGACGCAGGTGCATGCCGCGCCGGCCGGCGATGTGCACTTCCCCAGTTTCGACCGGGGCGAGTGGGAGGAGGTCAGCCGCGAAGGCCCGTTCCAGGGCCAGAAGGACGAATATCCCTTCAGCCTCGTCGATTACGCGCGGGCGTAAACCTTCCCGCCGTCAGATCGGCCGGCCCTCGACGCTGATGGTGAGCGTCTTCTCCATGTCCTCGACCGATTCGAGGTGCGGGTAGATCGCCAGCGCCTGCCGCGCCGCTTCCAGTGCGTGCTTCTCGTCGCCGATTTCTTTGCAGATGATGGCGATGCCGGCCCAGGCGCCATAATGGCGCGGCTCGCGGGCGACGACCTGGCGCAGGTCGACCAGCGCGTCGGCGAAATCCTGCTGCAGGTAGAACACGGTGGCGCGCTTGTTCCAGGCGTCGAGATGGTCGGGGGAGACCCGCAGCACGCCGTCCAGCAGCTCGATGGTGAGATCGTAATCCTTGGCCTGCAGCGCCTGCGAGGCGCGGCTCATCAGCACGTCCGTCGTGTCGCTGCCCGACGGAGTGAGGGCGATCTCGATGCGGTCGGCGATGCCCTTGGCGGCCTCCTTGGTCGGCGCGGCCTTCAACGCGGCAAACAGGGCGTCGAGGCGCTTGGCACGGTCCGGCTCCGGGTTGGCGGCGTCCGCCAGCGGGCTCCGCCGCGGGCCGGTCGGCTTCTCCGCCGCCGCCTTGTCGTCCTGCCGGTCGCCCTTGCCGCCATGCTCGATGACGGGAGCGTTGGCGGCCGGCGGGTTCACACTGAACGGCGCCGACGACTGGGCCAGCGCGGCGGCGGGGGAGGCGGCGATGATCACGGCAGCAAAAAGGGCGCGCATAGTTCCCAGTTTAGGAACGATGGCGCCCTCGTCAACGTCGTGGGCAGCAGACCGCGAAAACGTGAACGCGGCCGGCTGCATCGGGAAAGCCCGGCAAAGACCGGGCGATCCGTGCTCAGCCCTGGCGGGCCTTGAAGCGCTTCTGGGTCTTGTTGATGATGTAAACGCGGCCCTTGCGGCGCACCAGACGGTTGTCGCGGTGACGGCCGAGCAGCGACTTGAGCGAATTGCGGATCTTCATGACACGTAACCTTCGGATCGATTGCGCCTGCGCATGAGGCGGCGCCGCTATGGCCGCGCCCCGATCCGCGAGCTTTAAATTCGAGGCCGGCTGATAGCGGAGGGGAGGGGGCTTTGTCAATTGCAGCGCGGGTTTTTCCCCGTAGGGCTGCGGTTTCGCACCCGTAGCAGTCAGTCCGCGGCCTCGCCCCGCGCGCGCTTGAACGGCGCCATGCCGGCGCGGGCGAGTTCGTCGGCGCGCTCGTTCATCTCGTCACCGGCGTGGCCCTTCACCCAGTGCCAGCGCAGGTCGTGGCGCTCGATGGCGGACTCCAGCCGCTCCCACAGGTCGACATTCTTCACCGGCTTCTTATCGGCGGTACGCCAGCCATTGCGCTTCCAGCCGGCGATCCATTTGGTGATGCCGTTGCGCATATATTCGCTGTCGGTGTGCAGGTCGACCGTGCAGGGCCGCTTCAGCGCCTCCAGCGCCGAGATCGCCGCCATCAGCTCCATGCGATTGTTGGTGGTGGGCGATTCTCCCCCCGACAGTTCCTTTTCCGTGCCGGCATAGCGCAGGATCGCGCCCCAGCCGCCAGGGCCGGGATTGCCCGAGCAGGCGCCGTCGGTCCAGATCGCGACAATGCCCTTGGATGCTCCCCTGGGCGCGGCTTTCGGCGCGTCGTCGCCGAAGACGCGGGCGGTACCGGGTGCGCTCTTCACGGCCTGATCCCGTAGTCGCGCGGGCTCTGCACCGAGCGGTGGAAACGCAGGCGCCGCAGATAGTCCAGCGGGTCGTGCGGGCGCACCAGCGCGCCGGGCGGTACGTTCAGCCAGTCGACCAGACGGGTGAGCAGGAAACGCAGCGCCGCCCCGCGTGCCAGCAGCGGTAAGGCGGCGATCTCGGCGGCGTCGAGCGCCCGCTCGGCCTGATAGGCGGCGAGCAGCGCCCGGCCCTTGGTGAGGTTGTACGAGCCGTTTTGCTCGAAGCACCAGGCATTGAGGCAGATGGCGATGTCGTAGGCCAGCAGGTCGTTGCAGGCGAAGTAGAAATCGATCAGCCCCGACAGCTTCCCATCGGTGAAGAAGACATTATCCGGGAACAGGTCGGCATGGATCACGCCGGCCGGCAGCCCCTTGGGCCAGTTCGGCTCCAGCACGGCCAGCTCGTCGGCGATCAGCGCGTGCAGGCCGGGCGCCACCGTGTCGGCGCGCGTGCCGGCGGTTTCGAACAGCGGGCGCCAGCCGGGGACGGAGAGCGCATTGACCCGGTTGAGGGCCGTGAAGTCGGCGCCGGCCTTGTGCAACCCGGCCAGCGCGGTGCCGAGCGCGGCGCAGTTCGCCGCTGTCGGGCGCCGCACCGAGGTGCCGACCAGGAAGGTGGCGATCAATGCCGGGCGGCCCGCCAGCATGCCGAGCGCCACGCCCTCGCGATTGCGCACCGGCTGCGGGCAGTCGATGCCGCGCTTGGCCAGATGCTCCATCAGCCCGATGAAGAAGGGCAGGTCGGCCGGATTCACCCGCTTCTCATAGAGCGTGAGGATGAAGCTGCCGGCCTCGGTCTGCAGCAGGTAGTTGGAATTCTCGACCCCCTCCGCGATGCCTTTGAAGGCGCGCAGGCGGCCGATTTCATAGGTTTCGAGGAAGGCTTCGAGCTCTTCCGGCGACACATCGGTATAGACAGCCATGGAACCGTATCGGGCCTATTCGGCCGCGTCTGGACGAAGCTGCCGGGGCAGCGGGAAGAACACGTCCTCGTGCGCGGTGTGCACGGTCTCCACCTGGAGCGTGTAGCGCTCGGCGAAGGCGTCGAGGATTTCCTCGACGAGCACCTCCGGCGCGGAGGCGCCAGCGCTGACGCCCAGCGAGGAAATGGCGCCGAAGGCGTTCCAGTCGATCTCGCTCGCCCGCTGCAGTAGCGCGGCGACGCGGCAGCCCTCGCGCTCGGCCGCCTCGCGCAGGCGCTGCGAATTGGAGGAGTTCGGCGCGCCGACGACGATCATCGCGTCCACCTGCGGGGCGACGCGCTTCACCGCCTCCTGCCGGTTGGTGGTGGCGTAGCAGATGTCTTCCTTGTGCGGCGCCACCATGGCGGGGAAGCGCTGCTTCAGCACCGCCACGATCTCGGCGGTGTCGTCGATGGAAAGCGTCGTCTGGGTGGTGAAGGCGAGGTTTACAGGGTCGCGCGGGGTGAAGTGGCGCGCCTGCTCGGCGGTCTCGACCAACGTCACGGCGCCCTCGGGCAGCTGGCCCATGGTGCCGACGACCTCCGGATGCCCGGCATGGCCGATCAGCACGACTTCGCGGCCCTTCTTGTGATGGACGGTGGCCTCGCGGTGCACCTTGGTGACCAGCGGGCAGGTGGCGTCGATGGCGAAGAAGTTGCGCCGCGCCGCGTCCTCCGGCACCGAACGGGCGACGCCGTGGGCGGAGAATATGACGGGGGCGGAGGTGCCGGCCGGGACTTCGTGGAGTTCCTTGACGAAGACGGCGCCCTTGGTCTTCAACCCTTCCACGACATATTTGTTGTGCACGATCTCGTGGCGCACATAGACCGGCGCGCCATAGATCTCCAGCGCCCGCTCCACCGCATCGATGGCGCGCACCACGCCGGCGCAGAAGCCGCGCGGGGCGCACAGCAGGACGCGCAGAACTGGCTTGTCGGCGGCGCTCATCGCTTCATCCATCGGGGCCTTTCCATCGTCATGGGTGGAGCGGCCCGCGCTGTCAAGCGCGTGCCGGCGGGTGCAGGTCACGATCACGGTGCCTTGGAGGCTGACGATCCCGCTGGGTTGGGAATCTCACGGATGGTGGCGGGAGCGCACGCGCGTTCTTTGGATTTGCAGGACGGCGCGCGGGGGCCTATATTCAGTTGATCCCGGTCATCGCGAGACGGTCCGAGGCTCCGCTCCAGAAGGGCGGCGGAGCGCGTGAGAGCGTTTGCGCGGCCGCATACCAATTGAATGGAGACGCGCCCCATGGCCAACGCCCCCCTCATGCCGAAGGCCACCGCGGTGTGGCTGGTGGAGAACACCGCGCTTACCTTCGACCAGATCGCCGATTTCTGTAAGCTGCACGTGCTCGAGGTGAAGGGCATCGCCGATGGCGAAGTGGCTCAGGGCATCAAGGGGCTCGACCCGGTCACCACCGGCCAGCTCGCCCGCGACGAGGTCGAGCGCGCCGAGAAGAACCCGAACCACCGGCTGAAGCTGCTGGAATCGAAGGTGCGCCTGCCCGAGCCCAAGCGCCGTCGCGGTCCGCGCTACACGCCGGTATCGAAGCGCCAGGACCGGCCGAATGCGATTCTCTGGCTGCTGCGCAACCATCCCGAGCTGAAGGATAGCCAGATCATGCGTCTGGTCGGCACGACCAAGACGACGATCGAGGCGATCAAGGAGCGCACCCACTGGAACGCGCAGAACCTGACGCCGATGGATCCGGTGACGCTCGGCCTGTGCTCGCAGATCGACCTCGACATCGAGGTGCAGCGTTCCTCGAAGGATCGTCCGGCGGCGCTCACCTCCGAGGAAGGCTCGACCCTTCTTCCGGCGGACGTCACCACCGCCCCCGGCGTGCTCGACGAGCCCTTCGCCCCGGCGCGCAAGCCGCGCGAGGAGACGATCGACCTCGAAACCGTGTTCGCCAAGCTCGGCGGCTCGCGCAAGGGCGCGGCCGAAGAGGAGGAGTGAGCGGCGCCTGCACCGTTCTCACGTGACGATCAGGGGCGCTCGGGCGCCCCTTTTCTTTCACGGCGGCGGCAATGTCCGTCGCCTCTGCCCGGCGAGGTTCCGATGAGTTCTTTCGACGAACCGGCGGCGGTGGCGCGCTATGCCGAAGGCCCGCGTCGTCTTGTGCCCGGCTTTCTCGATCTTCAGCGCATGGCGCTGCTGCTGCTCGCCGAGCGCGCGCCTCACGACGCCCACATCCTGGTGCTGGGGGCCGGCGGCGGGCTGGAGCTGAAGGCATTCGCCGACGCCCAGCCGGGCTGGCGCTTCGATGGCGTCGATCCGTCGGCCGAGATGCTGCGGCTCGCCGAGGCGACGATGGGCGCGCAGGCGTCGCGGGCCCGTCTGCACCAGGGCTACATCGATACGGCCCCGCTCGGCCCGTTCGACGGTGCCGCGTGCCTGCTCACGCTTCACTTCATTCGCAAGGCCGAGCGCGCCGCGACGCTGCGGGCGGTGCATGATCGGCTGAAGCCGGGTGCGGCCTTCGTCACCGCCCATCACAGCATTCCTGGCGATGAGAAGGAGCGGGCGTTGTGGCTCACGCGCTATGCCGCCTTCGCAACCTCCTCGGGCGTTCCGCGCGAGCAGGCCGAGAGCGCGGGCGCCGCCATCGCGGATCGCCTGCCGCTGCTTTCGCCGGCCGAGGACGAAACGTTGCTGCGCGACGCCGGCTTCCGCGACGTCGCGCTGTTCTATGCCGGCTTTACCTTCCGCGGCTGGGTCTCGCGCGCCTGAGAGCGCCTCGCGCTAGGCCGCCGAGACCTTGGCGAGGCCGCGGGCGTGCAGCGCCGTGGCGATCTCGTCCAGCGAGGCCGGGTCGTCGATCGTCGCCGGCATGTTCCAGCTTTCGGCGTCGGCGATCTTCTTCATCGTCCCGCGCAGGATCTTGCCGGAGCGCGTCTTCGGCAGGCGGTTGACGGTGATGGCGAGGCGGAAGGCCGCGACCGGGCCGATGCGCTCGCGCACCAGCGCCACGATCTCCGCCTCGATGATCGCCGGTGAGCGCTCGACGCCGGCCTTCAGCACCACGAAACCGCAGGGTACTTCGCCCTTCAGGTCGTCATGGATGCCGATCACCGCGCATTCCGCGACGTCCTGATGCGCGGCGAGCACTTCCTCCATGCCGCCGGTGGAAAGCCGGTGGCCGGCGACATTGATGATGTCGTCGGTGCGGCCCATGATGAAGAGCTGGCCGTCCTCGTCGCAGAAGCCCGCATCGGCGGTCTTGTAGTAGCCAGGGAACTCGGCGAGGTAGCTCTCGGTGAAGCGGAAATCCTGCTGCCACAGCGTCGGCAGGCAGCCGGGGGGCAGCGGCAGCTTGATGGCGATGGAACCCATCTTGTTGGCGCCGACCGGGTGGCCGGCCTCATCGAGAATGTCGACGCGGTAGCCGGGCATAGGCACGCCCGTGGAGCCGACCTTGATGGCGAGCGCACCGAGGCCGACCGGATTGCCGGCGATGGCCCAGCCGGTTTCTGTCTGCCACCAGTGATCGACGACCGGCACGGCGAGCTTCTTCTGCGCCCATTCCACCGTATCGGGGTCGGCGCGCTCGCCGGCGAGGAACAGCGTGCGCAAGGACGAGCGGTCGTAGCGCTGCATCAGCAGGCCCTCCGGGTCCTCCTTCTTGATGGCGCGCAGCGCGGTGGGCGCGGTGAACAGCGCCGCCACCTTGTATTCCTCGATCACCCGCCAGAACGCGCCGGCATCCGGGGTGCCGACCGGCTTGCCCTCATAAAGCACCGTGGTGCAGCCGGCGAGCAGCGGCGCGTAGATGATGTAGGAATGCCCGACCACCCAGCCGATGTCGGAGGCCGACCAGAACACCTCGCCCGGCTCGACGCCGTAAAGCCCCTCCATCGACCAGCGCAGCGCCACCATGTAGCCGCCCGTGTCGCGCACCACGCCCTTCGGCTTGCCGGTCGTGCCCGAGGTGTAGAGGATGTAGAGCGGATCGGTCGCCGCCAGCGGAACGCAGTCGGCGCCACGGTTCTCAGCGAGCGCCTTGTCGCGCAGGCTGGCCCAGTCATGGTCGCGGCCGGGCTGGAGTTGGGCTTCCAGCTGCGGACGCTGGAAGACGATGCAGCCCTCCGGCTTGTGCTTCGACATGGTCAGCGCAAGGTCGAGCAGCGGCTTGTAGGCGACGATGCGGCTCGGCTCGATGCCGCAGGAGGCGGAAAGCACGATCTTCGGCCGGGCATCGTCGATGCGGCTGGCCAGTTCCGCCGCGGCGAAGCCGCCGAACACCACCGAATGCACCGCGCCGATGCGGGCGCAGGCCAGCATGGCGTAGACTGCCTCGGGGATCATCGGCATGTAGATGACGACGCGGTCGCCCTTCTCCACGCCGAAATCGCGCAGCACGCCGGCAAGGGTGCGCACCTGCGCGAGCAATTCGTCATAGGTGACGGTGCGCTTGGCGCCGGCGACCGGGCTGTCATAGTAGATCGCCGGCTGCGGGCCGCGTCCGGCCGCGACATGCCGATCGATCGCGTTGTGCGCGACATTGGTGACGCCGTCGGTGAACCAGCGCCCATAGACGCCTTGCGCCGGATCGAAAATGGTCTGCGGCTCGACGCTCCAGTCGATGGCGCGCGCGGCGTCGCGCCAGAACCCCTCGGGATCCTCGATCGAGCGAGCATAGGCGGACGGGTAGCGGCTGGTGGTCATGTCGAGCGTCTCCCAGGAGAATAATATTGTTCTTGTTTTGAAAGACTTTCCCGGCTCTGCACCGATATTTCAAGAACGCTCAAATGCTTACGACCTTGGTCGAGCCTTCCTTGTTCCGGTTCGGCAACGGCGGCACACAAATGCGAACCGCCGGCCCTGACGAGCCGGCGGCGGATAGCTTCGCACGTCACATTTCCTGCCGGTATCAATCAACCATTGCCTGACAAGGCGGCGCCGTTCCTGCAACAGGACAAGCTTTGCCGGTCATGGACAAAAATTGACTGATGCTCGCTGGCGAGGCTGACCTAGTGGACGGTCGCGCCCCTTAGCCGTGTGATTTCGTCCTTGAGATGAAGCTTTCGCCGTTTGAGATCGGCGACCCGCGCGTCGTTCGACAACGGGCGGCTTATTTCCTCACGCAGTTCTTTCTCGAGAGCCTGATGGCGACGTTCCAGTTCCGCAACATGCGCCTGCATGGACATGGACAATCTCTCCTTGTCTTCGGAAGCGAACGTCATGAGTGTGTCACGAAGCCTCGCGGCTGTCGACGAAACGATGCGCTGCGCCGCAGCATTGAGCCTGTCGTCGTGCGGCATGTTGCAGGGCAGGCCGAGCCCGGCGATACTTCGTCACAAGCCTCGGAAAAAGGGGCGAGTCGGGGTGCGGATCAGGCGTTTGACACAGATGATGGCGGATGAGGAACAGGAGCTGAGGGCTCTCCTCGAGCGCCTGAAACAGGAGCATCGGGACCTCGACGTGGCCATTGCCGCGTTGCAGGGAATGCCCGGCAACGACCAACTTCAGCTGGCCCGCTTCAAGAAGCGCAAGCTGCTGCTGAAGGACCGCATCGGCTATGTCGAGGATCAGATCTGCCCCGATATCATCGCGTGAGTTCCACGCCGGGGCGGCGGGCCGCGCCTTAAGGTCGCGGCGAGGGCCGGGCGGCCATTCCGGCACGGTGCCGGAACGGCCGGTCAGCGATCAGAACTGCGTGAGCAGCACGTCGGCATTGGTGGTGTCGGCCTTGCTCGGCACCGGCTCGACATTGAGGATCAGCACCTCGCCGTCATCGACCAGCGCGGAGTAGCGCTTGGAGCGCAGGCCGAGGCCCGCGGCGGACGCATCGAAATCGAGGCCGAGCGCCTTGGCGAACTCGCCATTGCCGTCCGACAGGAAGACGATCTTGCCGCCGGCATTCGACGCCTTTTCCCACGCCGCGAGCACGAAGGGATCGTTCACCGCGGTGACGGCGATGGTGTCGACGCCCTTGGCGAAGAAGTCATCGGCGCGGGCGATGAAGCTCGGCAGGTGATTCTTGTGGCAGGTGGGCGTGAAGGCGCCGGGAACGGCGAACAGCACGACCTTCTTGTTCTTGAAGATTTCGTCCGTGGACTTCGGCACCGGGCCGTCCTCGGTGGCGACGCGGAAGGTGACGCTCGGCAGCTGGTCGCCGACCTTGATCGTCATGGGTGTTTCCTTTCATGCGCTGAAAACGCGTGTGAGAAGCGGACCTTGGACGTGCGAGTCATAGTCGCGCGCGACCTGCCGGCCCGTTCAGGCGGTAGAATAGCCATTTCCCGTTGACCGGGAAGCGATTTCAGCGTGCAGAAAGCAGGGTGTCGACCTCGACGGCGTGGCCGCCATCCACCAGCGTGAAGCGCAGCTTCGTCGCGCCGACATCCGCGCCCTTGGGGATGCCGTCGACCGGCAGCACGAAGACGGTGCGTCCGTCCGGCCCTGTCTCGCGCTCGGGCAAGGGCAGCGCCCAATCCTCGGTCGGCCCTTCGACGAAGAGGTCCGCCTTGGCCGGATCCTGCACGCGGGCGACCACGCGGATCGTCTGCTGCTTGCCGCCGTCAGGCGGGTTGTCCAGCACGGCGGTCTCGACGGCGGTGGTGCCCGTCGCCCCGAGCCGATCCCGCGCCGGCACGGCGGCGAGGGCACCGGCGAGGGCGGGCGAGGCCGATCCGGCGCCTTCCGCCGGGACGGTGAGGGTCAGCGATGCCGTCGCCGGCTGGCAGATATTCTCGCAGACGGCGAAATCCAGGCTGAGCTTGAGGTCCACCGGCTTGGCGGCGTCGCGCGGGGTGACGCGGAACGGCAGCGTCACATCCTTCTTGTAGCCGATGGAGAAGCTGCCACCGTCGTCGAAGCGCACGGGCGCGGGCCACAGCACCTCTAGGGCGGCGACGTTCTCGGAGCCCGACCAGTCGAAGCGCGGCGGAACGCCGCTGTCGCCGGGATAGCGCCAATAGGTCTTCCAGCCGGGGGAGAGGCGGATCTGCACGCCGCCGGTGAGATCGCCGCCGTTCTTGTCGCCGGCCACGAGCCGCACGGCCGTGCCGCTCGGCGCGGTCCAGGGCGAGCCGATTTCAGCATGGACCGGCAGGACTGCGGCAAAAGGGGCGGCGGCCAGTCCGGCGAGGGCGACGACGAGGCGAAGGCGTTGAACCATGCTCTGCCGATAGCCTCTTGCGGGTCCGGCGAGAAGCGGTGCCGCTCGCACTTTCGTGTGAGCTTCACAGGTGCCGCCGGCTTCCGCTGTGCCGCGGGGGCTTGAAAATGACCCTGCGAGGACTAGGCTTTCTCTCATGTGGATCGGTCGTGAAGGTACTGGCAGGTCAGGCGGCGGCTCGGGCGGGACATTTCTCGAAGGCCAGATGCTCGTCGCCATGCCCGGCATGCGCGACGAGCGCTTTGCTCGCGCGGTGATCTATCTGTGCGCCCATTCCCCCGAGGGGGCGATGGGGATCATCGTCAACCAGCCGGCCAGTAACATCAAATTCACCGACCTGCTCGTCCAGCTGGACGTGATTCCGCAGGAGGAGCGCATCCATCTGCCGCGCAGCGCCGGCGGGGTGAAGGTGCTCAAGGGCGGGCCGGTGGAGACGGGGCGTGGCTTCGTGCTGCACTCCTCCGACTTCTTCATCCAGGATTCGACGCTGCCGATCGACGACGGCATCTGCCTCACCGCGACGCTCGACATCTTGAAGGCGATCGCGGCCGGCGGTGGCCCGGCCAATGCGCTGCTGGCGCTGGGCTATGCCGGCTGGGCGCCGGGCCAGCTGGAGAACGAGATCCAGCAGAATGGCTGGCTGCATTGCCCGGCCGACAGCTCGCTGGTGTTCGATGCCGATGCGGCGGCGAAATACGACCTCGCCCTGCGCAAGATCGGCATCGATCCGGGCATGCTTTCCTCCGACGCCGGTCACGCCTGAGCCTTCGCTTCACCTCCGGGACGATCGGGACCGCCCCGACGGCCTTATGTCTGCGGCGCCGGCTTTGGCGTGGGCTTTGGCGTGGGCTTCGGGGCAGGCTTGGACGGGGCGACGGCCGGCCGCGCGGCTTCGTCCGCCGCGGTGGCCTTGGCCGCGGAGGCCGGCCGGGAGGGAGCCTTCTCGGCGGTCGCGGTCTTGCTCGCCGCCGGAGCATGGCCCGCCGCGCCATTGCCGTTTGGCGGCGCGGTCGGGGCGTCCTTCTGATCCCTGGCGGAGGGACGGCCGCCGCGCGCCAGCACGCGGCCGCGCTCCAGCAGCGAGGCGGGCGTCGCTTCCGGCTGCAGCAGCCTGCGCGCCTCCTCCGCCGATACCGGCTCGCCGAAGAGATGGCCCTGCCCGTAGCGGCAGCCGAGCTTGGCCAGTGCCGCGGCGGCCTGTTCGCTCTCGATGCCCTCGGCGACGATGTCCATGCCGAGATCGTGCGCCATGTTGATGATGGTGCGCAGGATCACCGGGCGCTGGGCCTTGTTGCCGCTGCGCCCCAGCGCCTTCATGAAGGTGCGGTCGACCTTGATGGTGTCGAATGGGAAGCGCTGGAGATAGGCCAGCGAGGAATAGCCGGTGCCGAAATCGTCCAGCGACAGTCCGGCGCCGAGCTCGCGCATGCGCAAGAGAATCTGCGCGGCATATTCCGGGTTCTCCATCGCCAGCGATTCGGCGAGCTCCAGCTTGAGCGTGCCGGGCGCCACCACATTGCGGGCGAGGATCGCCTTGATTTCCTGCAGCAGGTCGTGCCGCAGCATCTGGCGCGAGGAGATGTTGACCGAGACGAAGATCGGCTCGCCGCGCATGCTGCGCTGCCAGCCGCCGAGCTGGCGGGCGGCGGTATCGAGCGAGAACAGACCGATGTCGAGGATGAGGCCGGTATCCTCGGCGATGCCGAAGAAGTCGTCCGGTGCCAGCGTGCCGAGCGTCGGGTGCTGCCAGCGCGCCATCGCCTCGAAGCCCGCCACGGTGCGTGTCGCGAGGTCGACCACCGGCTGGTAGACGATGCTGATCTCGCCGCGCTCCAGCGCCTGGCGCAGGTCGCTTTCCATGGTCAGCCGATCGAGCTTGTGCGTGCGCATCGAGGGGCGGAACACCTCGATGCGATCGCCGCCGACGCGCTTGGCGAAATACATCGCCAGCTCGGCGTCGCGCAGCATCTCGTTCGGCGCGCGCTTCTGCCCGTCTGCCAGCAGCAGGCCGATAGAGGCGGTGATGAAGATCTCGCGGTCGCCGAAGGTGATGGGCGCGCGCAGCGTGCGGCGCAGCGTGTCGGCGAAGGCGGTGATGCGCTCGGGATCGCGCTCGGAGAGCAGGATCAGCGCGAAATGGTCGCTGCCGAGGCGGGCGAGGGTGTCCTGCTGCTTGGTGAGGCGCATCAGCCGGCGGGCGACGGTGAGCAGGATGGAATCGCCCGCCGGCATGCCGAGGCTGGCATTGACCTGCTGGAAGCGGTCGATGTCGATCAGCATGATGGTCGGCTTCAGCGTGTCGTCCACGCGCGCCATGCCGTTGGCCGAGGACAGCCGGTCGAGGAACAGTTCGCGGTTGGGCAGGCCGGTGAGGTTGTCGTGCACGGCGTCGTGCAGCATGCGCTCCTCGGCGGTGCGCGTGTCCGTCACGTCCGACAGCGTGCCGATGCAGCGCACCACTTCGCCATCGGTGCCGACCACCGGGCGGGCGCGCAGGTTGAACCAGAGATAGTGCCCGTCATGCGCGCGCAGGCGGAAATCCTGGTCGATGCGCCCGCGCCGCTGGTCGAGCAGCCCGTCCAGCGTGGCGCGGAAGCGGTCGCGGTCGGCGGGGTGGATGATGTCGAGCCAGCCGGCCGCCTCGGTCTCCAGCGTGCCGTGCTTCAGGCCGAGCAGGTGTTCGGCTTCCGGGCTCACATGGATGCGGTCGGTGTCGACGTCCCAGTCCCACACGATGTCGCCCGAACCGGCCACCGCCAGTGCCCGCCGCTCCAGTTCCTGCGCGCTGCCGGCGACCGAGCCGATGCCGGCGAAGGCGTGCTGCATCACGGTGAAGCCGATCAGCATGACGATGAGCACGAGCCCGCCCAGCAGGGCCGGCGCCACGAGGTCGTTGCCGATGCGCCCCGACACCGCCATGCCGGCGGTGATGACCCACACCACCAGCAGCAGCAGCGTCGGGATGATGAGTACGGCGCGGTCATAGCGATGGAACGACAGCCAGAGCACCACCGCGAAGCCCATGATGGACACCACGAGCAGCGAGGGCCGGGCGATGCCGGCGGCGGCGGAAGGGTCGAGCAGCGCCAGGCCGACAATGGCGGCGAGGAACACCAACCAGCCGGCGGTGATGTGCGCATAGCGCACGTGCCAGCGGTTGAGGTTGAGATAGGCGAATAGGAACACCACCAGCGTGGCGGCGAGGATGGCTTCGCCCGCGGCGCGCCAGAATTGCTGCGCCAATGGCGAGATGCCGAACACCTTGGTCCAGAAGCCGAAGTCGAGGCCGATATAGCCCAGCACGGCCCAGGCCAGCAGCGCGGCGGCGGGGAACATGGCGCTGCCCTTCACCACGAAGAGGATGGTGAGGAAGAGCGCCAGCAGGCCGGCAATGCCAATGACGATGCCGTTGTAGAGCGTGAAGCTGTTGACCTTGTCCTTGTAGGCTTCCGGCTCCCACAGATAGAGCTGCGGCAGGCCGGAATCGGCGAGCTCAGCCACCAGCGTCACTGTCGTGCCGGGATCGAGCGTGATGAGGTAGACGTCCGCGTCCGGGTCGTTCTGCCGCTCGGGGCGGAAACCCTGGCTCGCGGTGATGTTGAGGATGCGGCGGTTGCCGAGGTCGGGCCAGAACACGCCGGAACCCACCATGCGGTAATGCGGTGCGACGATCAGCCGGTCGACCTGTTCGTCGGTGTTGTTGGCGAGCGCGAATACCGCCCATTTGCTGCCGTTCGGGCCCGGCGCCACCGAGCGCACCTCGATGCGGCGCACGATGCCGTCGGCGCCCGGCACGGTGGAGACCTGGATACGGTCGGTGTCGCTGTCGTGCTTTTCGATTGCCGGAGCGAGGTCCACCACCAGCGCGTCGAGACGGATCGCCACCGCTTCCAGTGCACGGGCGCCGGACGTTGGGAACGCGCTGGCCAGGACGAGCGCGAGGAGGGCGAATACCAACTGCCCGATCGTCGGCTTGCGGGCCGACGGGAGCCGTGGGAATCGACGGTTGCAGGCCAAACGGCTACCCCTGGTTCTCGCGTTGGGGCCGGGTCGACAATCCGGCTCCACTCAAACAATTAGAGGGCGATTTGCCGATGGATGAAACACGGGTGGTTTCGTCCGGTCGGATCGCACTCTAGCCACGCACCGCCCGCTCCCCTTGGCGACGCGCCCAGATGAGTAGCGGCGCCGCGCGGCGTGGGCAAGGCTTGGACCGAAAGGCGGCGCGGACAATCCGCCGTGATGCCGGTGCCGCGCGCGCTCCGGCGACCGGGATGGAAGCCCGCGCCGCGCGGCGCGCCGACAATCGGAGGCAAATTTGAAGCATTTGCGGCGAAGCTACCGGATCGCTGCCAGACGCCACGATTTGACCCGCGCATCGACCTCCGCGCGCTGCGCCGGTGTCAGTTCGGCGACCATCTTGTCGAGCATCGGATCGTCCAGCTGCTGTGCCTTGGCGGCGGCGTGCCATGTGGCGGCGGCGATCTTGTCCTGCGCAACGCCGCGCCCGGCCGAGAGGATGCGGGCGTAGCGGTTCTGCGCGATGGCATTGCCGGCGAGGGCGGCCTTGCGGAACAGCGCGGCGGCGCGCGCCTCGTTCCTCGGCACGCCGGTGCCGTTGAACACCATGATGGCGAGTTCGGTCGTGGCCACCGTGCTGCCGATCTCGTCGGCCCGCTGGAGCAGTCGTGCGGCTTCACCCAAGTCCTTGGGTACACCATTGCCGTCGCGATAGAGCGTGGCGAGGGCATAGAGCGCGTCGGGCTGGTCCTTGTCGGCGGCCTTGGCGAACCATTCGGCGGCGATGGCGGGCTCCTTGGGAGCTGCCGTGCCTTGCAGGTAGACGAGGCCGAGATTGTAGGCGGCGGCGGTGTTGCCCTTCCCGGCTGCCTGCTTCAGCAGTTCGATCGAGTGGTTCTTCTCCTGGCCCGATCCCGACATCAGCGCCATGGAGCCCAAAGTGAACAGCGCATCGGCATTGCCCTTGGCGGCTGCCGCCTCCAGCCATTTGCGGGCGGCGACGGAATCCTGGCGCACGCCGTAGCCCTGCGAGAGCAGTTCGGCGGCCAGCACCATCGCGACCGGATCGCCCTGAGCGTTGGCCCTGGCGACGGCGAGGTCGAAGGCGGTCTTGAACCGGCCGCGCTGGAACGCCGCGAATGCCGGATCCGGCTTCGGCTTGGCCGCGACTTTCTTCGGATCCAGCTTGATCGACGCCGGCGCCTTGCTGGGGGTGGCGCGGGTGGCCGGCGGCGGAGCCGTAAGGCCGGGCGGAGGGCTTCCGTCCTGGTCCTGTGCGCGGACAGCGTTTTCTGCGCTCCCGAGCGCGAGCAGGAAGGTGGCCAGCGCGACGGCGCGGGGCGACGACATCAGGCGGCCCCGCCCGCGAGCAAGGCGGCGAGCGCCGGCGCTCCCGTCGCCGGGTCGTCTAGCAGCAGGTTGTCGACGGCGACGAAGTCCGCGCCGATCGCCACCAGCGCGGCCACTTCCTCCAGGTCGCGCGCATAGGCAACGCAGGGCGGCTCGAAAAGCTGCACCCACCATTCGGTACGCTCCAGCGTGGCGTCGAAGGGCGGACGCCGATCATTGGCGTCGGGCTCCCCAAACATCAGGTAGTCGGCGCCGCTCTCGGCCGCCGTCATCGCGTCGTGCTTGGTACGCAGCCCGCCGGCTCCGGCGATGCCGTGCGGCCGCAACAGAGGCAGCGCGCCGGCCAGGGCGGTGGTGCCGTCGAGATGCGCGCCGTCGGCCTCGATCGCGGCGGCAAGCGCCGTATTGCCTTCCACCAGGCAGGCGGCGCCGATGGCGTGGCTCGCTTCCACCAGCGGACGCAGGCGGTCGGACAGCTTCTCGCCATTGCTGCCGGCCGGCCGCAGGAGAACGGCGGCGATGTCGACGACGTTGCCGGCGTGGCGAAGCGCATCGGCGGCACGCGTCGCCTGCGGGTCGTCGGTTGCCCTGACGAGAACATAGAGGCGGGGGGCGATGGGAGCGGGTTCTGGGGCGGAGCGGGCCATGAGCAAGCCATGTCGGAGGATGGCGGCGAAAGCGCGGCGGTTGCGTGCTTGCCGTATGGTGCCATCTCTAGCGGGCTGTCCGGTCCGGGTCCAGCGCGGGCGGTATCGGCAAAAATGGCGCGACGCCCGACCTGGCAATACATCCTTTGCCTTGTTGATCAGGATTGGCAGTCCTTCGTAGACCACCCGACTTCACCGTCATCCCCCGGCAATGCTAGAAGTTCGCTCGCGCCGACCCGCGCCGGGCTTGTCGTCCCGGCTGTCGCCGCCTTTTGGGGGAAACATGGCCCTTCGTTCCGTTTCTATCGCTGCCCTGCTTGCCGTCGCGACGCTCGTGGCGTCGCCGGTCCTCGCCCAGCAGCCGGCGCCTGCCACGCCCGCCGCGGCACCCGCCGCCGGCTCCGCCATTCCGCAGGCGCTTGCCTGGCCGCGCAGTTTCGACCTCGGCGACAAGCTGCTGCAAATCTACCAGCCGCTGGTCGAGACCTGGGACGGCGACCAGCTTTCCGGCCGCGCCGCCATCGCCATCGGACCGAAGCCGGACGGCTCGAATGCCGCAGGGGGCGCGCCGACCTACGGCATCGCCCGCTTCACCGCGCGCGTGGCGGTCGACAAGCCGGCCAAGCTCGCGCAGCTGAGCAACGTCGTCATCACCAAGGTCGACGTGCCGACCGACCCGGCGCAGGACACGGCACTGCTCAGCGCGCTGCAGGCGCACATTCCGCCGAGCGGCATCACTTTCGCGCTCGATCATCTCCTCACCAGCTACGCGGCGTCCAAGGAGCTGACCAAGGAAATGACGCAGCCGGTGGACAATACCCCGCCGCGCATCATCTTCGCCGACAAGCCGACGCTGCTGGTGCTGATCGCCGGCCAGCCGGTGGCCAAGCCGATCGACGGCGTCGCCGGCTTCCAGCGCGTGGTGAACACCCACCCGCTCATCCTCGTCGACACCGCGGGCGGCTATCACCTGCAGGCGGCGGGAACCTGGTACGAGGCCAAGACGATCGAGGGGCCGTGGACCGTCACGGCTTCGCCCAACCCCTCGCTGGAAGCGGCGGGCAGCACGGCGAACTATGAGGCGCAGGCCGCCTCGCTGCTGCCGGCGAACGGCCAGAAGCCGAAGGTGCCGCCGGCGATCGTCGTCTCCACCGGTCCGGCCGAACTCGTCATCACCGATGGCGCGGCGCAGATGGTGCCGGTGAACGGCACCTCGCTGCTGCGCGTGGGCAATGCCGACCACGCCATCATCCTCGATCCCGGCAGTAACCAGTATTACGTGCTGATCTCCGGCCGCTGGTTCCGCGGCCCCGGCTTCGCCGGTCCGTGGAGCTTCGTGCCGGGCACCAGCCTTCCGGCCGACTTCAAGAAGATCGCGCCAACCGATCCGGTGGCCAACGCGCTGGTGGCCGTGCCCGGCACGCCGCAGGCGAAGGAGGCGGCCATTGCCGCCACCATTCCGCAGACGGCGACCATCGCCCGCAACACCCAGCTGACCATCCAGTATGATGGCGGCGAGCCGAAGTGGGAGCCCATCAAGGGCACGGTCCTTTCCTACGCGATCAACACACGCACGCCGGTGATCCAGCTCGATGCGACGCGCTTCTATGCCCTCGTGCAGGGTGCGTGGTTCGTCTCGAGCACGCCGAAGGGGCCGTGGTACGTGACCGCGACCGTGCCGGCGGCGATCTACACCATCCCCACCTCCTCGCCGCTGCACTACGTCACCTATGTGAAGGTCTATGCCTCGACGGCGGACGCGGTGACGGTCGGCTACACCCCCGGCTATCTCGGCGTCGTGGTCGCGCCCGGCGGCACCGTGGTCTACGGCACGGGCTATGACTGCACCGGCTATATCGGCACCTACTGGTACGGATGCCCGGCGTCCTACGGCTACAACGCCGCCTTCGGCTGGACCGACGGCTTCGCCTTCGGCTTCGCGGCGGGCTATCCCTGGGGTGCCTGGGGGCCGGCCTGGGGGCCCTATTGGGGGCCCGGTCCGTGGGGCGGCCCCTGGGCCGGCGTGAACGTCAACCAGACCAACATCTACGGCCAGTGGGGCAACTACGCGACGATCGACCATGCCTATGGCTACAATCCGTGGACCGGCAATGAATGGGCCGGCCGCGCGGTGAACGGGGTGACCGCGAACGGCACGGCGTTCCAGGGCCGTTCTGGCGCGGCCTTCAACCCGTGGACCGGCAATTATGCCGGTGGGCGCGAGGGCTCGTTCTTCAACCCGGCGACGGGAGCAGAAGGGGCGGCGCGCGCGGGCATCACCGGCAATGCCTATACCGGCAACTTCGCCGCCGGCCGGCAGTCCGAAGCCTATAATCCCGCCACCGGCATCGGCCACGCCTCGGAAACCGGCGTCACCGACACCAACGGCCATGTCAACGTCGACAGCCGCGGTGTCGCCGGCAATGCCAAGACCGGCAATGCCGTCGCCTGGAACAACGGCAACGTCTACACCGACCACGACGGCAGCATTCACCAGTACGACGCCAATAATGGCTGGCAGCACCAGACCATCGATGGTTGGAAGGGGGATACCGACCAGGCGCAGGTGAACCGTCTCGACCAGCAGCGCCAGTTCCAGAGCTACGGCGACCAGCGGGTCGACAGCTTCGCCCGCGCCGGCGGCTATGGCGGCTATAGCGGCTTCGACCATGCCTATTCCGACAATTTCGGTGGTTATCACGGCTATGGCGGCGGCGACTTCGGTGGCCACGACTTTGGCGGCGGCTTTGGCGGCGGCCATTTCGGCGGGGGCTTCGGCGGCGGCTTCCGCCGCTGATCCCGGCTCCGGCGCCACCACGCAAACAAAAACGCCGCCCCTCGGGGCGGCGTTCTCGTTTTCAGTCTCGGCGAAGCATCGCTGCTTGGAAGAGGCGGCTCATGCCGCCTTCTCGAAGAGGCGGCTCAGGCCGCCTTCTTCTGCTCGATTTCCGGCGTCCACTGACCCAGCGCGGCGAGATAGTTCATCTTGGCGCGGTGGGTAAAGGCGGCCTGGCCGGCGGCGACGTTCTCGGGCTTGCCCGACCATGCCTTCTGCGGCGCGGCCTGCAGGGCGCGGCCATAGGAGAAGGTGAGGTTCCACGGCAGCCCGCCGCCGCGGATCATGGCGTCGAGATGGGCGGTGGCCTCCTCGTCCGACTGGCCGCCGGACAGGAAGGCGACGCTGGGGATGGCGGTCGGCACGCAATTCTTCAGGCAGCGCACGGTCTTTTCCGCGACTTCCTCGACCGAGGCCTGCTTCGCCGACTTCTTGCCGGCGATGACCATGTTCGGCTTCAGCACGGTGCCTTCGAGCTTCACGCGGCCATAGAACAGCTGCTGGAAGACTTCCTTCAGCACCCACTCGGTCACTTCGTAGCAGCGGTCGATGTCGTGGTCGCCGTCCATCAGCACTTCCGGCTCGACGATCGGCACGATGTTGGCCGCCTGGGCCAGCGCCGCATAGCGGGCCAGCGCCTGGGCGTTGGCGAGGATCGAGGTGTAGCTCGGGATGTGGGCGCCGATATCGATCACCGCGCGCCACTTCGCGAAGCGCGCGCCGAGGTCGTAATATTCCTTGAAGCGCTCGCCGAGGCCGTCGAGGCCCTCGGTGATGGTCTCGCCCGGGCAGCCCGGCTGCGGCCTGGCGCCGGCATCGACCTTGATGCCGGGAATGGAGCCGGCCTTCTCGATCAGCTCGACCAGCGTCGTGCCGTCCACGGCCTTCTGGCGGATGGTCTCATCGAACAGGATGACGCCGGAGATGTACTTGGACATGGCCTCGTCGGACCGGAACAGCATCTCGCGATAGTCGCGCCGGTTCTCGAAGGTGGATTCGACGCCGATCGCGTCGAAGCGCTTCTTGATGGTGCTGGTGCTCTCGTCCGCGGCGAGGATGCCCTTGCCGCCTGCCGCCAGTTTAAATGCAACCTCTTCGAGGCTAGCCGTCATCTCTCTCTCCCGCGCGAAACAGATGGACACGGCCCCGCTACTTGGTTCGTCCGCGGGGCCGAGCCGGTTGAGTTATAACATCCGGCCCGGCGCTGTCTCGATTATCGAGCTTCTTTGCCGGGTCGGAGGTAGTTCAGCGCCGCAGCGCCTCGACGCCCGGCAGGGCCTTGCCCTCCAGCCATTCCAGGAAGGCGCCGCCCGCCGTCGATACATAGGTGAAGTGGTCCGCGACGCCGGCATGGTTCAGCGCTGCCACCGTGTCGCCGCCGCCGGCGACCGAGAGCAGCTTGCCCGCATCGGTCAGATCCGCCGCCGCCTTCGCCACCGCGACCGTGGCCGTGTCGAAGGGCGGCAGCTCGAACGCGCCGAACGGCCCGTTCCACACCACGGTCTTCGCGGTCTTCAGCTTGGCGATGACGTTCTCGACAGACACCGGGCCGGCATCGAGCATCATCTCGTCCGGCTTGATGTCGTCGACCGAGGCGACGCGGTGCGGGGCATGAGCCTTGAACTCGGTCGCGGCCAGCGCATCGACCGGCAGCACGATCTCGCAGCCGGCGGCCCTGGCCTTGCCGAGGATCTCCAGCGCCGTGCCGGCGAGGTCGTGCTCGCACAGCGACTTGCCGACGGCCTTGCCCTGGGCGGCGAGGAAGGTGTTGGCCATGCCGCCGCCGATGACCAGAATATCGACCTTGGCGACGAGATTGCCGAGCAGTTCCAGCTTGGAGGACACCTTGGCGCCGCCGACCACGGCGAGCACCGGCCGCTCCGGCTTCTCCAGCGCCTTGGCCAGCGCCTCGATCTCCTCCTGCATGCAGCGGCCGGCATAGGCCGGCAGCTTGTGCGCGAGGCCCTCGGTCGAGGCATGGGCGCGGTGGGCGGTGGCGAAGGCGTCGTTGACATAGAGGTCGCCGAGGCTGGCCAGCGCCGCCACGAAGTCGGGGTCGTTCTTCTCTTCGCGCTTGTCGAAGCGGGTGTTCTCCAGCAGCAGCACGTCGCCGGGCTGGAGCTTCGCCACGGCCGCTTCGGCGACCGGGCCGATGGTGGCGGGGGCGAAGGCGACCGGCTTGCCGAGGCGGGAGGCGACCTCGCCGGCGATGGGCGCCAGCGACAGCGCCGGATCCTCGCCCTTGGGCCGGCCGAAATGGGCCAGCAGGATGACCTTGCCGCCCTTGCCGGAGATTTCGCTGATGGTGGGCAGCACCGCGCGGATGCGGGTGTCGTCAGTGACCTTGCCGCCGTCGACCGGAACATTCAGGTCGACGCGGACGAGCACGCGCTTGGCCGAGACATCGGCGTCGTCGAGCGTGCGGAAGGCGGATTCCTCGCTCATGGGTTTCTCTCCCTCGAAGTGTTGATCTTGATACGAAACGGCCGGACCTCCTGTGGGAGAGCCCGGCCGGAACTCATTCAGATCAGCTTGCCGAGGGCGACCGCCGTGTCGGACATGCGGTTCGAGAAGCCCCATTCATTGTCGTACCAGGACAGCACCCGCACGAAGTTGCCTTCGAGCACCTTGGTCTGGTCGAGGTGGAAGATCGAGGAATGCGGGTCGTGGTTGAAGTCGGTGGAGACGTTGGGCTGGTCGGTGAGCCCGAGGATACCCTTGAGCGGGCCGCTCGAAGCCGCCGCCTTGATCGCCTCGTTGATCTCTTCCTTCGTCACCTTCTTCTTGGCGACGAACTTGAAGTCGACCACCGAGACGTTCGGGGTCGGCACGCGGATCGAGGTGCCATCGAGCCGGCCGGCGAGTTCCGGCAGCACGAGGCCGACCGCCTTGGCGGCGCCGGTCGTCGTCGGGATCATCGACAGCGCCGCGGCGCGGGCGCGGTAGAGATCCTTGTGCATGGTGTCGAGCGTCGGCTGGTCGCCCGTATAGGAGTGGATCGTTGTCATGAAGCCGTGGTCGATGCCGACGGCGTCGTTGAGCACCTTAGCCACCGGCGCGAGGCAGTTGGTGGTGCAGGAGGCGTTGGAGACGACGAGATGGTCCTTCGTCAGCTTGTCATGGTTCACGCCGTACACGACGGTCAGGTCGGCGCCCTCGGCCGGCGCGGAGACCAGCACGCGCTTGGCGCCGGCGGTCAGATGCGCGCTCGCCTTGTCCTTCGCGGTGAAGATGCCGGTGCATTCCAGCGCGATGTCGACGCCCAGCGCCGCATGCGGCAGCTCGGCGGGATTGCGGACCGCCGTCACCTTGATCGGGCCGCGGCCCACATCGATGGTGTCGCCGGCGACGGTGACGGTGCCCGGAAACTTCCCGTGGACGCTGTCGAAGCGGAAGAGGTGGGCATTGGTCTCCACCGGGCCGAGATCGTTGATCGCCACGACCTCGATGTCGGTGCGCCCCGATTCAATGATGGCGCGAAGCACGTTCCGGCCAATGCGTCCGAAACCGTTGATGGCAACCTTGAGCGTCATGCGTCTATCCCCAGATGAGCTTTCTTCATGTCGAACCAAACCGCGCCAAGGGCCTCATAGCGCGGTCGACGTTACGACACCAGTCGCTCTTAGGGCTGATGCCTGTCCTGTGCGCAGCTGACGCAGTTCTCATGCGTCAGCTGCATGGCTTTGTCGCTTTCGCCTTGAGTCTCAGCGCTTCAGGCGGGCGAGGGCGGTGGCGACCACGCCTTCGACGGTAATGCCGAAATGCGCGAACACTTCCGGCGCCGGGCCGGAGGCGCCGAAGCCGTGCATGCCCACGAAGGCCGCGTCGGAGCCGACGATGGCGTCCCAGCCCTGGCGGATGGCGGCCTCGATGGCGATCTTCACCGGCGCCTGGCCGACCACCTGCTTGCGGCTTTCCTCGGGCTGGTTGAGGAACAGCTCGAAGCTCGGCACCGAGACGACGCGGGTCGGCACACCCTGGGCTTCCAGCCGCTCGCGCGCCGCGGCGGCGAGCGAAACCTCGGAGCCGGAGGCGAAGAGCGAGACCTGCGCGTCGTCGGAGGCGGCGATCAGCTCATAGGCGCCGCGCGCAGACAGGCAGCGTTCGGTGCTGGCGTCGGTGCGCAGCAGCGGCAGGTTCTGGCGGGTGAGCGCCAGCACGCTCGGACCGGTCTTGTGCTCCAGCGCCAGCTTCCAGGCTTCCGCGGTCTCCACCGTGTCGCACGGGCGGAACACCAAAAGGTTCGGGATGGCACGCAGCGCGGCGATCTGCTCGACCGGCTGGTGGGTTGGGCCGTCCTCGCCCACGCCGATGGAATCATGCGTGAACACATAGACGACGCGCACGCCCATCAGCGCCGCGAGGCGGATGGAGGGGCGGCAATAGTCGGAGAACACCAGGAAGGTGCCGCCATAGGGGATGAAGCCGCCATGCAGAGCGATGCCGTTCATCGCCGCCGCCATGCCGTGCTCGCGGATGCCCCAGTTCACATAGCGACCGTCATATTTCGGCGGCTCGACATAGACCGAGGTCGCCTTGGTCTTGGTGTTGTTGGAGTGGGTGAGGTCGGCCGAGCCGCCCAGCATTTCCGGCAGGGCGGCGGTGAGCGCCTCCAGCACGATCTCCGACGACTTGCGGGTGGCGACCGCGCCGCCGTCGGCGCGCGCCTTGGCGATCACGCCGGAAACCACCTCGCCGGTCTTGGACGGCAGCTCGCCGCGGATGCGGCGCTCGAACTCGGTACGCTTGTCGAGATCGGCAGCCTTCAGCCGCTCCGACCAGCTCTTGTGCGCCTGCCGCGAGCGCAGGCCGGCGAGGCGCCAGGCATCGAGCACGTCGCTCGGAATGACGAAGGGGTCGTATTCCCAGTTCAGGAAGGCGCGGGTGGCGGCGATCTCGGCGGCGCCGAGCGGGGCGCCGTGCACGCCGTTGGTGCCGCCCTTGTTGGGCGCACCATAGCCGATGGTGGTGCGGCAGGCGATCAGCGAGGGCTTGTCGGACGTCTTGGCACGCTCGATGGCGGCAAGGATGGCGTCCGGGTCATGGCCGTCGACACGGGTCGCGGCCCAGCCGGAGGCCTCGAAGCGGGCAAGCTGGTCGGTAGCGACGGAGAGCGAGGTCGGGCCGTCGATGGTGATGTGGTTGTCGTCCCACAGCACGATGAGCTTGTTGAGCTTCTGGCGGCCGGCGATCTCGATCGCCTCTTCCGAGATGCCTTCCATCAGGCAGCCGTCGCCGCAGATGACATAGGTGTGGTGGTCGACGAGGTCCGCGCCGAACTGCGCCGCCAGCATGCGCTCGGCGAGCGCGAAGCCGACGGAGTTGGCGAGGCCCTGGCCGAGCGGGCCGGTGGTGGTCTCGATGCCGACCGTGTGGCCATATTCCGGATGGCCGGGCGTGCGCGAGCCGAGCTGGCGGAAGTTCTTGATGTCGTCGAGCGTCATCCCCTCATAGCCGGTGAGGTAGAGCAGCGCGTAGATCAGCATCGAGCCGTGGCCGGCGGAAAGGATGAAGCGGTCGCGGTCCGGCCAGTGCGGGTCGGCCGGGTCATACTTCAGCACCTTGCCGAACAGCACCGTGGCGACATCCGCCATGCCCATGGGCATGCCGGGATGGCCCGACTTGGCGGCTTCGACGGCGTCCATCGCCAGCGCGCGGATGGCGTTGGCCATGCGATCATGCTTTTCGCGGTTCGACATGAGGGCTGATGTCTCCGAGGGGAACACGTTGTCCTAGGTGTATGTGCTCTTGGCGTGCACCTTGCGCGCCGGTTCGGGCGGCACAAGGCTGTTGGGCCTGCCGCAGTGCGGGATCCGGCCGGCGCGAGTGATAGCACCACGCTGTGACCTGTCAAAGGCGCAGGCGCGCCGGTTCTGTCCGCCAACCGGATCACCAAGGGCAGGCTCGGTTGACGCTGGCAGCCGCGATAGGCTCAATGTGGCCGGAATCACATGCAAAACGGCATTCGCACGACCCGCCGGCAGAGCCGGCCCGATTTATTCATCCGCGAGCGGAGCGATGGTGTCATGAACCCGCCATCCGGCGAATCCTCGGCCCTTCACGCGGCCTTGCGGCGTTTCGACAGCGCCGTGGAGGCGCTCGAGGCGGCGATCCAGCGCCGGCTGGAGGTCGAGCGCCAGGAGGCGGCGCTGGCGCAGCAGCTGCACGTCCTGGGAGCGGATCGCTCGCGCCTTGCCGACGCGCTCGACGGCGCGCAGTCGCGGGCCGACCGGCTGGAAACCGCCAATGAAGAGGTGTCGCGCCGGCTCGGCAGCGCGATGGAGACCATACGCGCGGTCCTCGCCGCGCAGCAGCGCTGAGAGGCTCGGCCATGGCACATGTTACCGTCACCATCGCCGGGCGGGCTTATCGCATGGCCTGCGACGACGGGCAGGAGGAGCACCTCACCCGTCTCGGCGAGGAGGTCGACGCGCGCATCGACCAGCTGCGCGCCGCCTTTGGCGAGATCGGCGACCAGCGGCTCAGCGTCATGGCGGCGATCACCATCGCCGACGAGCTGAGCGAGGCGCGCCGGAAAATTCGTGCGCTCGAACAGGAGGCTGCTGCCGACCGGAGCGGGCGCGATGCGGCGGTGCGCCGGCTCGGCGAGGTCGAGAGCGAGCTTGCCGGCACGGTGGCGGGTGCCGCCGAGCGGCTGGAGCGGCTGGCGCGCGAGCTCGGCCCCAGCCCTTCCGGCGGCGTCGGCATGGGCTGAAAACGGGGTTGCGGCCGGCGGTAGCGGGGGCATCGCCCGCGCCGCGCGCCGACGTCCCGACTTGACGGCGCGGGCTGCCACGGGCACAGGTGCAGGCTTTCCCGCCGCACGTCCCTTCCGCTGTACGCCCTTCACGCCTTCGTCGAGACCTCCCGCATGATCCGCTCCCCGCTCATGACCGTCATGGTCCAGGCCGCCCGCAAGGCCGGCCGCTCCCTCGTCCGCGATTTCGGCGAGGTCGAGAACCTGCAGGTCTCGCTGAAGGGCCCGGCGAACTTCGTCTCCAACGCTGACCGCAAGGCGGAGAAGATCCTGCACGAGGAACTCGCCAAGGCGCGGCCCGGCTTCGGCTTCATCCTCGAAGAGAGCGGCGAGATCGACGGCACTGACGAGAGCCATCGCTGGATCATCGATCCGCTCGACGGCACCACCAATTTCCTGCACGGCATCCCGCTGTTCGCCATCTCCATCGGCCTGGTGCGCGACGGCGTGCCGATCGCCGGGCTGATCTTCAACCCGGTCACCGACGAGCTGTTCATCGCCGAGAAGGGCGCCGGCGCCTTCATGAACGACCGGCGCATCCGCGTCGCCGCCCGCCGCAGCCTTGCCGACAGCGTCATCTCCTGCGGCGTGCCGCATATGGGGCGCGGCGATCTCGGCCAGTTCGCCCGCGAATATCTTGCCATCGGGCCGAAGGTCTCCGGCCTGCGGCGCACCGGCGCGGCCGCGCTCGATCTCGCCTGGGTCGCCGCCGGACGCTTCGACGCCTTTTGGGAGCGGGGCCTGAGCCCGTGGGACATGGCGGCGGGCATCGTGCTGGTGCGCGAGGCCGGCGGCTATGTCAGCGACCTCGACGACGGCGACAAGATGCTCGCCAAGGGCGACATCATCGTCGGTAACGAGGTAATTCGCCGCGATCTGCTGACCGTGCTGCGGAAGGCCTAGGACGCCCCTAAGATTAGGCACTACCGAAGGTTTCATTTCCCCCCGTCTGTGGCATAGTCCGGCGCAGGGCGGCTCCCTGCGCCGGGAGAATCCGCCACATCATCGAGACGGCTTGGGGCATGGACGCGTCGGATCCTTTTCACAAACTCTCATCCCCGCGCATCTTTCTGGTGCGGATGTTCATCTTCCTCCTGCTCGGCATCGCGCTCGCTTCCGTGCTGCATGAACAGATCTGGCGCGCCTTCCTCAACAATCCCGGCCTCAACGGCGTCATCTTCGGCGTCCTGCTGATCGGCACCATCTTCGCCTTCCGCCAGGTGGTGCGGCTGCTGCCCGAGGTGGAGTGGGTCAACAGCTTCCGCGTGGCCGATCCCGGCCTCGAAGTGCGCCGCGCACCGCGCCTGCTGGCGCCGATGGCATCGCTGCTGGGCGACCGCGTCGGCCGCATGTCCATCTCGCAGGCGACGATGCGGGGCATCCTTGAATCGATCGGCACCCGCCTCGACGAGGCGCGCGACCTGCTGCGCTATCTCACCGGCCTGCTCATCTTCCTCGGCCTGCTCGGCACCTTCTGGGGCCTGCTCGACACGGTGTCCTCGATCGCCGGGGTGATCGGCGCGCTCGATGTCGGCCCCGAATCCGCCTCGGTGCTGGAGACCATGAAATCCGGCCTTGCCGCGCCGCTCGGCGGCATGGGCATCGCCTTCTCGTCCTCGCTGTTCGGCCTTGCCGGCTCGCTGGTGCTTGGCTTCCTCGATTTGCAGGCCGGCCAGGCGCAGAACCGCTTCTACACCGACCTCGAGGACTGGCTGTCGACCACGGTGGAGGACCTCAGCCACGAAGCGCAGCAGCGCCCGCGTCCCGTGCCGGTGCCGCCGACCTATGCCGCCGCTGCCGCCGCGCCCGCGCCGGCGTCTCCGATCGGTCCCGCGGGACTGCTGCCGCCGCCCGACCTCGCCCAGCTCACCGAGGCGGTCAGCCGGCTTGACCGCACCATGACCGAGGCCGGCTCGCAGCGCGTGACTACTGCCATGGCGCATCTGGCCGAGAGCCTTCAGGGCCTTGTCCAGCACATGCGCGGCGAGCAGCAGATGGTGCGCGACTGGGTGGAGGCGCAGGCCGAGCAGCAGAAGGACATCAAGAAGCTGCTTGAGCGCATCGCCGCCCAAGGGGCCGCGTCGACGCCCGCCGACCGCGAGCGTGCGTGATGGCTCTCGGACGCTCGCGCCGCGGTGATCGCCATATCGACTACTGGCCCGGCTTCGTCGACGCGCTGTCGACGCTGCTGCTGGTCTTCGTCTTCCTGCTGTCGGTGTTCGTGCTCGCGCAGTTCGTGCTGACGCAGGAGATCGGCAACAAGGACGACGCCATGTCCCGGCTGCAGGCGCAGATCCGGGAACTGACCGACCTTCTTGCCCTGGAACGCGCCAGCGAGGCGGAATCGGAGAGCCAGATCGGCTCGCTGCGCGCCAGCCTGCTGGCCATGGAGCAGGAGCGCGACGTGCTGCGCGAGGCGGCAATCGCCACGGCGAGCCCCGAGGAGATCGCCGAGGCCGAGCGCCGCGCCAGCGCACTGGCGCGCCAGCTCGGCAACGAGCAGGACGCGGCCGCGCAGGCGGCGGCGCAGATCGCCATACTGAACCAGCAGATCGCCGCGTTGCGCCGGCAGATCGCCGCGCTGGAGGAGGCGCTCAATATTTCCGACCAGAAGGACAAGGAGAGCCAGTCGCGCCTCGCCGATCTCGGGCGCCGGCTCAATGTGGCGCTGGCCCAGCGGGTGCAGGAGCTGACGCGCTACCGCTCCGAGTTCTTCGGCCGGCTCAGCGCCATTCTCGGCAACCGGCCGGGGATAAGGCAGGTCGGCGACCGCTTCGTCTTCCAGTCGGAAATCTTCTTCGACCGCGCCTCGGCGGAGCTGCGGCCCGAGGCGCTTCCCGCGCTCGACGACATCGCCACGGCGCTGGCGACGCTGGAGAAGGAGATACCCGACGACATCGCCTGGGTGCTGCGGGTCGACGGCCACACCGACGACCGGCCGATCCAGACGCCGCAATTCCCCTCCAACTGGGAGCTGTCCGCCGCGCGTTCGATCGCCGTGGTGCAGTATCTGGCGGGCAGGGGGATCGCGCCCCGTCATCTCGTCGCCGCCGGCTTCGGCGAATACCAGCCGCTCGACACGGCCGACAGCGACGATGCACGGGCGCGCAATCGCCGCATCGAGCTGAAGCTGACTGAGAGATGACCGCACGGCGATGACCCAGCGCCCGCCCGCCGAGCTCGAAGGCTTCGTGTGGGGACGAATGCCCGCCATGGCCGACCTTTGGGTCGAGGCCTGGCAGGAAGCCATGCCGGAGATCGATTTCGAGGCGCGGCGCGGCTGGCTCTGCCATCGCGTCGAGGCGCTGCTGGACGAGGGCGCGGTGATCGAGCTGGCGGTCGAGCCCGGCGCCGGCACGCTGCTCGGCTTCGTCTGCGTGCATCCGCGCACCGGCTATGTCGACCAGCTGGTGGTGCATCCCGATCATTGGGGCGAAGGCGTCGCGCATCGCCTGCTGGACGTGGCGGCGGCGTGCACGCGCCATCCGCTGGTGCTCGACGTGAACGAGGAGAACCGGCGGGCGGTGCACTTCTACGAGAAGGCCGGCTTCGCCGTTGTCGCGCATGGGACAAACCCCACCTCCGGCCGGCCGACGCTGCGGATGGAGCGGCGCGCGGGCGGCTGAAGCGGCGTCCCGTCAGCCCCCGTTGGTCGCGCCGAACTGAAGCGCCGCGAGGCGGGCATAGAGACCGCCCTGCGCGACGAGGCTCTGATGCGTGCCTTCCTCCACCACCCGGCCATGCTCCATGACGAGAATGCGGTCGGCGGAGAGTACGGTGGCGAGGCGGTGGGCGATGACCAGCGTGGTGCGCCCTTCCATCGAGCGGTCGAGCGCCTGCTGCACCAGCGTCTCGCTTTCGGCATCGAGCGCGGAGGTGGCCTCGTCCAGCAGGAGGATCGGCGCGCGGCGCAATATGGCGCGGGCGATGGCGATACGCTGGCGCTGGCCGCCGGACAGGGTGACGCCGCGCTCGCCGACCGGCGTGTCCCAGCCCTCCGGCAGGCGGGCGACGAACTCGTCGGCGACGGCGAGACGGCCGGCCTCCTCCACTTCTGCATCGGTCGCATCGGGCCGGCCAAGGCGGATGTTCTCGCGGATCGAGCTGGCGAAGATCGCCACGTCCTGCGGCACCAGCGCGATGCGGGCACGCACCGCCTGCGGCGACGCCTTGGCGATGTCGACGCCGTCGACCTCCACGCGACCTGAAATCGGGTCGTAGAAGCGCAGCAGCAACTGGAACAGTGTGCTCTTGCCGGCACCCGACGGGCCGACGATGGCGACGCGCTCGCCGGGCTTGATGGCGAAGCTGACACCGGACAGCACCGGGATATCGCGGCGCGTGGGATAGGTGAAGGCGACATTGGCGAAGCGGACCTCGCCGCGCGGCGCGGGCAGCGGCAGGGGATCGGCCGGGGGCGTCACTTCCGGCTTCTCGGCCAGCAATTCGGCGATGCGCTCGGTGGCGCCGGCGGCCTGCGAAATCTCGCCCCATACCTCGCTCAGCTGGCCGAGACCGCTGGCGGCGAGCACCGCGTAGAGCACGAACTGGCCGAGCGTGCCCGCGCTCATCGTCCCGGCGAGCACGGCGTTCGCGCCGGCCCAGAGGATGCCAACGACGCTGGCGAAGACCAGGAAGATGCCGACGCCGGTGAGCAGGGCGCGCGCCCGCACGGCGTTGCTCGCGGCATCGAAGGCATGCTCGACCTCGCCGTCGAAGCGCCGCGTGGCGGCCGGTTCGGCGGTGTTGGCCTGCAGGCTGCGGATGGCGCCGATGGCCTCGGCGGCATAGGCGGAGGCCTCCGCCAGCGTGTCCTGCGCCCCGCGCGAGCGCTTGCGCACGCCGCGCCCGGAGCCGATCAGCGCGGCGACGATGACGGGAATCGCGATCAGCAGGATGGCGGAGAGCCACGGGCTGGTGATGACCATCATGATGGTCGCGCCGATGAACAGCACGATGTTGCGCAGCGCGATGGACGCGGAAGCGCCGACCGCCGACTTGATCTGCGTGGTATCGGCGGTGAGACGGGAAATCAGCTCGCCGGACTTCGCCCGGTCGTAGAAGCCGCCGTCGAGGGTGAGCAGATGCTCGAAGACCTGTGCGCGCAGGTCGGCGACGATGCGCTCGCCGAGCGTCATGACGAGGTAGTAGCGCGCCGCCGAGGCGGCCGCCAGCACCGCCACCACGCCGATCATCACGCCGAAATAGCGGTCGATGAAGCCGGCATGCTGCACGTCGAAGCCGAAGTCGATCATCCGCCGCACCGCGATCGGCACCACCAGCGTCGCGAGGGCAGCGACCAGCAGGGCCACGAGCGCCGCGCTTGCCCGGCCCCGGTAGCGGCTTATATGCGGCCACAGCGCCTTCAGCGGGCTGAGGCGCGGGCGGCGGGGGGCGGGCAGTTCGAGGCTCGTGGAGGATTGGTTCTGGGCGGCTTGTGTCACAGGCATGTCTCGGTTATAGAGCCGCTCGGATTTCCGGCAGGATCGTTTTGTAGATCGCCGCGTGGTTCCCGCGAGGGGCCGACCGTGCGGCGGCGAGGATGCTACCCATGAAGAGCAACATCCATCCCGACTACCACTTCATCAAGGTGGTGATGACGGACGGCACCGAGTACACGACCCGGACGACTTGGGGCAAGGACGGCGACGTCCTCCAGCTCGATATCGATTCGAAGGTTCACCCGGCCTGGACCGGCGGCACCGGGCAGCTGCTCGACCGCGCGGGCCGCGTGTCGAAGTTCCAGAAGAAGTTCGCGGGCTTCCTCAAGGCCTGATGCCGGGCGGGTTTGCGCCCGCCTGCTGGTCTTGGCGGAGTGCGGGCGTCGCCCGCCTTCTGCGACTGCGATGTTTCGAGACCCTCGCCTGGGGCAGACCGTCCCGCGCGAGGGTTTTCGTTTGCGTGCCGTGCCGTCGAAGGGCGCGGCGATTTGCCGTGCGGCAGCCGAACGGCGGCGCTCAGTGGCGCTCGAAGGCGGTGCGTAGACGGCCGATCTGGCCGGCGACCGCATTGGGCGGCGTTTCGGCGGGGGTGTCGAGCGCGGTGTTGAGCTGTCCGATCAGCCGCTGGAGCACGTAGCTGCGGCGGATCAGGGCGACGAGCGGCTCCGGCAGCAGCGCTTCCTGCTCCTCATCGGGCGCCGGGCCCTGCAGGTCGATCCGACCCCGCTCGCGCTGCGCCGTCTCGGCCGACATCTCGCCCTCGGTCACCGCGCGTTGCAGCAGCAGCCAGGAGGCCAGCTGCATCAGCCGGGTCGACAGGCGCATGCTCTGCTGGGCATAGGCGGCGAGCGCGGGGCGCGACAGGGTGTGGCTGTCGCCGCGACCGGCGCCGTCGAGATAGGCGGCGGTCTCGTCGACCAGCTCCATCCCCTCGCGGAACAGCTCCGCGAAAACCTGCGAGGCGATCCGGCGCTCGGCGAGGTTGATCGGCCGGTCGTCCCGCCGCTCATGCCGAGGACCGTCGTCGCGGTCATTGCCTTTGCCCGAAGATCCCATCGTCCCGACCCGGTACGCGATTCGTCCAATTCCGATGCCCTCCCTCGCGGCCATGACGGCCGGCGCAAGGGGGAACATGCCTGCCTGGCGGATTGGCAGTGGATGATGGCGGGGGAGGGGCGAAGTCCCGGCCCAATGAAAAAAGAGCCGCCCAAGGGCGGCTCAAAAGTCATAGACAGGGATGCGTCAAACAGAGTGGACAGGGGCCACTCACGGTCAAATTGACCGCCGTCAGTAATAGTCTGGAAAGCTTAACGCGGGGTTAAATCCGCCTGCGCTCCCTATCGCTTGAAGAAATTCTCCGCCGCCTGGCGGGAGGCGCGTTTGGCCGCCAGTGCGCCGCGCAGGCGCTCGATCTCGGCGCCGAGCAGTTCGATGCGCTCCTCGATCTCGGTCTCCGACAGGATCGAGATATCGCCGCCCACCTCGTGGCCGGCGGGCTTCCTGACCGGCGCAGTGCCGAAGGGATCGTCGTCGATGGCCATGGGCGGTTCCTCCATTTCCGATGAAGCGGCAAGTGGCGAGCAGCAAGTGGCTGCACGTGCTTGTCAATCTAGGTCGGTGCCGTGCCGGTTGCCAGTGCGGGCGGCATGACCTACGAAGCATCGACCCGTCCGAAGGAAGAGGAAACGCCCGTGACCGACCTGCCCGCCAGCATGACCGCCATCGGCCTGCCGACCCCCGGCGGACCGGAAGCCCTGGTTCCCGAGCAGCGTGCGGTGCCCATGCCTGGTGCGGGCGAAATTCTGGTCAAGGTCGCGGCCGCCGGCGTCAATCGCCCGGATGTGATGCAGCGCAAGGGGCTCTATCCGCCGCCGCCCGGCGCCCCGGACATCCCCGGTCTGGAAATCGCCGGCGAGGTGGTCGCGCTGGGCGAGGGCGTCACCGGCTGGAAGCTGGGCGACAAGGCCTGCGCGCTGGTCTCGGGCGGCGGCTATGCGCAATATTGCCTGGCGGACGCCGGCTCTGCGCTGCCGGTGCCTGCGGGACTGTCGCTGGTCGAGGCGGCGGCGCTGCCGGAAACCTTCTTCACCGTATGGACCAATGTGTTCGACCTCGCCGGGCTGAAGGCGGGCGAGAGCTTTCTCGTGCATGGGGGTACGTCCGGCATCGGCACGACGGCGATCCAGCTGGCCAAGGCGTATGGCGCCACGGTCTTCGCGACCGCCGGCAGCGCCGAGAAGTGCAAGGTCTGCCGCGATCTCGGCGCCGACTACGCCATCGACTACAAGACGGAGGATTTCGTCGCGGTCATCAAGGAGAAGACCGGCGGCAAGGGGGTGAATGTGATCCTCGACATGGTCGGCGGCTCCTACATCGCCCGCAATTACGAGGCGGCCGCCCCGCTCGGGCGCATCGTGCAGATCGCCTTCATGGAAGGCTCCAAGCTCCAGATCGACTTCATGCGGCTGATGCTGAAGCGGCTGTCGCATATGGGTTCGACGCTGCGCTCGCGCCCGAAGGCGGAGAAGGCCGCCATCGCCGCCTCGCTGCGCGAGAAGGTCTGGCCGCTGATCGAGGCGGGCAAGGTGAAGCCGGTGCTGGACCAGACCTTCCCGCTGGAGAAGGCCGGTGAGGCGCATGCCCGCATAGAAACCAGCGCGCACATCGGCAAGATCATGCTGAAGGTGGGCTGAGGGCGCCCCGGCCACCTCGGCCTCATCCCGGATCGGCCTGTCGGCCGTCCGGGACGGCGAATGGGACTTGCTCGCGGAAAGCTGTTCACCTTCGGTGAGTCGCCTCTGGCAATCTGCCGCGCGGCGTCCTAGATTTGTCACGCGGGGCTGTGAGGTTCGTCAGGAGAACATATTCCCCGGGGCCTTATCGATCTCAAAGGGAGCTGTCCCTGACCTTGCCCCTGGGCTCGGACACACGGCGCCCACCTACGTTGTAGGTTCCCGGGATCGATCCTCCAACGGCCATCGCGGCTCCGCACTCATCATCATGTCCCATTCTTCCGAACGCGCCTCCGAGAAAGCCAGCCTCCGCTCCCTCGCGCTCGCGCGGCGGGCGACGCTTGACGCCGTCGCGCGAGAGCAGGCGGCCGAGGCCGCCGCGATCCAGGCGCTGAAATGGCTGGGCGAGGTCGGCGGCGAGGTGGTTTCCGTCTTCGCGCCGATCGGTTCGGAGATTTCCACCACACCGCTGGTGCGACTGCTGCGCGCCGCGGGGGCGCAGATCGCGCTGCCGGTCGTCGTCGACTGCGGCAAGCCGCTGACCTTCCGGCTGTGGGAGCCGGGCGAGGAACTGGTGCCCTCGGCCGGGCCGGGGAACATCAAGATACCGGCCCCGCCGGAGACCGCGCCGGCGGTGGTGCCGGACGTGCTGGTCGTGCCGCTGGCGGCGTTCGATGCGCGCGGCAACCGGCTCGGCTATGGCGCGGGCTTCTACGACCGCACGCTGGCGCTGCTGCGCGGGGCCAAGCGCATCGAGGCCATCGGCTACGCCTTCGCCGTGCAGGAACTGCCCGCCGTGCCCGCCGAATCCCATGACGAGCGGCTTGACGCCATCGCCACTGATGCCGGTATCGTGCGGCCGGTGGAGGAGTAATCGATGCGGCTGCTGTTTCTCGGCGATGTGGTCGGCCGGCCCGGCCGGCAGGTCGTGCTCGAACATCTGCCCCGGCTGAGGCGCGAATGGGCGCTCGATTTCGTCGTGGTGAACGGTGAGAACGCCGCCGGCGGCTTCGGCATCACCGAGGCGATCCATGACGAGTTCCTCGAGGCCGGCGCCGATGCGGTGACGCTCGGCAACCACGCTTTCGACCAGCGCGAGGCGCTGGTGTTCATCGAGCGTGCCCCGCGGCTGATCCGCCCGGCCAATTATCCGCCCGGCACGCCGGGACGCGGCGCGGCGCTGATCGAGGCGCAGAACGCCGCACGGGTGCTGGTGGTCAACATGATGGGCCGCACCTTCATGGACCCGATGGACGATCCCTTCGCCGCGATCGACCGCGAGCTCGACGCCGGCCCGCTGGGCCTCGTCTCGGATGCGGTGATCGTCGATTTCCATGCCGAGACCACCAGCGAGAAGCAGGCCTTCGGCCATTGGTGCGACGGGCGCGCGAGCCTGGTCATCGGCACGCACACCCATGTGCCGACCGCAGACCACCGTATCCTGCCCGGCGGCACCGCCTACATGACCGATGTCGGTATGTGCGGCAGCTATGACGGGGTGATCGGCATGGACAAGGAAGAGCCGCTGCGCCGCTTCACCCGCAAGATCGGCTCCTCGCGCTTCGAGCCTGCGGCGGGGCCGGGAACGCTGTCGGGCCTCGCGGTGGAGACGGATGCCAATGGGCGCGCGCTGCGGGTGGCGCCGGTGCGCCTGGGCGGGGTGCTGGAACAGGTGGTGCCGGCTTTCTGGTAGGCCGACGCCCCGCTTTACGCGCGCATGCCCTCTCGCCTATAAGCCGCGCACCAATCTTCAGAATTGAGATGCCGCGCGGCACCGCTCGCCGGCACGACGTGGAGGCGGCCATGGCCGGGCATTCGCAGTTCAAGAACATCATGCACCGCAAGGGCAAGCAGGACGCGGTGCGCTCCAAGCTGTTCTCCAAGCTGGCGCGCGAAATCACCGTGGCCGCCAAGCTCGGCATGCCCGACCCCAACATGAACCCGCGCCTGCGCGCCGCCATCCTCGCGGCTCGCGCGGAGAACATGCCCAAGGACAATATCGACCGCGCGATCAAGAAGGCGTCGGGCGGCGATGCGGAGAACTATGACGAGATCCGCTATGAGGGCTACGGCCCCGGTGGCGTCGCCGTCATCGTCGAGGCGCTGACCGATAACCGCAACCGTACCGCGTCGGAAGTGCGTTCCTACTTCACCAAGTCGGGCGGCTCGCTGGCCGAGACCGGCGCGGTGTCGTTCATGTTCGACCGCATCGGCACCGTCGAGTTCGACGCGGCGAAGGCGTCCGCGGACGACATGCTGGAAGCCGCCATCGATGCCGGCGCCGACGACGTGACGTCCGACGAGAATGGCCACGAGGTCACCACCTCGATCGAGAACCTGCACGAGGTCGCCCGCGCGCTGGAAGCCAAGTTCGGCGAGCCGCGCAAGTCGGGTCTCGTCTGGCGCCCACAGAACACCATCGCGGTGGATGACGAGGTGGCGGAAAAGCTGATCCGCCTCGTCGACACGCTGAACGACAATGACGACGTGCAGAACGTCTATGCCAATTTCGAGCTGTCGGATGCCTTCGTCGCCAAGATGAGCGACTGAGGATTCGTCTTCCAGACGTCGTCATCCCGGACAGCCGCTCAGGGCCGATCCGGGATCGCGGCGGCCCTACCGCCCCAGCAGCGGATCGAACAGCGGCAGGCTGATGACGGCGGCCAGCGCGATGATCCAGTAGGCGGCCAGGCGGAAATGCCGGTCGCTGGCGCCCTTGAAGGCGCGCGCGCCGGCGAACAGGCCGATGGCATAGGCCGGGCCGAGGATCAGCGACAATTGGCCGACCTCGGCGGTGACGAGGCCGTTGAGGAAATAGGCCGAGCCGCTCGCCAGCGTCACCACCGCGAAGAAGCCGAACAGATTGGCCCGCACCAGCGCCGCCGGCTGGCCGCTGCCGAGCCAGTAGGCCACCACAGGCGGGCCGGACATCTGCGCCGCGCCGCCGAGCGTGCCGGCCAGCGCGCCAACCGCGAGGGTGGCCGGCAGCCCCTGCCGACCGGAATGGCGCCAGCCCGAGACCAGCAGCGCCAGCAGCGCGATGCTCAGCCCGGCCAGCGACCAGCGCAGCGCGATCGCATCGACATGCTGCAACACCGCCACGCCGAAGGGCACGGCGACCACAGCGCCGACCGCCAGCGGCGCCACCTGCCGCCAGATGCAGGCGCGCAGCGCCGTGGCGACGAAGGGCAGGGTCAGCACCGTATCGATGACCAGCAGCGTCGGCGCTGCCACCTTCGGGCCGAACAGTGCGCTGATCAGCGGCACGAAGATGAGCGCACCGCCGAAACCCGAGAAGCCACGGGTGACGCCGGCGACGAGGGCGGTGAAGACGGCCCAGACCAGGGCCACATCGAACGACATCGGAAAATCCTGGGGCACCGCTGGAGACTGCGCGCGGAAGAGGCGCGCGGAAGCGGCGCGAGCCCGCGCTCTAGACCCCGCGCGATGCCGCGTCAACGCGGGTTCCATCGCGTTTGGTGAACGTGCCCATCGGCAAAACTCGTTTGCATGCATGGCGTGCACCCACCAGATTGGCGGCAACTGAGCTGCCGGACGGGTGTCCTCGCGGCGGCGTTCGACCATTGCCGCCGCGGCGGCCGGAAAAGCACATGTCCAACTGTCCCACTCCCGCCGCGGCAGGTGCCACGGCGGAGGGCGCCGTCAGCGATCGCCTGATCGGCATCGGCTGCGCCCTGCTCGCCATCTCCATCTGGGGGGCGTGGATCGTCTCCACCCGCCATGCCGTGCATGGCCATCTGACGCCGGCCACGGTCGGCTGGCTGCGCTTCGTCGTGCCGGCGACCGTTCTCGCCCCCGCCTGGTTCAGGATCGGCTTCTGGCCGCGGCGGGAGAGCGTCTGGCCCTTCCTCGCCTGTTTCCTCGGGGCGGGCGGGATCTTCTTCCTCGTCGTCGCCAACGCCATGCGCTTCGTGCCGGCGGCGGATGTCGGCCCATTGCTGCCCGGCACCATGCCGCTGATCGTGGCGCTGATCTCGGTGCTTTTCCTGAAGGAATGGCTGGGCATTGGACGCGCCATCGGCTTCGGCTTCATCGCGCTCGGCGTCGTCACGCTGGGCGGACGCGGCGTGCTGTTTCCCGAGGACGGCGCCTGGCGCGGCCATTTGCTGCTGCTGTGCGGGGCGGCGATGTGGGCGGCCTACACGCTCGCCTTCCGCCGCACCGGCATGCGGGCGACCGAGACGGTCGGCATGATCGGCCTGTGGTCCACCATCATCCTGACGCCGGCAGGCCTGCCGGGTGTCATCGACGCGGTGTCCGCCGGCTACGGCCGCGAGGTGCTGATCCAGCTTTTCGTGCAGGGCCTGCTGTCGGGCGTGGTGGCGCTGGTCGCCTTCGGCATTGCCATCGAGAAGCTCGGCTCCTCGCGTGCCGCCGCCTTCACCGGGCTGGTACCGGCGCTGGCGGCGCTCATCGCCGTACCGGTGCTGGGCGAGCACCCCGACACGGCGGCGATGATCGGCGTGGTGGCGACCGGCTTCGGCGTGGCGCTGGCGAGCGGGGCGTTCAACCGCGGGTGCTAGCGGCCCGCGCATGGCGGGTGCGGACGAAGTCGACGAAGGCCCGCAGCGGCGCGGGCATGTGGCGGCGGCCGGTATAATACAGGAAGGGCCCCTCGAAGGGCGGGCACCACTCCTCCAGCAGCGAGACCAGTTCGCCGCGCTCCACCGCCGGCTTCGCGAAGCCCTGGAAGGTCATGGCGATAGCCACGCCGTCGCGCGCGGCATCGATGGTGAGGTCGGCGCTGTTGGTAATGAGCTGCCCGCGCGGCTGGATGCGCAGCACGCGACCGTCCTTTTCGAACTCCCATGGCAGCACCGCGCCACTGGCGAAACGGTGGCAGATGCAGCGGTGATGCAGCAGGTCCTCGGGCACGGATGGCGTGCCGTTCCGCGCGAGATAGCCGGGCGAGGCGTAAATGCCGTAGCGCTGCGCCGGACCGAGCGGCACGGCGATCATGTCCTGCGCCAGGCTCTCGCCATAGCGCGCGCCGGCATCGAAGCCGGCCTCGATGACATCGATCAGCCGCTCGTCCAGATGCACCTCCAGCGTCAGGCCGGGATGGGTGGCGAAGAAGTCGGCGAGCATGGGCGCCAGCACCAGCCGGGCCACCGGCGCCGGCACATTGAGCCGCAGCGTGCCGGTCGGGGTGTCGCGGAAGCTGTTCACCTCGTCCAGCGCCTCGCCGAGATCGGCCAGCATAGGCGTAAGTCGGTCGAGCAGCTTCCGCCCCGGCTCGGTCAGGGTCACGCTGCGGGTGGTGCGGTTCATCAGCCGCACGCCGAGCTGCGCCTCCAGCCGCCGCAGCGCCTCGCTGAGCGTCGAGGCCGAGACGCCGCGTTCCAGCGCCGCGCGGCGGAAGCTGCGATGACGGGCGACGGCGACGAAGCTGTCGAGCAGCGAGAGGTCGGGCGTGCTCATTGTACGAATAGCCGAACAGTTTGTTTCGATATGGCCATATTATCGAACGTCGGCTTTCGCGTCATATCTTCCCCAGCCGCCGGGCAGCCCGGCGTTTCCCAATGGAGGGCAGACATGACCGCGTCCCGCACCACGCTCGCGCGCACCCGCCTCGGCGCCACCGGTCCGGAGGTCTCCGCCTTCGGCCTCGGTGCCATGGGCATGTCCGGCATGTATGGGCCGGCCGACCGCGTGGAGAGCCTCGCCACCCTGCACGCCGCGCTCGATGCCGGCATGACGCTGATCGATACCGGCGACTTCTACGGTGCCGGCCACAATGAAATCCTGATCGGCGACGCGCTGCGCGAGGTGCCGCGCGATGCCTACCAGATCAGCGTCAAGTTCGGCGCGCTGCGCGATCCCGCCGGCGGCTGGGGCGGCTACGACCTGCGTCCCGCCGCGATCCGCAACGCGCTGGCGCAGTCGCTGCAGAAGCTGCGGGTCGACGTCATCGACATCTACCGCCCCTCGCGGCTTCCCGCCGGCACCGACGTCGAGGAGGTGATCGGCACTCTCGCCGACCTGGTGAAGGCCGGCTACATCAGGCATATCGGCCTGTCCGAGGTGGGCGTCGACACCATCCGCCGCGCCGCCGCCGTGCACGCAATCTGCGACTTGCAGATCGAATATTCGCTGGTCTCGCGCGGCATCGAGGACGAGATCCTGCCCGTGCTGCGGGAACTGGGCATCGGCGTCACCGCCTATGGCGTGCTCTCGCGCGGGCTGATCAGCGGCCATTTCGCCGGCACGCAGGCGCCGGGCGACTTCCGCGCCATGAGCCCGCGCTTCCAGGGCGAGAATGCGCAGGCGAACCTCGCCCTCGTCGAGGCGCTGCGCAAGGTTGCGGAAGCGCGCGGGATCACCGTCGCGCAAGCGGCCATCGCCTGGGTGGCGGCGCAGGGCAAGGACATCGTGCCGCTGGTTGGCGCCCGTCGCCGCGACCGGCTCGACGAGGCGCTGGGGGCGGCCGAGGCTCGCCTCACCGCCGCCGACCTCGCGGCCATCGAGCAGGCGGTGCCGAAGGGCGCGGCGGCCGGCGAGCGCTATCCGGCCTTCGCCATGGCCGACCTCGACAGCGAGCGCAAGGCGGGCGCGTGAACGCCCGCGTTGCGGTTGGCACACATGCGCATGGTGTTGTCGCGGGCGTTAACGCCTCCTTCACCATGTTCGCGCTCCGTGGCGAAGCCGGGACGGATACACGGCCTGCGTACTAGGCGTTCGTCCTTTGTTCGGCTACGCCCTAGGACATGGCCTCCGCTCCGATTCGCATTCTCGGGCTCGATCCCGGCCTCCGCCGCACCGGCTGGGGGGTGATCGAGGCCATGGGCACCAAGCTGTCCTTCATCGCGTGCGGCACCGTCATGCCGCCGGAGGACGAGGCGCTGGCGGTGCGCCTCGCCGTGCTGCACGACGAGCTGGCGCGCGTGCTGCGCGCGCATCTGCCGGATGAGGCGGCGGTGGAGGAGACCTTCGTCAACATGAACCCGGCCTCGACGCTGAAGCTCGGCCAGGCGAGGGGCGTGGTGATGCTGACCCCGGCGCTGGCCGGGGTGCCGGTTTCCGAATATGCGGCGCTGCTGGTCAAGAAGACCGTGGTCGGCGCCGGACGGGCCGAGAAGGGGCAGATCCGCATGATGATGAAGGTGCTGCTGCCGCAGGCCGACTTTACCACCGACGATGCGGCGGACGCGCTTGCGGTCGCCGTCACCCACGCCCAGCATAGGGGCATGGCGGCGCTTAGGGCACGGGTGGCAGCGCAGTGATCGGCAAACTGAAGGGCCTCGTCGACAGCTATGGCGACGACCATGTGATCCTCGACGTGCAGGGCGTCGGCTATCTCGTGCACTGCTCCGCCCGCACCTTGCAGGCGCTGCCCAGGGCCGGCGAGGCGGCGACGCTGTTCATCGAGACCTTCGTGCGCGAGGATATGATCCGGCTCTACGGCTTCACCTCGCCGGCGGAGAAGTCGTGGTTCCTGCTGTTGCAGAACGTGCAGGGCGTCGGCGCCAAGGTGGCGCTGAACGTGCTCTCCACCCTTTCGCCCTCGGAACTCGCCAATGCGGTGGCGCTGGGCGACAAGGCGATGGTGGCGCGGGCCAATGGTGTCGGACCCAAGGTCGCCTCGCGCATCGTCACCGAATTGAAGGACAAGGCGCCGGCCTTCGGCAGCGTCGATCCGGCGGTGGCCGGGCTCACCGCCGCGCTTGAGGAGAAGGTGGCGCCCGCGCCGGTGGCGGATGCGGTCTCGGCGCTGGTCAATCTCGGCTATGCGCAGATCCAGGCCAATGCGGCGGTGGCGGCGGCGCTGCGCGAGGCGGGGGAGGGGGCGGACACCGCTCGGCTCATCCGTCTCGGACTGAAGGAACTGGCGCGATGATGCTGCGCTTCACCACCGCGCGGGCCAAGGGCGAAAACCGGCCCTGGCCCTGGCCGGCGCGCATACCGGCGATGATCTTCGCCTATGGCGGGGCGATCCTTGCGGTGCTCTCGATCGAGCGGCTGATGCATAGCGCCACCTCGGCCGGCTATGCCGCGATTGCCGTGGTGCCGGGCGGAATCGGCGCGGGCATCTGCGCCTTCGCGCTGTCTTTCACCCCGCGTTCCAAGCTGCTCATCCTGATCGCGGTGCTGATCGTCGCCCTGCTTCCGCTTGGCGTCATCGCTCTGTCGATCGATTTCGGCGATTACCGGCCGATCTTCGATGAGCGGGCGTCGCGGCTGGCGGCACTCTTCGCGGCGGCCATCGTGTTCGTCACCACGCTTCTGGCGGGCGGCGGCGTCTTCCCGCGCGATCCGGAGGCGGGACGATGAGCAGCAAGCGCCTCGTCACGCCGGACAAGCGCGAGGAAGACCTCACCGAGGCCTCGCTGCGTCCGCAGAACCTGGCCGAATTCGTCGGCCAGGAGCAGGCGCGGGCCAATCTCGACGTGTTCATCCGCGCCGCCAAGACGCGCGGCGAGGCGCTCGACCATGTGCTGTTCGTCGGCCCGCCGGGGCTGGGCAAGACCACGCTGGCGCAGATCGTGGCGCGCGAGCTCGGCGTCGGCTTCCGCTCCACCTCCGGTCCGGTCATCGCCAAGGCCGGCGACCTCGCGGCACTGCTGACCAATCTCGAAGAACGCGACGTGCTGTTCATCGACGAGATCCATCGCCTCAACCCGGCGGTGGAGGAAATCCTCTATCCCGCGATGGAGGATTACGAGCTCGATCTCATCATCGGCGAGGGGCCGGCCGCCCGCTCGGTGAAGATCCAGCTGTCCAAATTCACCCTGGTGGGAGCGACGACGCGCTCGGGGCTGCTGACCACGCCGCTGCGCGACCGCTTCGGCATTCCGATCCGGCTGAACTTCTATACGGTCGACGAGCTGGAACTGGTGGTTACGCGCGGCGCGCGGGTGCTGAACATCCCGATTTCCAAGGACGGCGCGCGCGAGATCGCCCGCCGGGCGCGCGGCACGCCGCGCATTGCCGGCCGACTGCTGCGCCGGGTGCGCGACTTCGCCCTCGTCGGCGGGCGCGACATCATCGACCGCGCCGCGGCCGACCACGCGCTGTCGCATCTTGAGGTCGACGGCCTCGGTCTCGACCAGATGGACCGGCGCTACCTCACGGTGATCGCGATGAATTATGGTGGTGGGCCAGTGGGCGTCGAGACCATCGCCGCCGCGTTGTCCGAGCCGCGTGACGCGATCGAGGAGATCATCGAACCCTATCTGGTGCAGCAGGGCTTCCTGCAGCGCACCCCGCGCGGGCGCGTGCTCACCGCCCATGCCTTCAAGCATCTGGGCCTGGCGGTGCCGTCCAGCGCCAACCAGATTCCGCTGTTCGACGAGGGCGACTGAGGGGAGAACTCCCCCTCCCCGATGGGGAGAGGATGGAGAGATAACTCGACGTCCCGCAGGCTCTAATGTAAGCCCCTTTCACATGAGCTGGACCAGAAACGGCGGCGAATCCCGCGGCTACCATCACGGCAACCTGCGGGAGGCCCTGATGAAGGCCGCGCTCGACCTGATCGCGGAGAAGGGCACGGCCGGAGCCACCTTCGCCGAGGCGGCGCGCCGTGCCGGGGTGAGCCCGGCCGCGCCCTATCGGCATTTCCGCGATCGCGACGAGTTGATCGCCGCCGTGGCGGCGGAGAGCTTCGAGCGCTTCGCCAAGGCGCTGCAGGCAAGCTGGAACGAGGGGCGTCCGACGCCGGTCGAAGCCTTCGAGCGCATGGGGCGGGCCTATCTTGACTTCGCCCGGCAGAACGCGGCGGAATACATCGCCATGTTCGAATCCGGCCTGTCGGCGGAGGCGCATCCCGCGCTCGACCAGGCCGGCCAGCGCGCCTTCGGCGTGTTGCGCGAGGCTGCGGATGTGCTGGTCGCCGCCATGCCGGCGCAGGGCCGCCCGCCGGCGCTGATGGTGGCACTGCACACCTGGGCGCTGGCGCATGGCGTCGCCTCGCTGTTCGCCCGCTCGGACGGTTCGCGCCGCAAGCTGCCCATGCCTCCGGAAGACCTGCTTGAGGCCGCATTCCTGGTCTATCTGAAGGGCCTCGGCGCGCCGACAGCCTGACCGGCCGACGCAGGTGTCATCGATTTCGATGTGACGTTCCTTGACAAGCCGCCCCAGCGTTTCTATCTATGTAAATGTGATTAACATTAACCCAGGAACGGATGCCATGGAGCTCGCTCAAAAGCTCGACAGTTACGGCAAACCCGCCTGGATCGCGCTCACGGTCCTCGGCTTCATGGCCTGGTGGCCCCTGGGCTTGGCGATCCTGGCTTTCACCATAGGGAGTGGACGGATGTTTTGTGGCGGCAGGCGCGGCTTCGGCCGCTGGCAGGAAGAAGGCACCGAGGCGGTTCGCAACGCATTCGGCGGTCGCTTCCGCGGTTTCCCCCCGAGCGGCAACCGCGCCTTCGACGAATATCGCGAAGAGACGTTGCGCCGTCTCGAAGACGAGCAGAAGGAGTTCAAGGGCTTCCTCGATCGTCTGCGTCAGGCCAAGGACAAGGCCGAGTTCGACCAGTTCATGGCCGACCGCCGCAACCGCCCGGCCGCGCCTCCGGCGCCCACCGACCAGCCGCAGGGCTGACCGTCCGAGACCTAACCAGCCTCAACGCCCCCTGAGGCCCTGGCGAACCGCGTCCCTCTCCGAGGGGCGCGGTTCTTTTTTTGCGGCGCGGTCTCGGTTATGAGGACATCATGAGCGCGCGCCCCGAACCCTTTACCCCTGAAGCCCTGAAGTCCGATCCCTACCTTCACCTCGCTGGCCGGCTGGTGCCGGGTGGCCATGTGTTGCCGGTGCGGGTCTATTACGAGGACACGGATTTCTCCGGCATCGTCTACCACGCCAATTATCTGAAGTTCATGGAGCGGGCCCGCTCGGACCATCTTCGCCTGATCGGCGTGGTGCAGGGCGACCTGTTCGGCGAGGCATTGGCCGAGGCGCCGGGTTTCGCTTTCGTCGTGCGCTCCATGGAGCTTCAATTCCTGCGCCCGGCCCGCATCGACGACGTGCTGGAGGTGCATACCAGCCCGGCCGAGGTCGCGGGGGCCTCGATCACGCTGGCGCAGAAGGTGATGCGCGGCGGCGAGCTGCTGGTCGAGGGCAAGGTGAAGGTGGCCTTCGTCTCGCAGGGCCGCGCCCGGCGCATTCCCGACTCGCTGCGGGCGGCGATGAAAGCGGCGCTGGAGCATGCCTCGCCGGCGTGAGCGACTGTCGCCGTCGCGTCACCGGGCTGTTGCGATGCGGCAACGCTAACCCGGCATTAACCCTAGCAATTGTTTAATCCGCGTCGCGCAAGCCTTTGCACGCCCTAGTTTCGGCGGATTCCCCGTCGAACAGGGGCTAAGGGTACAGCGGGCGAGCCAGCTGATGCCGACTCGCCGCGCCGGAATGCCGGCCTTGCTGAAGGCCGGCTTTGCCGAAGGTGTTGTGCGTCGTGCGTTCCGGTCGTCCGTCCGGACGTTGGCCGGTTTTTGGTGCTGAGGTTATAGATCACATGAATCCTGCCGATGTGGCGCAGACGGCCATGGCAGCCCCGAGTGCGGACATGTCCCTGCTGGGGTTATTCCTTCAGGCCAGTTGGGTAGTGAAGCTTGTCATGGCGGGGCTCGTCTTCGCCTCGCTCTGGGTATGGGCGATCGCCATCGACAAGATCCTCCTGTTCGGCCGGATGAAGCGGCAGATGGACCGGTTCGAGGCGACCTTCTGGTCGGGCCAGAGCCTGGAGGAGCTGTATCGCTCGCTGTCTTCGCGTCCCAACCACGCGATGGCGGCGATCTTCGTCGCGGCGATGCGCGAGTGGAAGCGGTCCTATGAGGGCGGCGCGCGCTCGCTCGGTGGGCTCACCCAGCGGCTGGACAAGGTGATGGACGTCACCATCGCCCGTGAGGTCGAGCGGCTCGAGCGGGGCCTGCTGGTGCTGGCGACGGTGGGGTCGGCCGGCCCGTTCATCGGCCTGTTCGGCACGGTGATCGGCATCATGACCTCGTTCCAGTCGATCGCCGCGTCGAAGAACACCAGCCTCGCGGTTGTGGCGCCGGGCATCGCCGAGGCCCTGCTCGCGACCGCAATTGGCCTTGCCGCCGCCATTCCGGCGACGATGTTCTACAATAGGTTCGTCTCGCAAGTGAGCAAGCAGGCGTTGCGGCTGGAAGGTTTCGCCGATGAGTTCTCGGCCATCCTGTCGCGCCAGATCGACGAGCGAGGCTGACGCTTATGGGGATGTCGTCTGGAGGCGGAGGCGGCTGGCAGTCGCGGCGTTCGCGTCGTCGCGGCGGCGGTGCCGTCATGGCCGAGATCAACGTCACGCCGATGGTCGACGTGATGCTCGTGCTGCTCATCATCTTCATGGTGGCCGCGCCGATGCTCACCGTCGGCGTGCCGCTCGACCTGCCGCAGACGCAGGCGCAGGCGGTGTCGCAGGATCACCAGCCGCTGGTCATCTCCATCAACAATCAGGGCCAGGTCTTCATCCAGGACACCGAAATCCCGATCGCGGAAATCGTGCCGAAGCTGCAGGCCATCGCGAAGGCGGGCTATGAGGAGCGGATCTTCGTGCGCGGCGACAAGTCGGTCGACTACGGCACCGTCATGCAGGTGATGGGCCGCCTGTCGGGCGCTGGCTTCAAGCGTGTCGCCCTGGTCTCCGAAGTCGAGCAGGGGAACTGAGCGGTCATGCGCGCGGGTCTCGTCTCCTCAGCCGTCCTTCACGCCGGAATCCTCGGATTCATGGTGGTGTCCTTCTCGTCGGCCGCGCCTTTCGAGCCGATGCAGGAGTCGATGCCGATCGACATCGTCTCCGACGCCGAATTGTCGAAGATGATGGCGGGCAAGAAGGATGCGCCGAAGGTCGAGGCGCCCAAGCCTATCGTCGAGAAGGTCGATGCCGCCAAGCCCGCCGAGAATCTCGAGGCCAAGGTCGACGACAAGAAGCCCGAGGTGAAGGCCGCCAACGAGCCGGCGCCGCCGCCTCCGCCGCCGCCCGCCGAGGCGAAGCCCGCGCCGAAGCCCCCGGCCGCGCAGGCCGAGGCCAAGCCGCAGCCGACGCCGCCGCCCCCGGACGCGGAATCGCTCGCGGCCAAGCCGCCCGAGCCCAAGAAGGACGAGCCCAAGCCCGAGCAGCAGCAGGCGCAGGCGACCCCGGCTCCCGCGCCGCCGAAAAAGCCGAAGGACATTCCCCCGAAGGTGGTGCAACAGCCGCCGAAGGACCAGCGCGAGTTCAAGCCGAACGACATCGCCGCGCTGCTCGACAAGCGTACCCCCTCGCGGCAGGCGGCGCTCGGTGACACGATCAACTCCACCGCCGCGCTGGGTGCGCGGGTCGGCACGGCGGCGACGCTGTCGCAGACCGAGATCGACGCGCTGCGCGCCCGGCTGATGTCGTTGTGGAATCCGCCGGCCGGCGCGGCCAATCCGGAAGAGCTGGTCGTCACCGTGCGCATCCGGCTGAATCAGGACGGCACGCTTTCCGGCCCGCCCATGGTGATCACCTCGGGCTCCAGCCAGTTCTTCATGGCCGCGCGGGAAAGCGCCATGCGCGCCATCTTCCGCGGCCAGCCCTTCAACATGCTCTCACCCGAAAAATACGAATCGTGGAAGGACATCGAAGTCACCTTCGATCCCCGCGAAATGGTACGGGGTTGAGGGTTCAGCCATTGCTCTTGAGACATTGATCATGACGAAGCTCATTCGCCCCGGTTTCGCGGGCCCGTATATCGGCCGTCGCGGCCTTCTCACCGGTGCCGGCGCGCTGGCCGGCCTCGGCCTGCTGAACCGGCCGGCGGAAGCCGTGCTCAAGCTCGATGTCACGCAGGGCACGGTGCAGCCGCTGCCCATCGCCATCACCGATTTCGTCGGCGGCAGCGCGCAGGACATCGAGGCGGGCAAGGGCGTCAGCCAGATCATCTCGGCGGACCTGCGCCGCTCCGGCCTGTTCGCGCCGATCGATCCGGCGGCCTTCGTCGAGAAGATCACCAATCCGGACGCTTCGCCGCGCTTCCAGGACTGGCGCGTGATCAACGCGCAGGCGCTGGTGACCGGCCGCATGACGCGCCAGCCGGACGGGCGGGTGAAGGCGGAGTTCCGCCTGTGGGACGTGTTCGCCGGCCAGCAGCTGATCGGCCAGCAATATTTCACCCAGCCGGAGAACTGGCGCCGCGTCGCCCACATCATCGCCGACGCGATCTATGAGCGGCTGACCGGCGAGAAGGGCTATTTCGACACCCGCATCGTCTTCGTCGACGAGAGCGGCTCGAAGGAGAAGCGCATCAAGCGCCTCGCCATCATGGACCAGGACGGCGCGAACGTGACCTATCTCACGCGCGGCGACGACCTCGTGCTGACGCCGCGCTTCTCGCCGACCAGCCAGGAAATCACCTATATGAGCTACGGCGCCGGTGAGCCGCGCGTCTATCTGCTCAACATCGAGAACGGCCAGCGCGAGGTGGTCGGCAACTTCCCCAATATGAGCTTCTCGCCGCGCTTCGCGCCGGATGGTCAGCGGGTCATCCTCAGCCTGCAGCAGGGCGCGGATTCCAACATCTTCGTCATGGACCTGCGTTCCAAGGCGACGACGCGGCTGACCAACACGCCGGCCATCGACACGGCGCCGTGCTATTCGCCGGACGGCACCCAGATCACCTTCGAGAGCGACCGCGGCGGCACCTCGCAGATCTATGTGATGAACCCCGACGGGTCGAACCAGCACCGCATCTCCTTCGGCGACGGGCGCTATTCGACGCCGGTCTGGTCGCCGCGCGGCGATGTCATCGCCTTCACCAAGCAGGCGGGCGGGCGCTTCGCCATCGGCGTGATGCGGCCGGACGGCTCGAACGAGCGCATCCTTACCGAGGGCTATCACAATGAGGGGCCGACCTTCGCGCCGAACGGCCGCGTCATCATGTTCTTCCGCGAGCCGGGCGGCGCGGCCGGTCCGCAGCTCTACACGGTCGATCTGACGGGCTATAACGAACAGCGCGTGCCCACTCCGAGCTATGCGTCCGACCCCGCCTGGTCGCCGCTGCGCTCGTAAGACGCTAGGGAACGATTAACCATAAAGAACAGTTGATGCGTCGGCCGCGAAATCGACGCATTCGGTCAAGGTTCCGTAAAGCACGACGGAACATTCATTAACGCCAAGAACGCTAGATCGGGGGCGCCTCGATCGGGGAATTTTAGGAGTCAGCGGTTATGATCCGTATGTTGCGCCAGTTGGGCGGAGCGCGCGTCGCCTTCATCGTCGGTCTTGCCATGCTTGCGGCCGCCTGCGCCAAGAATCCGATGGACGGCGCCGGTCAGGCGCTCGGCTCGGCGCCTCCCGGCAGCCCGCAGGAATTCATCGTCTCGGTGGGCGACCGCGTGTTCTTCGAGAGCGACCAGAGCGATCTCACGCCGCAGGCGCAGGCCACGCTCGACAAGCAGGCGCAGTGGCTGCAGCACTATGCCAAGTACACCTTCACCATCGAAGGTCACGCCGACGAGCGCGGCACCCGCGAATACAACATCGCGCTCGGCGCCCGCCGCGCCCAGAGCGTGCGCGACTATCTCGTCGCCCGCGGCATTCCCGCCAGCCGCATGCGCACCATTTCCTACGGCAAGGAGCGCCCGGTGGCGGTCTGCAACGACATCTCCTGCTGGTCGCAGAATCGCCGCGCGGTCACGGTGCTGAACGCCACCGGCTCCTGACGCCAGGCCAAACTCCGCGGCTCCGGCCCGGTCCGCTCGCGCGGGCCGGGCCTTGCCGTTTGTGAACGTGCGGCGTCCGCCGGGTCACACTTTGGACGCGATCCGCTTCGTATGCTCAGATGATCCGCGCCGCGTCGCCGCGCGCGGCGCGCCTCCCCATCCGCAACGCCCTGCAAGGCCGTCGTTTCCGTCATGACCGTTCGCCGTTCGCGCCTTTCCGCCCTTCTCCTGCTTGCCGGCAGCCTCGCCTTCGCGCAATTGCCGGCGGGAAGCGCTTTCGCCCAGGCCAATAACGACTTCTTCGGCAACCTCTTCAAACCGCCAGGTTCGGTGCGCTCCGGCACCACGCCGCCGCCGGAGGCGGCTGCCGAGGAGGATGGCGGCACGGTCAGCATGCGGCTCGACCGGCTGGAGAACCAGCTCCGGCAGATGACCGGGCAGTTCGAGCAGCTGCAATACCGCAACCAGCAGCTCGAGCAGCAGGTGAAGGCGCTGCAGGGCGAGATCGACTTCCGCCTCGGCGGCGCCGGTGGTGGCGCAGCGCCGGCGGCAGGGGCCGCCCCGCGCGCGCCCGCTGCCGTGCCGGGCGGGGTTGCCCCCATCATGGAGCCGGCGCCGACGCGGCGCTCTGACGCTTTCGATCCGTCCGCGCAGGGCACCGCGCCCGGCGCGCCGCGTCCGCTCGGCGCGACGCCGGCAGCGGGCGGCACTGGTACGCCGATGGACCTCGGTGCGCTTTCCGGCCAGGTGGCGGCGGGCGGGCCGGCGACGGCACCGCCGACCAACAGCCCGAAGGACCTGTTCGACCTCGCCTATGGCTACATGCTGCGGCAGGACTACGCGCAGTCCGGCCAGAGCTTCGAGCAGTTCCTCAAGCTCTACCCGACCGACCGCGCCACGCCCGACGCCTATTACTGGCTCGGCGAGACGCAGTTCCAGCGCAAGACCTACAAGGAAGCGGCGCAGAACTTCCTCAAGGTCTCGACCGACTATCCCAACGCGGTGAAGGCGCCGGACGCGCTGCTGCGGCTCGGCCAGTCGCTCGCCGCCATCGGCGAGAAGGATGCCGCCTGCGCGACGCTGAACGCCGTCGGCAACAAATATCCGCGCGCTTCTGCCACCATCAAGCAGGGTGTGGAGCGGGAGCAGAAGCGTGTCGGCTGCTGAGGCCGCACCCGAAAACCCCACTCCCGGCGAGCCGCTGAACGCCGCCGAGCTCGACGCCCTGTTCCCAGCCTTCGCCGCGCATGACCGGGTCCTGCTCGCCGTCTCCGGCGGGCCGGATTCGACCGCGCTCATGCTGCTGGCGGCCCGCTGGCGCGGCCTCCGGCCGGCGCGGCCCGACCTTCTTGTCGCCACCGTCGATCACGGACTGCGCGCGGAATCGCGTCGTGAGGCGGAGGGCGTCGGCCGGCTTGCGAGCCGGCTCGGCCTGTCGCACACGGTGCTCGCACTCTCCGCGCAGCTTCCCCGCACCGGGCTTCAGGAAGCCGCGCGCGACGCCCGCTATGAGCGTCTCGCCGCGCATGCGCGCACGGTCGGGGCGGGGGCCATTGCCACCGGGCATACCGCTGACGACCAGGCGGAGACGGTGCTGTTCCGGTTGATGCGCGGCTCTGGCCTCTCCGGTCTTGCCGGCATTCCGGCCGTGCGGGCGCTGGACGGGCTTTGCCTGATTCGTCCGCTGCTGGGGCTGCGCAAGGGCCGGCTGATCGAGTTCTGCCGGCAGGCGGGTGTGGAATTTGCCCGCGATCCCTCCAATCACGATCCGCGCTTTGCCCGCGCCCGGCTGCGCCAATTGCTGCCGCTGCTGGCGGCGGAGGGGCTCGACGCGCCGCGCCTTGCCCGCCTCGCCGAACGGCTGGCGCGGGCGGACGCGGCGCTGGAGGTGGCGACCGATGAGGCTGCCCGCCGGCTTCTCGACGGCACCGGGCCACTGCGGATCGAGCGGCGCGGGCTGCTCGCGCTTCCTGCCGAGGTCGGTCTGCGCGTGCTCGGCCGCGCGGTGGAGATGCAGGCCACGGGGCTCGTGGAGCTTGCCAAGCTGGAGGCTCTCCACAGCTGGATCACCGCTCTGGCGCCGGAAGCGAGCGGCGCGCGCACCCTTGCCGGCGCGCTGGTGCGGGTCGATACGCGCTGGGTCAAGATCGGCCGGGCGCCGGCGCGACGAGCAAAATAAACACCATTCTGACGCGGAATTGCACGTTAAGGCCATGCGCCTTTCGCTCGCCATCTTGGCAAGCATCAATGGCGAACCTAAATTACTCTGCGATAAGGGAGGTCCGCCAGCGCCGGCGGAACCCGCGCGTCGGTCGCTTCCGACGCCGAAAGGAACGAGATGAACGCCAATATACGGAATTTCGCCCTCTGGGTGATCATCGTTCTTCTGCTTCTGGCGCTTTTCTCGCTGTTCCAGAATCCGGCGCAGCGCCAGGCCGCGAACGACATCAGCTTCTCGCAGCTTCTCACCGAGGTCGATCAGGGCCGCGTGCGTGACGTGGTGATCCAGGGTCCGGAGATCACCGGCTCGTTCACCGATGGCCGCTCGTTCCAGACCTATTCGCCCAACGACCCGTCGCTGGTGCAGCGCCTCTATGGCAAGGGTGTCACGATCACCGCCAAGCCGCTGACCGACAATGTGCCGTGGTTCGTGAGCCTGCTCATCTCCTGGCTGCCCTTCATCGCGCTGATCGGCGTGTGGATTTTCCTGTCGCGCCAGATGCAGGGCGGCGCGGGAAAGGCCATGGGCTTCGGCAAGAGCCGCGCCAAGCTGCTGACCGAGGCGCATGGGCGCGTGACCTTCGAGGACGTGGCCGGCATCGACGAGGCGAAGAGCGACCTCACCGAGATCGTGGACTTCCTGCGCGACCCGCAGAAGTTCCAGCGCCTCGGCGGCCGTATCCCGCGCGGCGTGCTGCTGGTCGGCCCTCCCGGCACCGGCAAGACGCTGCTGGCCCGCGCCATTGCGGGTGAAGCCAACGTGCCGTTCTTCACCATTTCCGGCTCCGACTTCGTCGAAATGTTCGTCGGCGTCGGCGCCAGCCGCGTGCGCGACATGTTCGAGCAGGCGAAGAAGAACGCGCCATGCATCATCTTCATCGACGAAATCGACGCGGTCGGCCGTCACCGCGGCGCCGGCCTCGGCGGCGGCAATGACGAGCGCGAGCAGACGCTGAACCAGCTCCTCGTCGAGATGGACGGCTTCGAGGCCAATGAGGGCATCATCCTCATCGCCGCGACCAACCGCCCCGACGTGCTCGACCCCGCGCTGCTGCGTCCCGGCCGCTTCGACCGCCAGGTCGTGGTGCCGAACCCGGACGTGGTCGGCCGCGAGCAGATCCTCAAGGTGCACGCCCGCAAGATCCCGATCGCGCCGGACGTCAACCTCAAGGTCATCGCCCGCGGCACGCCCGGCTTTTCCGGCGCCGACCTCGCGAACCTGTGCAACGAAGCCGCCCTCATGGCCGCCCGACGCAACAAGCGCATGGTGACGATGAGCGACTTCGAGGACGCCAAGGACAAGGTGATGATGGGCGCGGAACGCCGCTCGCTCGTCATGACCGAGGACGAGAAGATGCTGACCGCCTATCACGAAGGCGGCCATGCCATCGTCGCACTCAAGGTTCCGGCGACCGACCCGGTGCACAAGGCGACCATCATCCCGCGCGGCCGTGCGCTTGGCATGGTCATGCAGCTGCCGGAACGCGACAAGCTCTCCATGAGCTACGAGCAGATGACCTCGCGCCTCGCCATCATGATGGGCGGACGCGTGGCGGAAGAGCTGATCTTCGGTCATGACAAGGTCACCTCCGGCGCCGCTTCCGACATCGAGCAGGCCACCCGCCTTGCCCGCATGATGGTGACGCGCTGGGGCTTCTCGGAAAAGCTCGGCCAGGTGGCCTATGGCGAGAACAATGACGAGGTGTTCCTCGGCATGTCGATGCAGCGCCAGCAGAACGTCTCTGAGGCGACGGCGCAGACCATCGACAGCGAAGTGCGCCGCCTTGTCGACGAGGGCTATGCCGAGGCGACCCGCATCCTGACCGAGAACAAGGACCAGCTGGAAATGCTGGCCCGCGGCCTGCTGGAATACGAGACGCTGTCCGGCGACGAGATCATCGGCCTGCTCGACGGCAACGCCCCGGTGCGCGACACCACGATCGAGCCCGCCCATACGCGCGGTTCGGTGGTGCCGAGCGCCGGCAAGAACCGTCCGCCGCGCCCCGATGCCGGCATGGAGCCGCAGCCGCAGGCCTGAGGCTGGCTGGTATTGCAGACGTTGAAAGCCCCGGCCTTTGTGCCGGGGCTTTTATTTTGGGGTTTATATACTTCACGCACCACGCCTGAATCAGGTAGCATCGCACCCGCCTTACAACCAAGGAGGGGGCGATGGCTTGGTACGTGGTCAGTTATGATTTGCGGCGCGAGGTCACCAGCGCAGATTATGAGCGGATGTTTTCAGCGCTCAAGGGCGCGACAGATTGGTGCCGCGCTCTCTTTTCGTTCTGGATCATTGAAACACCACGGACCCCGACCGAGGTCATTCACATTCTCCGCACAGTCGGCGCGCTCGACGAAAACGACGGGGTGGTCGTTCTGGAGATTACAGGTAAAGGCGATTTTCGACGCGTTCTCGACCAAGATGTCGCCAATTGGTTGACGCAACGTATCACTCGTGCCTGACGCCATGGGCGTTTCCTCCATGAAAAAGCCCGCTATTCAGCGGGCTTCTTTTTCGGCTTTGGTTTGACCGCGTCCTTGGGAGGCGGCGCCGATGCGACTTTTTTCAAGGCCGCGTCGAAGCGCTCCTCGTCCTCGTCGGTGCCGAGTTCGCGTGCGGCTTCGATAAACGCGCGGCCCTGGTCAGTAAGGGCAGTTTTCTTCCCATCGCTCATAGGCGGAGTCCCAGCGCGGCGACAGACGGCTTGCAAATGGTCATATGATATTGATCCGCAATAGTCCCACTAAGCGGGATCATGCCTCGCTTCGGCCTCCCACCGTTGGGGCGGTCAACTTCGTCAAAAGTGTATAGTGCGTCACACCTGAAATATATCGCGGTTGCGATATGTATTGCATCTGCCGTCTCGACAGTAGGAAGATTCGTCTCGCCGCTTGCTCGCAACTCCTGGTAAAACTCTCTGATATTTTTGGCTATATCAAGAATGGGAGTTATGACATCCTTGATCTGAACTTTTGGAGGGCGCAGAAGTCGACTTAATACTTCTTGTTGCTGCTTCGTTAAGTTGCATTCAAGCACCTCAACGCGAGTGATGCCCGAGGTAACCGGTATCAACTCTTTTCGCTCAATCTCTACAGCAAGGCCAGCGACGATTTCCGAATCGCTTCCTCCTCGCTGCTCTCCAGTTAGCATCGATATAAAAATGCAAGAATCTAAATATATGACCGGCTTAGTGCCACTCATCTCGTATTTTCTTTACAAAATCCTCAGATTTAACGCCATCCGTTGCAGTGGGCGCAATAGATAAAATATCTGTAAATTTTGGCTGATCTTCCCAATCAGGCAAAATCTCAATATCCCTAATGCTCACCTCGTACGGATACATTTCTTTCCATCGATATTTCATTTCACCGTATACGACAACATAACGTCCAAGAGCCGGCTTGACTTCGCTCAGTAATTTATCGTCGAAACGACAAGTTATTCTGCTTGGTCCTACCACAGGATAGAGAGCCAAGGTATTGACGGTGCTATGAATATTCACAGCCTCAAGCATGCCGTCTATGGAGCCATCGGCTATAGTGTCGTCGCCAAATACATCGTCGAGGCGCCGGCGCGCTTCAATATCGAAGAATATCTCTTTACCGCAAAACTCAAGCTTCGCAAAAGCGATGCCTTTCCCGATGGCGCTGGAGAATTCTTTCAATATATCAAGCGCTTGACGGCTTACCCGATGGGGGACCTGCCCGAGATCGACCACAGATTTGATATCGGTAAATAGCCGCTCAATTCCCACACTCACTTGCGTTCGTGCCGCAAACGCCTCTAGCTCCACAACAGCCGGGCTGTTTTTAGACATAGAGATGATCCGCGCATCGATCTCCTCATTCAGACGAGAGAGCGCCACCAATTGCTTTAGTGCACCGACCTGCTTGAGAAAATCCGCCACAGCTATAGCAGCGTCATCCCCGCCGGATGGGTGTATGATGAGGCGAACGTGGGAATCGTCCACTTGCTACCTACTACGCGTTAGCTGACCGGTAGGTCAGGCGTTTGCCAGAGATGCCAGAGAGGGCGCGGCTCGCCCTCTGCTGATCCTCGACGCCAAGCGCAGAGCGATTGTTGTACCGAAAATCGAACTCGGCAAGGTAGCGGTGCAGGTGCTGCTTGCCGCAGTGCTGGTATACGCCCTTCATGCCGCGCTTGAAGATGCTGAAATAGCCCTCAATCGTGTTCGTATGAACCTCGCCGACGACGTATTCCTCCTTGCCATGGCGGACGACGCCATGGTCGGCAAACTCGCGGCCGATGTGCAGGTAGTGGCCTGCCTCATCCGTAGCTAGGCGGGCTTCCTTGCTCATGTTCTCGCGCAGGATCGGCGCAATAGTCGCAGGCTTGAGATCGTCCACGACCATGCTGCGGGCCTGCTTGGTCTCGCGGTCAACGAGGGTGAGCACCTTCATCTTGTGGTGATAGGCGCGGCGAACCGGCTTGCCGGGCTCGCGGCCAATAAAGGTCTCGTCCACCTCCACGATGCCGCCTTCGCCACCCATGGGGGCAAGTTCGCCAGAGCGCATAGCCTCGCGAATGCGGTGCATCATGAACCACGCCGTCTTGTACGTGACCTCAAGGATGCGATGCATCTGGTGCGCGCTCACGCCCTTCTTGGACGCGCAGATCAGATAGACCGCCTGGAGCCACTTATGCAGTTCGACATGAGAGGACTCAAAGACCGTGCCGACGCGAACCGTGAACTGCTTCCGGCACTCAGCGCACTTACGAAGGCCGATGCGGGTCTTCGCAAGGTCATAATGCTTGCCCATGTTGCCGCAGTGGGGGCAGACGGGACCCTTCGGCCACAAGATCGCTTCCACATGAGCGAACGCAGCGGCTTCGTCGTGAAAGAAGGGCTTGGAAAGCACGGACATGACCTATCTCCTTGAGATTCAAGGTACTAAATCATCCGTGGTTTGTCAAGTATATAATCGCCTTTATTTTGGGGCAGGCCGCCGACGGCGGTGAAACACGGCTGAGTTGCATCGCAAGGAACGCTTACACTTTGTGAAGCGTGCCGCGTTATGCTTGATGCTAGACAGACGATGACAGAGAGGTCGTGGACACGGCCTCTTTCGTGCTTTTCGACCGGTGGCGCCAATGCCCGCCGGCACTACGAGGCGGATCATGGCGCGTAAATTCTTCGGCACGGACGGCATTCGCGGCCGGGCCAACCGGACGATCACCCCTGAGCTGGCACTGCGCGTCGGCATGGCAGCTGGCCTCGTCTTCCATCGCGGCGAGCATCGTCACCGCGTGGTGATCGGCAAGGACACGCGGCTTTCCGGCTACATGATCGAGAACGCGCTGGTGGCGGGCTTCACTTCGGTCGGTATGGACGTGCTGCTGCTCGGCCCGATGCCGACGCCGGCGGTGGCGATGCTGACCCACTCCATGCGCGCCGATCTCGGCGTGATGATCTCGGCCTCGCACAACCCCTTCGATGACAACGGCATCAAGCTGTTCGGCCCGGACGGCTATAAGCTCTCCGACGCCATCGAGGGCCAGATCGAGGAACTGTTGTCCGGCGACATGTCGGCCAAGCTCGCCGAGCCCTCGGCGATGGGCCGCGCCAAGCGGCTGGAGAGCGTGCATGCGCGCTATATCGAGTTCGCCAAGCGCACGCTGCCGCGTACGCAGTCCTTCGAGGGGCTGAGGGTGGTGGTCGACAGCGCCAACGGTGCCGGCTACCGCGTCGCGCCGGAAGCCTTGTGGGAACTTGGCTGCGAGGTGATCTCCATCGGCGACAAGCCGGACGGCTTCAACATCAACCGCGAGGTCGGCTCCACGGCGCCGGAAGCGCTGGCGGCGAAGGTGCGCGAAGTGCGCGCCGATATCGGCATCGCCCTCGACGGCGACGCCGACCGCGTGCTGATCGTCGACGAGAAGGGCCATCTGGTCGACGGCGACCAGCTCATGGCGGTGGTCGCCGAGAGTTTCCAGGAGGATGGGCGGCTTACGCGTCCGGGCATCGTCGCCACCGTGATGTCCAATCTCGGGCTGGAGCGCTATCTCAGCGAACTCGGCCTGTCGCTGGAGCGCACCGCCGTCGGCGACCGCTATGTGCTGGAGCACATGCGCACCAACGGCTTCAATGTCGGCGGCGAGCAGTCCGGTCACATCATCCTGTCGGACTATTCGACCACCGGCGACGGCCTCGTCGCCGCGCTGCAGGTGCTGGCCATGGTGCAGCGCCGCCAGCGTCCGGTGTCCGAGGTCTGCCACCGCTTCGATCCGCTGCCGCAGATTCTTAGGAATGTGCGCTACAAGAACGGGCGGCCGCTGGAGAATGACGGGGTGATCAAGGCGATCGCCGCCGCCGAGCTGAAGCTCAACAGCCATGGCCGGCTGCTGATCCGCCCCTCCGGCACCGAGCCGGTGATCCGGGTGATGGGCGAGGGCGACGACCGCGATCTGGTCGAGGCCGTGGTGAACGACGTCGTCGAGGCGGTCGGCTCCGCCGCAGCATAGCGCTCGCGCCCCGACATGTCATCCCGGCCGCAGCGAAGCGCAGGGCCGGGATCGCAGAATCAGCCTCATTCCTCAAACGATCCCGGATACGGCCGTTGGCCGTTCCGGGATGACGACTGCTGGCGGTGCTAGCCGTCCAACCGGCGCAACAGGCCCCGATAGATCTCGTCGTCGTCGCACAGGCCGGCGAGGCGGCCGAGGCTGTCGACCAGCAGGATCGGCAGGTCGGTGTGGCGCTTCAGTTCGATCGCCGCCTTCAGCTTGAGGTCGACCGGGGCGACGATGCAGTCGGCGTCATGTGCCAGCTTGTCGTCGATCAGTCCGGCCTCGCCATCTGCGGTGGCCAGCAGTCCGGCGCGCCCGTCGAGATCGAGCGAGATCGGCCGCCCCTCGGCGTCAATCTTCACCTTCACCCGGCCGCTCTTGTCGAGCATCACACTGTCGCCCTCGCGCGGCAGGCTGGCGGCGGGACGCATGACCGCCGTTCCGCGCAGCACGTTGAGCGGGTTCATGTGCTTGACGAATTCGGCGACATAGGCGGTGGCCGGGCGCAGCAGGATGTCCTCCGCCGTGCCGGCCTGCACGATGCGCCCGCCTTCCATGATGGCGATCTTGTTGCCGAGCTTGAGCGCCTCGTCGAGATCGTGGCTGACGAAGACGATGGTCTTGTGGATGCGCCGCTGCAGATCGAGCAGCTCGTCCTGCAGCTTGTCGCGGATCAGCGGGTCGAGCGCGGAGAACGGCTCGTCCATCAGCAATATGTCGGCATCGGTGGCGAAGGCGCGGGCAAGGCCGACGCGCTGCTGCATGCCGCCGGAGAGCTCGTTGGTGTATTTCTCCGCCCAGTTGGTGAGGCCGACCATGGCGAGCTTCTCGTCGACGATGCGGCGGCGCTCGGCCGAGGAGGTGCCGCGCAGTTCCAGCCCGAAGCCGACATTGTCGCGCACCGTGCGCCAGGGCAGCAGGCCGAACTGCTGGAACACCATGGAGACGGTGTTCATGCGGATATCGCGCAGGGTGCCCTCGTCGCAGCGGGCGACGTCCACGGCGCGGCCCTTGTGCTCGACCAGCACCTCGCCGCGCGCCACCTCGTTCAGCCGGTTGATGGCGCGCAGTATGGTGGACTTGCCCGATCCCGACAGGCCCATGAGCACGCAGATCTCGCCGCGCTCGATGGACAGGCTCACCCCGGCGGCGCCGAGCACGGCGCCGGTGGCGGCAAGGATCTCGTCACGCGAGCGGCCTTCGTCGATCAGCCTCAAAGCGTTCTTCTGGTCAGCGCCGAAGACGATGTCGATGTTGCGGAACTCGACGGCGGACATGGATCACCCCTTCCGTGAGCGGCGCTCGGGCCGCTTGCAGACGCGGTCGAGCACGATGGCGAGCACGACGATGGCGAGGCCCGCCTCGAAGCCCATGGCGATGTTGACGGAGTTGAGCGCGCGCACCACCGGCTTGCCGAGGCCGTCGGCGCCGACCAGCGCCGCGATGACCACCATGGACAGGCTGAGCATGATGCACTGGGTGATGCCGGCCATGATGGTCGGCAGCGCATAGGGCAGCTCCACTTTGAACAGAAGCTGCGTCTTGGTGGCGCCGAAGGCCTTGCCGGCCTCGTACAGCGCCGGCGGCACCGAGGAGATGCCGAGATGGGTGAGGCGGATGGGAGCGGGAAGCGCGAAGATCACGGTGGAGATCAGCCCCGGCACCGCGCCGAGCCCGAACAGCACCAGCGTCGGGATCAGATAGACGAAGGTGGGAATGGTCTGCATCAGGTCGAGGATCGGCCGGATGGCGGTGTAGAGCCACGGCCGGTGCGCGGCGGCGATGCCGACCGGCACGCCGATGATCACGCAGACCAGCGTGGCGCAGAGGACGAGGGAGAGGGTCTCCATGGTCGCCGTCCAGTAGCCGAGATTGGTCACCAGCAGCAGCGCGCCGACGATGAACACCACGAGGCCGACCGAGCGGTGCATCAGCCACGCGCCGAGGCCGAACAGCGCGATCAGCAGCAGCGGCGGCACCCAGAGCAGGCCGGCGGTGAAGCCGCCGATGAGCGCGCCAAGGACCAGTGAGATGAAATCGAAGAAGCCCTGGCCATGGGTGGTCAGGAGATCGACGAAATCGCGCAGCCAGAGGCCGAGCGGGATCTTGTGCTCGGTCAGCCAGTCATACATGGGACGCTCCCGGCGGGCGGACGTGGATGATGGGACGCACGGCGCTTCTATTCAGGCGGGCAGGCGGCCGGATGGCTTGAACGTTTCCGTCATCCCGGTCCGCGCAAAGATCGATCCGGCATTGTTCGGAACGCTGCGCAGAATCACATCATGCCGGGGCTGGACCTGCCATTCGCGCCTCCGGCGCTCCCCGCGATTCCTGCATGAAGCATGGCTCCCCGGGACGCGCCCGGGGAGGGAGGTGGGCTGCGGCGCGAGCTGCGCGCCGTAGCGGCTCAGAGCTTGAGCGCGGCCTTGACGGCGGGCAGGCCCGGCTTGCCATCGATGGTGGTCACGCCCTTGAGCCAGGGCTCCCACACGGCCGGGTTGGCCTTGAGCCACTTCTCCGCCGCCTTGGCGGGCTCCATGCCGTCGAGCAGGATGTAGCCCATCACCACGTTCTCGGTTTCGAGCGAGAACTTCAGGTTCTTGATGAGGGTGCCGACATTCGGGCAGTCGGCGACATAGCCGGCGCGGGTGTTGGTGTAGATGGTGGCGCCGCCATAGTTCGGGCCGAACACGTCGTCGCCGCCCGAGAGGTAGCTCATCTTGTACTTGGAGTTCATCGGGTGCGGCTCCCAGCCAAGGAAGACGATGGCTTCCTTGCGCTTGGAGGCGCGCTCGACCTGGGCGAGCATGCCCTGCTCGGAGGATTCGACGACATCGAAGCCCTTCAGGCCGAACTTGTCGTCCTTGATCATATCGAGGATCAGCCGGTTGCCGTCATTGCCCGGCTCGATGCCGTAAATCTTGCCGCCGAGCTTGTCCTTGAATTTGGCGATGTCGGCGAAGGACTTCAGGCCCTCGTCATAGAGATAGGTCGGCACGGCGAGCGTGTATTTCGCGCCTTCGAGGTTCACCCCGATGACTTCCACGGTCTTGTCGTCGCGATAGGGCTTCAGGTCGGCTTCCATGGTCGGCATCCAGTTGCCGAGGAAGACGTCGATGTCCTTGGTCTGCATCGACTTGTAGGTGACGGGCACCGACAGGACCTGGGTCTTCGGGGTGTAGCCGAGCGCTTCCAGCAGCGAGGAGGCGATGGCGGTGGTGGCGGTGATATCGGTCCAGCCGACATCGGCGAACCGCACCGTCTTGCAGGCGGCGGGTTCGGCGGCTTCAGCCGCGTCGCGAAGGGCGGGGGCGAAGCCGAGCGTCAGCCCGAGGGCGGCCGCGGCCAGAAGAGAGAAGGTGCGCATAGATGGCTGTTCCCGTTTGCATCCTGCCTGGATCATGGAACCGGGCCGGCGGTACGCCAAGCCCCGTTACGACCGGAATAGACAAGTCGGGGTCGTTTCACCGCGTGCGGCGCTTGCCTCACGCGATCCGTGCCGGACGTGCCCGGCGCCGGGAGGGCGCAAGCGGCGGTCCGAACGCGACGACCCTGGCGGCATGAGCGGCGCCGAGACGCAACCTCATGCCGGGATGCGGCCTCTGGAGGCTTCTTTTGAATGACTATTCAATATGTGATCGGGCGTTTTGTCACGCGCAATTTTTGCCCAGGAGTGGCGATTTTTCATACGGTTTCTGGGTGTTTTGGCGAATCGCGCCAATACGGCAGAACAGTTGCGACGCCGATAGATTGTGCAATGCGAGGACTTCCCGCTCTGCTTCCGAATATGTATTGTATGGTCGTTCAATAACTAGTGTGATGATGAAGGGGAGGTGTCGGTGGGTCGTGCCAACGCGCAGGCGCAAGCGTTTCCCGCCATCGACGCCGCCGCGCCGGACCGCCGCCGCGCGCCGGAGGATGTCCGCCGCCGGCAACTGATCGACGCCACTATCGACTCGCTGGCGGAGATCGGCTTCAACGCCTCGACCCTCGCCCAGATCGCCCGCCGCGCCGGGGTTTCGCCGGGCCTGGTCGCGCATTATTTCGGCGACAAGGATGGGCTGCTGGAGGCGACGCTGCGCTTCCTCTCGCTCCGGCTTTACCGCGCCACGGCCGCGCGGCTGCGCGAGGCGCGCGGGCCGCGTGCCCGCGTGCAGGCGCTGATCGACGCCAACCTCGCGCCCGAGGAATTCGACCAGCGCACCTCCAGCGTCTGGCTCGCCTTCTGGGGGCAGGTGCTGCATTCCGAGCGCCTGCGCCGGGTGCAGCGGGTCTATCAGGCACGCATGCTGGCCAATCTGCGGCACGATCTGCGCGGCCTCGTCGCCAGGGGCGAGGTCGGCCGCATCGCCATCACCATCGCCGCCGTCATCGACGGCCTGTGGCTGCGCTCCAGCCTTTCCGCCGCCGGCGAGACCGATTCGGTGAGCGCCCGGCAGGTTGCCGCCCTCTTCGTCGATGCCCAGATCGCTGCCGCCACGCCGGCAGTCTCTCTCAACGGACCTGACGTCATGAACGCAAGCCCACCGCGCCACGCCAATCACATCGGCGGCCAGTACCGTCCGACCGGCGGCGTCTCCTTCGAGACCCGCAACCCCGCCACCGGCGAGGTGCTGGCCGAGATCGAGATCGCCGGCGAGGCGGAAGTCGACGCCGCCGTCGCCATCGCCCGCAAGGGCCAGAAGCTCTGGGCCGCGAAGACCGGCGCGGAGCGCGGGCGTATTCTCAAGCGCGCGGCCGAGCTGCTGCGCGCGCGCAATGACGAGCTGGCGCGGCTGGAGACGCTCGACACCGGCAAGCCGATCCAGGAGACGCTGGTGGTCGATGTCGCCTCGGGCGCGGACTGCATCGAGTACTATGCCGGCCTCGCTGCCGGGCTGTCCGGCGAGCATGTCGATCTTGGGCCGACCGCGTTCGGCTATACCCGCCGCGAGCCGCTCGGCATCGTCGCCGGCATCGGCGCCTGGAACTATCCCTTGCAGATCGCCTGCTGGAAGTCGGCGCCGGCGCTCGCCTGCGGCAATGCCATGCTGTTCAAGCCGGCCGAGCTGACCCCTCTGACCGCGCTGAAGCTGGCGGAAATCTATGCGGAAGCCGGCGTGCCCGAGGGTGTGTTCAACGTGGTGCAGGGCTTTGCCGAGACCGGGCGGCTGCTCACCCGCCATCCCGGCATCGCCAAGGTCTCGCTCACCGGCGAGGTCGGCACCGGCAAGAAGGTGATGGTGGATGCCGCCGGTACGCTGAAATACGTCACGCTGGAACTCGGCGGGAAATCGCCGCTGATCGTGTTCGACGATGCCGATCTCGACGATGCGGTGTCGGGCGCGCTGCTGGCGAATTTCTATTCCGCCGGCGAGGTCTGCTCCAATGGCACCCGCGTCTTCGTGCACGAAAAGGTGCGCCCGGCTTTCCTTGAGAAGCTGGTGGCGCGTGTCGAGAGGATGGTGGTCGGCGATCCGCTGGACCCGGCGACGCAGGTCGGCGCGCTGATCTCGCCCGACCATATGGAGAAGGTTCTCTCCTACATCGCCAAGGGCAAGGCCGAGGGCGCGAAGCTGCTGGTCGGCGGTGCGCGCGTCACTGCCAACGGGCTGGACAAGGGCGCCTTCGTCGCGCCGACCGTGTTCGACGGTTGCACTGAGGCCATGAGCATCGTGCGCGAGGAGATTTTCGGGCCGGTGATGGCGGTGCTGTCCTTCACCGACGAGGACGAGGTGATCGCGCGGGCCAACGACACCGATTTCGGCCTCGCCGCCGGCGTGTTCACCCGCGATCTCGCGCGCGGCCACCGGGTGATCGCCCGGCTAGAAGCGGGCACCTGCTGGATCAACCACTACAACATCACGCCGATCGAATTGCCCTTCGGCGGCGCCAAGCAGTCCGGCCTTGGCCGCGAGAACGGCAAGGCGGCGATTGAGCACTACACCCAGCTGAAAAGCGTCTACGTCAATCTCGGCCGCGTCGAGGCGCCCTACTGATGCTGAACGGAACGGTGGAAACCTTCGATTTTGTCATCATCGGCGCCGGCTCGGCCGGCTGCGTGCTGGCCGACCGGCTGAGCGCGGACGGCCGGAACCGCGTCCTCGTGCTGGAATATGGCGGGTCGGACCGCTCCATCTTCATCCAGATGCCGAGCGCGCTCTCCATCCCGATGAACATGAAGAAGTACAACTGGATGTACGAGACCGAGCCGGAGCCCGGGCTCGGCGGCCGGCGGATGCATTGCCCGCGCGGCAAGGTGCTGGGCGGCTCCTCCTCGATCAACGGCATGGTCTATATGCGCGGGGCACCGGCGGATTTCGACCGCTGGCAGGAGGAGGGTGCGCAGGGCTGGTCCTATGCCGACGTGCTGCCCTATTTCCAGCGGGCGGAGAGCCGGCAGGAAAGCGGCGACTCGGGCGGAGATGAATATCGCGGCGACAAGGGCCCGCTCGCCAATCGCTACGGCCCGATGAAGAACCCGCTTTACGGTGCCTTCCTCGAAGCGGCGAGCCAAGCCGGCTATCCCGCCAGCGAGGATGTGAACGGCTACCAGCAGGAAGGCTTCGGCCGCATGGACATGACCGTCAAGGACGGCGTGCGCTGGTCGGCGGCCAATGCCTATCTGAAGCCGGCGATGAGGCGGCCGAACCTGAAGGTCGAGACCCATGCTCGCGTCGAGCGCATCCTGTTCGAGGGGCGCCGTGCGGTGGGTGTCGCCTGGTCGCGCGCGGGCGAGACGCACCAGGTGCGGGCTGCCCGCGAGGTGATCCTGTCCGGCGGCTCGATCGCCTCGCCGCAGATGCTGAAGCTGTCGGGCATCGGCAATGCGGATGAGCTGGCCTCGCACGGCATCGCGACCATCGCGCATCGTCCCGGCGTCGGCGAGAATCTACAGGACCATCTGGAGATCTATTTCCAGCAAGCCTGCACGCAGCCGATCACGCTCTATTCGCAGATGGGCCTGTTCGCCCGCGGCATGATCGGTGCGCGCTGGCTGCTGATGAAGGACGGGCTTGGGGCGACCAACCATTTCGAGGCGTGCGGCTTCATCCGCTCGCGGGCGGGCGTGGCCTCACCCGACATCCAGTATCATTTCCTGCCGCTGGCGGTGACCTATGACGGGCAGGGCATGGCGAGCGAGCACGGCTTCCAGGCGCATGTCGGGCCGATGCGGTCAAAAAGCCGGGGTTGGGTCCGGCTGAATTCCGCCGATCCCGCCGACAAGCCGCGCATCCAGTTCAACTACCTCACCCATCCCGACGATCTCGTGGAGTTCCGCGCCAGCGTGCGCCTCACCCGCGAGATTTTCGCGCAGCCGGCCTTCGCGCCCTATCGCGGGCGGGAGATCCAGCCCGGCGCGGATGTGACCAGCGACGAGGCGATCGACGAATTCGTGCGGGCGCATGTCGAGAGCGCCTACCACCCCTCCTGCACCTGCAAGATCGGCGCGGCGAGCGACCCGCTGGCGGTAGTCGACCCGCAGATGCGGGTGATCGGCGTCGAGGGGCTGCGGGTGGTGGATTCCTCCACCATGCCCTCCATCACCAACGCCAATCTCAACGCGCCGACCATCATGATCGCGGAGAAGGCGGCGGACCATATTCTCGGCAAGCCGCTGCTGGCGCCCTCCAACGCGCCCTATTACGTCGCGCCGAACTGGCAGAGCGCGCAGCGCTGAGCCGGCGTTAGCGCCGGAGCACGCCGATTTCGCGCAAGTGCGCGAGGATTTCCCGCGCCGCGTCCTGCGGCGCGGGATCGACCAGCAGGCGCCCGCCGCCGCTCGCTGACTGCGTTGCCGCCTTCAGCCGCTCGGCAGCGGTGGCGCCGGCGGCGGCCTTGGCGATCATCTTCGGACGAGGGCGATAGGCACGCTCCTCCAGCGCGCTTTCCCCGCGCGGGGAGGGGATGCCCGGCCTCGTCTCGACACTGCCGCGCCGGGCGGCGGCATAGGCGAAGGGCACCGGGGCGGGGGCGGCCGGATGCACCGTGACCAGCGCCGGCAGGTGGACGACCAGCCGGCGGCGCGCGCCGCGCGGCAGCGCCTGTTCGAGCGACAGCGTGCCGGGTTGCGAACCCTCGCCAAGCGCTGTCGCATCGGCGACGATCGGCAGCCCGAGGGCGCTGGCCAGCGCGTAGGGCAGCAGGCCGCTGTCCTCGCCGCCCTGTCCCGCGCGCCCGGCAAGGATGAGATCATAGGCCCCCTCGCGCAAAGCGGCGGCGAGGCTCGCCATCGGATCATCCCCGGCATCGAGCCGGTAGTGGACGAGGCGTGGCAGGCCATAGCCGAGCGTATCGGTGAGCGGGGCGGCGTCCGGCCCGGCATGCAGGCCCGTCACCTCGGCGCCGAGGGAGGCCGCGAGGCGGATGGCCTGCAACTCCACCGGCACCGGCGCGGGCTTGCCGGAGACGGGGTGGCGGCCGGCGGAAAGCAGCACCGCGATCTTCATGGCGCGCTCTCCTCGGCGAGCAGCTTCAGGAGCGCCGGCATCACCTGCTGGGCGTCGGCGACGATGGCAAGGCCCGCGCGCTCGATCATGGCGGCGTGCAGGTCGGTGTTCACCGCCACCACATGCTCGCAGCGGGCGACGCCTTGCAGATGCTGCGGGGCGCCGGCGATGCCGAGCGCGAAATAGCATTTCGCGTCCAGAACCGTGCCGGACGCGCCGACCTGCGCGGCGCGCGGCATCAGCCCGGCATCGCACACCATGCGGCTGGCGCCCGGCGTGGCGTGAAGCGCGGCGACCAGGGCGCGGAAGGCCTCGAAGTCGCTGATGCCATTGCCGGCGGAGGTGACGAAGTCCGCCTCGGCGAGCGAGACGCTCGACGGATCGGCGGGTACGAACTCAGCCGAGAGGATGGCGCCTTGAACTTGTGCCGGCACGGCGAACGCGACCGGCAGGGCCTCGTGCAGCGTGCCGGCATGTGGCGCCACGGCATCTGCCGCGAGGCTGATGAGGCGGGGCGGGGCGCGGCGCTGCTCGACGCGCCTTCCCTGCGCGGCGCGGGTCACGGCTTTGGGGCTGAGGGTTTCCGCCCCGGCGAACAGCGTCTCGCCAGTGAGCGCCGCGACACGGCGGGCGAGATCGCCGCCATCCGCGCTCTCGGGGAACAACGCATGGCGGATGTCGAGCTCTTCCAGAACGGCCCCGACGGCGGCGGTTTTCGCTTCCGGATCATAGCCGGTGATGGGCAAGGAGAGCACGCGATCGGCGCCGGCCATCGCAAGATCGTCGGGAGGCGTCTCGACCAGCGCCAGCACCGCCCCGCCGCCGGCATCGGCCAGCAGCCGCGCCGCGCCGAAGAGCTGGCGGTCATGCGGGGTCAGCCGTCCGCCGGGCGCGTCGGGCACCACGGCGACGAGAAAGGCGGGCTCGGCGATGATCTTCAGCCGTGGGCCCGCTTCCACCACGGGCTCGGCCGGGCGGGGTGTGGCGAGAGCGGCGGCGACGCGCTGGGTGCGGTCGAGCCGACGGCGTTGTGTGCCGGAAACCAGCGCGAGCCGCTCCTTCGCGCGTGGATCGCGGCGCAGGCGGGTGGAGGTGACGGGAGTGCTGGCGAGATCGAAGCGCGGGCGGGTCGCGCCTTCGACGCGATGGGCGGCGCGCTCGGTGCGGGGATCGCGGCGGGTGCGGCTCATGCCGGCACCTGCGGCCGCGGCGCGGGGGCCGTGCCGGCCGCCTCGACCGCCATCAGCACCAGCTCGGCGATGTCGGCGACCTGCGGCCGCTCGCCGGTGACGCCTTCCAGCATGGCGGAGCATTGCGGGCAGGCCACCGCGACGATGCTGGCGCCGGTGGCTGCGGCCTGGCCCATGCGCAGATCGGGGACGCGGCGCTCGCCCTCGATGTCGCTGACCGGGGCGCCGCCGCCACCGCCGCAGCACATGGAGCGCTTGCCGGAGCGCTCCATCTCGAGGCGTTGCAGGCCGAGCCGGTCGAGCAGGCGGCGCGGGGCGTCGATCTCGCCATTGTAGCGGCCGAGATAGCAGGGGTCGTGATAGGTCACGCGCGCCGCGTCGAGCGCGCCGACCGGCAGGCGCCCGGCGGCCACCAATTCGTCGAGGAAGGCGGTGTGGTGCACCACCTCGAACGCGCCGCCGAACGGCACGTATTCGTTGCGCAGCGCGTGCAGCGCGTGCGGGTCCGCCGTGAGGATGCGGCCAAAAGAGTAGCGCGACAGCGTCTCGATGTTCTCAGCTGCGAGGCGCTGGAAGGTCGCTTCGTCCCCCAGACGGCGAGCGAGGTCGCCGCAGTCGCGTTCCTCCGGGCCGAGCACGGCGAAGTCGACACCGGCCTTTTGCAGCAGGGCTATGAGCGCGCGCAGCGTGCGGCCGTAGCGCAGCTCATAGGCGCCCTCGCCGAGCCAGAGCAACACCTCGGCGTGGCCCTTCGCGGAGATGAGCGGCAAAGTGAGGCCGGCGGCGAAATCGGTGCGGGCGGCGAGCGGGCGTCCGCCCGGCTCGTCGGCATAGCGCAGCTCGGCGAGCGGCGGCGCGGCCTTTACCGGGAGGGCCCCGAGCTCCAGCGTCTGGAAGCGGCGCAGCTCCACGATGGCATCGACATGCTCGATCATCATCGGGCATTCCTCGACGCAGGCGCGGCAGGTGGTGCAGGACCACAGCGTGTCCGGATGGATCATCGCCCCCGCGCCGATGAGCGGCAGGTCGGGTCCGCCGACGCCGGCCACCTCGCGGGCCTGCGGGTAGGGGCTGCCGGCGTAACCCGCGTTGGTGGCGTTGGGCTGGATCGCGGCGGCAAGATCCTGGATCAGCCGCTTGGGGTTCAGCGGCTGGCCGGCGGCGAAGGCCGGGCAGGCGGTTTCGCAGCGCCCGCACTGGATGCAGGCATCGAAGCCGATCAGCCGGTTGAAGGCGAAATCGGACGGCGTGGCGCTGCCGAGGCGCGGGGCGTCGAGATCGAGCGGCATCAGCGCGGTCGCCCGCTCGCCGTCGAAGCGGCCGGGGCGCGGATGGGCGACGAGATGGGCGGCGCCGGCGAAAGCGTGGCGCATCGGCCCCTTGTCGATCTGCATCACCAGCAGCAGCCCGCCCGCCGCCGCCAGTCCCAGGCCGAGCCCGCCGAGCGGCCAGAGCGTTCCGCCCAGCGCGGCATCGAGGGCGACGAGAAAGGCGCCGCCGGAATAGGCCGCGAGGAAGAACGGCAGGCGCTGGAAGCGCCCGCCCGAGAGCCGCGCCGGCTTTGAAGGAAGGCGTCGGCGACCGACCATGTAGCCGCCGGCAAAGGCGATGCCGAAGGCGAGCGCGATGAGCGCCCAGAACAGGCGCGAGGCACCGAGCGGCGGGACGAGCCCGAGCAGTGCCAGCGCCGAGCCCCCCAGCAGTCCGCCGGCGGCGAGCGCATGCATGCACGCCGCATAGGGGTCGCGCCCCACGACGTGATGCACGTCGACGAGGTAGCGCTTGGGCAAGGCCAGCAGGCCGCGTGCCCAATCGACCTTCGCCGCACGCCCGACGCGCCACAGCCGCGCGCGGCGATACGCCAGCGCCGCCGCGACAAGGGCGAGCGCGAGGACGACGAGGGAGAGGCAGAGCGCGGCGGGGGTCATGGCTTTCGCTTGCCCACCCTCACAGATCCTTGCACAGGCGCAGCGCGTCATAGATCGCCGCGTGGATGTTGCGCCCGGTCCAGGCGTCGCCGACACGGTAGAGCGCGAAGCCCGGCTGGCCGCTCCAGCGCTGCGGGCGGCCTTCCACCAGTGCATCGAGGTCGGTCTCGCCGTCATTGACCGATTTGCCGCGCAACTCGTTGAACAGCGCCTCGACCGGCAGCGTGCCGTAATCGACCACGACGCGGTCGACGACGCGCTCCTCCTCCGCGTCCGTCATGGTGTTGCGCAGGGCGGCGACGAGGCGGTTGCCCTCGGGATAGATCTCGATCAGCTCCATGTTGGGCGAGAGCACGACGCCGAGCTTGTAGAGCTCGCGCAGATGGATCGGCTTGTTGGTGGTGCCGACCTCCTGGGCGATCTGCAGATCATGCGTCGCCATCTCGACGAGGCAGCCCTTTTTCGCCAGCACCTCAGCGGTGGAGGCGGCGTTGTGGCCGCCGATCTCGTCGAACAGTAGCACCGAGCCGGTGGGCTCGACCTTGCCGGTCAGCACGTCCCAGGTCGTCGCGGCGTGCTCGTGGCCCTTGACGTGGCCGGCATTGGGCAGGCCGCCAGTCGCCATGATGACGACGTCCGGTGCCTCGGCGAGGATGGCGGCCTCCGTTGCTTCGGTGCCGAGGCGGATATCGACGCCCTTCTTCTGCACCTGGCCATGAAGCCAGCGCGGAATGCCGGACAGCGCCTCGCGCCACGTCGCCTTGGCGGCGATGTTGATCTGGCCGCCGACCACCGGCTGCTTCTCGAACAGCACCACGGAATGCCCGCGCTCGGCGCAGACACGGGCGGCTTCCAGCCCGCCGGGGCCGGCGCCGACCACCACCACCTTGCGCGGAGTGTCCGCCTTGGCGATGACGTGCGGCATGGTGGCTTCGCGGCCCGTCGCCGCGTTCTGGATGCACAGCGCATCGCCACCGACATAGATGCGGTCGATGCAGTAGCCGGCGCCGACGCATTGGCGGATGTCGTCGTCGCGGCCTTCCATCAGCTTCTTCACGAGATGCGGATCGGCGATGTGGGCGCGGGTCATGGCGATCATGTCGACATGGCCCTCCGCGACCGCGCGGGCGCCGGTGGCGAGGTCGGTCACGCGCTGGGCGTGGAAGATCGGCACATCCACCTCGCGCTTGATTGCGCTCGGCAGGAATAGGAAGGGCGCGACGGGGAAGGACATGTTGGGCAGCGAGACGGCATGGGACATCTCGTCCCGCGCCTGCCCGCCCAAGATATTGAGGAAGTCGACGAGGCCGCGCCGGGCATATTCGGTGGCGATGGCGACGCAGTCCTCGTGGGAGAGGCCGTCGGCGATCATCTCGTCGCCGGACATGCGCATGCCGATGACGTAATCGTCCCCGACCGCCTCGCGCATCGCCTCCAGCACCTCGATGCCGAAGCGCATGCGATTCTCGAGGCTGCCGCCATATTCGTCGTCGCGCTGGTTCACGGATGGCGACCAGAACTGGTCGACGAGATGGCCATGGGCGGCGGAAATCTCGCAGCCGTCGAGCCCACCCTCCTTGCAGCGGCGCACCGCCTCGGCGAAGGCCCGCACCACGCGGCGAATGTCGTTCTTGTCCATCGCGCGGGGAATGGTGCGCGAGGCAGGCTCCCGGCGGGCCGAGGAGGAGATCGTCGGAAACCAGTTCTCGGTGTCCCATTTGGTGCGCCGGCCCATATGGGTGAGCTGGATCATCAGCTTGGCGCCGTGGGCGTGCACGCGCTCCGAGAACTGCTGGAAATAGGGAACGACACTGTCGTCGGCGACCGAAATCTGCGCCCAGGGCGCGGCCGGGCTGTCGATGGCGACCGAGGAGGAGCCGCCGAACATGGTCAGGCCGATGCCGCCCCTGGCCTTTTCCATGTGGTAGAGCTGGTAGCGCTCCTGCGGCTTGCCGTCCTTGCCGTAGCCGGGGGCGTGCGAGGTCGACATCACGCGGTTGCGGATGGTGAGGCCCTTGATGGTCAAGGGTTTCAGCAATGCCTCGGCATTGGCGATCATGATGGCCGCGCGCTCCTTCGACCACGGACCGGGCCACGCTGCGGGACCGGCTCCGACGGTCACACGATAGGTCGCAAACGCCTATGGCGAACAGAAGATTTGCGCCATCGTACCGGGAGAACTGCGACCCGCCTCAGCGGAACAGGATGCGCAGCGCCGAAGGGCCGGCCAGGGCGAACACCAGCAGGGCCAGCGGCACCGAAAAGACGAAGCCGACATAGTTGAAGCCGATGGCGCCGACGAGCCCGCCGAAGAAGAAGCAGCCGAGGAAATAGGACAGCAGCTTGAGCTTCTCGCGGTCCGCCATCACCAGCGGCGCGCCGGGGACGCGCCGCCGGCGGTGGTTCGAATAGAACAGCTTGCCCAGCTCGATGCCGATATCGGTGACGATGCCGGTCATGTGGGTGGTGCGGATCTTGGCGCCGGACAGCTTGGTCACGGTGGCGTTCTGCAACCCCATGATGAAGCACAGCACCGCGACCTCCATGGCGAGGGCGATGCTATATTGGCGGGTGTAGAAGCCGAGCATGCCGAAGGCGAGCAGCAGCACGGCCTCCAACGTCAGAGGCAGGGAATATTCCCGGCCGGCATAATGCCGCCGTCCCCAATTGACCAGCACGGCCGAGGTCGCAGCGCCGAGCACGAAGGCGATGAGGGCGCCGCCGCCCGCGAGGACGAGGTCCATGGCGCCGAGAATGGCATGGTCTGCTGCCGCCGAGATGATGCCCGACATGTGCGAGGTGTATTGGCCGACCGCCAGCAGACCGCCGGCATTGGTCGCGCCGGCGACGAAAGTCATGGGCAGGCCGAGCCATGCGTCCGCCAGCGGCGTGCGCTCGGGCGCCAGCATGTCGGACGTCAGGTCGCTGTAGCGGGCCGCCAGATTGCGGTAGCCGTTCGGCTTCATAGGCGCGTTCATGGCAACTGCGCGGGATGTCCCGCGTTCATCGGGCCAGAGTGAAGATGCCTGTGTAATTAATACCACGAACCTTCCAACGCCATAGTAAACAACGCTTACGTAGCGTTGGTGCGCTCCGTGGCGGCGCCGCGTGATGCTGAGCCCCGGCGTTCGCGGCTTGGCGGGCGGCCGAAACGGCGGGCGTAGGCGGTGGAGAAATGCGCCGCCGATTGGAAGCCGCAGGCCAGCCCGACATCGGTGACCGGCAGCGGCGAGAGGCGCAGCAATTCGCGCGCCCGCTCCAGCCTCAGGCCGAGATGGTAAGCGGCGGGGGTGATTTTGAGGTGACGTTGAAAGAGACGCTCGAGGTGACGAGTGGTGACGTCGAGACGCTTGGCGATGGTGGCGATGCCGGGCGGGCGCTCGATGGCCGCCTCCATCATGCGCACCGCGCGGGCGAGGGTCGGGTCCGGCAGTGCCGGGCGGGGGCGCGCCGCCGTCTTCTCGCGCGGTCGGCGCCCGGCCGGGTCGACGATGAACTGCTCGGACACCTTGTCGGCGAGCGCGCGCCCGCCCTTGGCCTCGATCAGCGCCAGCATCATCTCCAGCGGGGCGATGCCGCCGGTGCAGGTGAGCCGGTCGCGGTCGATAACGAAGGCCTCCTCGACGAACTCAACCTCGGGGAATTCCTCGCGGATGGAGGACAGGTTTTCCCAGTGCACCGCGCAGCGGTGGAAATCGAGCAGGCCCGCTTCCGCCAGCACGAAGCTGCCGGTGCACAGCGCGCCGAGGGCAGTGCCCCGCCGGGCGAGCCGGCGCAGCGCATCGGCGAGGTGCGGCGGGGCGGCATGGCGGATGTCGATGCCGCCGCAGACCAGCAGCAGATCGAACGGTCCGGCCTCGCCCAGCGCCACGGTGGGCGAAAGGGTAAGCCCGTTGCTCGCCGGCGCCGGCGTGCCGTCGAGGGTGATGATGCGCCAGGAATAGAGCTCGGCCTCGGCGACGTAATTCGCCATGCGCAGCGCTTCGAGCGCGTTGGCGCAGGCGATCATCGAATGGTTCGGCAGCGTCAGGAAGCCGATGCGCGTGAGGGCGGCGAGGTCGAGCACGGTTGGGGTTCACCGATGTAGATGGTCAAGTCTTGCTGTCGATGTGTTTGTTGCCAAATATTTCCAGATCTTGAGCCGCGAAACAAACCGCTCACAAATTCCCAGTGATCGTCATCGCCGGGCAGCAATGCCGCCGCAAAAATGCCTCCCGTCAACGACGAAATGGCGTCATCGAAACGCGAGGATCATTCCATGCGCATCATGACAACATCGCTCAGCTCTTTCCATGGCTGGCTTCCCGGACGCATCCTGCTGCCGGCCGGCTTCGCCGTGTTCATCGGGGTGGGAGCCTATGTCGTCGCCGATGACCACGGTTATCAGCGCGGGCTTACCCAGCAGACGCAACAGAGAGAAATCGCCCGCCTCATCGACGAGCCCAGCGAGGTGCTGCTCAATGAGGCGGAGGCGGCGCGCAAGGCCGACCGTCAGGGGATTCCGGGCCTGCTCCGCGCGATCGACCCGGCCGCGCTGTATCAGCCGACGCCGCCGTCAAAGCCGGTGGTCGCCGCCGTCAAGCCGGCACCGGCCAAACCCGTGCCGACCAAACATGTCGCCGAGACGGCCAGCACCCTGCCGAGCGGCGTGGAGCGGTTCGACCGCTGCGAGGGCGCGTGCGACACGCGCGACCCGATGATCATCCGGGCTTCCTATTCGGTCATGGAGCCGGCCGAGCCGCGGGCCACGGTGCCGCCTCCGGCGCCGGTCGTCGCGGCCGAAAGCGAAGGTTTCTCGCTGCCGAGCCCCGGCGAGCTCGTCGAGCGTACGGTCGAGGGCACGCAGAGCGCGTATGGGGCGGTGCGCGACGGCGCGTCCTCCGCGATCGACTCGGTGAAGCAGGCGGTCAGCGGCGCGATCGATCTGGTCCGCTGACCGCGCCGCGGCGGAGTTCAGCGATCGACCACGAGGTCGCTGGTGGGCTTGGAGCAGCACAGCAGCGCCATGCCGGCATCGATCTCGCGCTGGCGGATGCCGCCGCCATGCTTCATGTCCACCGTGCCCGAGACCAGCTTCGACTTGCAGGTGCCGCACAGCCCCTTCGAGCAGGAGGACGGCAGGCGCACCCCGGCCCGGCGCGCCGCGTCGAGCACGAACATGTCGGAGCGGCACTCGATGGTGCGGTTCTGCTTGGCGAAGGCAACGGTATAGGTGGTGACGGCCGGCGCGGCTTCTTCCAGCGCATGGTCGACCGCCTGTAGCCCTTCGGCCGACGTGACCTCGGCCGCGATGTCGGGTTCGGCCCGCGCGAGTTCGGCGAAGTCGAAACTCTCCTCGTGATGGCGGGTCATGTCGAAGCCCGCGCCCTTCAGCATCTCGCGTACCGCCGCCATGAAGGCCGAGGGGCCGCAGACAAAGACCTCGCGCTCCCTGTAGTCCGGCGCGATGTGGTTGAGCGCGCCGAGATTCAGCCGGCCGCGCAGGCCGTGCCACGGCTCGAACGGCGAGTCGGCCTCGCAGACCGGAGCGAAGCGGAAGTTCCTGCTGTTCCGCGCCATCAGTTCCAGCTCGGCACGGAAGATGATGTCGGCCGGCGAGCGCGCCGCATGCACGAAGACGATGTCGCGCCCCTCGCCGAGGTCGTGGAAGGTGCGGGACATCGACATCAGCGGGGTGATGCCGCTGCCGCCGGACAGGAACAGATATTTCGGCGCGGGTGAAGGCGTGCCCTGTATGAGGCAGGAGAAATCGCCCATCGGCCCGACCGCGCGCAGCACCGAGCCGACCTTCACATGGTCGTGCAGGAAGTTCGACACCGGCCCGTTCGGCACGCGCTTCACGGTGATGGACAGCGTGTGCGGGCGCGTGGGCGCGGAGGCGATGGTGTAGCAGCGGTTGATGTTCTCGCCGCCGATTTCGAGATCGAGGGTGAGGAACTGGCCGGGCGCGTAGCGGAAGATGACGGGATTCTTCGGCGCCAGGACGAAGGTCTTCACATCCGCCGTCTCGTCGCGGATCTCGCGCACGATCAGGGCGTCGTCGGCCTCCGGATCCCATTGCGGGAGATTGCCAGTGAGGCGCAGCGCGGCGGGGTCGGGCGAGACGGTGGGAGTGGCGGCGTCCATGGTGTTCCGGTCTTTCAGTGTCGTCGCATCAACGACCTTAGCCCCTCTCCCCGCCGGGGAGAGAGGTAGGCAAGGGGAGGTCGCGATCGGGTTTCAGCGCCCGGTGTGCTCGGCCATGCGGCCGATGTACCAGTTGCAGAACTTGTCCACGAGCATCTCGGTGTGCGGCGAGTAGGGGCCGGGCTCATAGGCCGGCGAGCGCGCGCCTTCCTGGCAGTAGCCGACCAGCGTCGAGTCCTGATCGTTGGTGGCGTCCCACACGCCGACGAGGTTTTCGAGGTCGTAATCGACGCCCTCGACCGCATCCTTGTGCACCAGCCACTTGGTGCGCAGCAGCGAGCGTTCGGCATCGAGCGGCAGCACCGAGAACACCACCGCGTGGTCGGACATGAAATGGTGCCACGAATTCGGCTGGGTCCAGAAGTGCAGCGCGCCGTGCCGGGGGTCGTTGATGGTGCCGAGCAGCTTCTTGCAGGCCGCCTTGGTGTCGTTGGTGTGGCTCTCGCCGTCGCCGGCCAGCGGCAGGCGCTCGGTGCGGTACCCCGTCACCATGTCGTCGAGATGCTCGATCATTTCCGAGGGGAAGCCGCAGCTTTCCCATTCGCGATGCGAGGTGGTCACGAGCCTGGCGTAATCCTCGGCCTCCTTGCGGCCGTGGTCGTCCAGCTCTTCCGGGGCGAAGCCGAAGCCATAGGCGAACAGCGGCACGGTGAGCTCGGGATGGTTGCCCGCGCAGTGATAGCACTCGCGGTTGTTCTCCATGGTGAGCTTCCAGTTGCCCGGCTCGATGATGTCCTTCTCGAAGGCGACCTTGGCGTTTCTCAGGTCGTGCGGGGCGAGATAGGGCGCCATGCGCGCGGCCATGACGTCGAAATCGGCCGGCGGATCGTCGCTGAGGCAGACGAAGATCAGGCCTTCCAGCGAGCGCACATGCACGGGCTTGAGGCCATGGCAGCCGGGATCGAAATCCTGGCCCATATGCTCGGCGAAGATCAGCTTGCCGTCGAGACCGTAGGTCCAGGAATGGTAGCGGCAGACCAGATTACCGACCGTGGTCTTGTAATCGAGCACGAGGCGCGCGCCGCGATGGCGGCAGACATTGTGGAAGGCGCGGACCTCGTTGTCGTCGTCGCGCACGATGGCGATGGAGTACTTGCCGATGTCGAGCGTCATCGCGTCGCCCGGCTCCGGGATGTCCGGCTCGACGCCGACGAAGATCCAGTGGCGGCCGAAGATGACCTCCATGTCGGCCTCGAAGATCTCGGGGCTGGTGTAGAACGGAGCCTCCAGGCTGTAGCCCGGCTTGCGGCGGCGCAGCAGTGCCTTGAGCGGCGTTTGCGTGGAATCCAGCATCGACTTGTTCTCCCTCGCGGGTCCCGAGCCCGCTTGTCATGTCTGGAATTGTTCGACGGAAGCGCGTTGCCGACTTTCACGAATGCGACAGTACCTTTCCTGTAGCCGACATTTCCCGCAGGCGTGAGAGGTGGCTCTACGCTTTCGCCCTCTCCCGTCGCCAAGCGGAGGGGCTGGTGCCCGCCATGCGGCGGAATTCGCGGTTGAAGTTGGACTTGGTGAGGAAGCCGGCCTCCATCATCACCCGCGTCACCGGCAGGTCGGTTTCGATGAGCAGGCGCTGCGCCTCGCGGATGCGCAGGTCGTTGACATAGTGCGAGACGCTGACGCCATGGGCGCGGTTGATCGCCTGCGACAGGCGCCGGGCCGGCAGGACGAGGCGCCGGGCGAGGCGGCCGAGATCGAGATCGGCATCGGTGTAGAGCCGGCGTTCGCGCATCAGCGCTTCGAGCGCGGCGAGGATGGCGGCATCTTCCGCCGCGAGATCTTCCGCCGTCTCATCGTGAGCGGAAGTCTCCGGCGCGGCGATGGGCGCCTCGTCCGAGACTTCCGTCGCGCCGGAATCGGCGGCGGCGGCGGCGGCACCCAGCACCAGCAGGGCGACGACATTGAACGAGGCGATCAGCGCCGGCGTATTCCGCCCGCCGGTCCAGTCGAGATCGAACGAGATCACCACATCCATCAACGCCGAACCGATGAGCGCGCTCGCGGTGAGAATGAGCGCGCGATAGGACCGCACGGCGCCGTCGAGCCGCGAACCGACCAGCCCGTCCGGCCCGCGCCGGGCAAGCCAGAACAGGCCGCCGCCATAGGCGAGGAACAGCGCCACCATCAGCGGCCCGATAGGCGCCGGCTGCCAGGCGAACAGCACCGCCACCGCCAGCGGCGGCAGGACCAGATGCGGCCACAGCCGGGCGGCGCCGTCTTTCGCGTCGTCCTCGGTGAGGCTGCGGAAGGCGACATAGGCGAGCGGCGCGATGAAGCCCGCCAGCACCGCCTGGAACGGCAGCACGGCGCGCAGATCATAGCCCCAGCGCAGGCCGACCAGCACCGATTGCACGGCGTAGGCCGTGATCAGCGCGAGGAACAGGGCGTGATGGCGCCCGCCCTCCTCGGACCGCACGAGGCGTATGGCCAGCAGCGACAGGATCAGCGCGACGACGAAGGGCAGCGGGACGAAGATCATGGGTGTAACCGGTGAAGTCATGCCGTTCTGGCCCGGATCGCGGATGAGGTCGACCTGAAACGTGATCGAGATCGCGGCCGAAGCGGCTGAAAGCGAAAGTGAGGCATCGTTTCATTTCCGGAGAGCCTTCTATGAAGATGGCCCTGATCACCCTGGCCTTTCTGCTCGCCCTGCCGGGGCTCGCCGTAGCGCAGCCGAGCCGGCTCGACGTCTCTCGCGTGCAGCGGGTCGAGATCACCGGCGATGCCGCCGCGCTCGTGCTCACCGCACAGGCGGGCGGGCCGATGGAGGCCCGGCTCGGTGCCCGGCGCTCCGGCTGGTTCTCCCGCTGGTATTCGAGCTGGTTCTATAATGACTGCCGCACGTCGAGCCGCATGTGGGTGGAGGGCACGGTGCTCCATGTCGATGTGGTGACGCCCTCCTTCCTCGAGACCTCCGATTGCACGGTGGAACTGACGGCCCAGCTGCCGCTGGGCGTGTCGGTCGATATCGCGGTGCAGGCGGTGCAGGCCCGGCTCGACGGGCGTTTCGGCACGCTCGTCATCGACACGCGCGCTGGCGATGTCGAATTCTCCGGCGCGGTCGAGCAGGTCGACGTCAGTGGAACCGCACTGCGGGCGCGGCTCAATACGGGGGAAGGCGCGCCGCGCGCGGTGAGCTTCGCGGTCGGCTCGCTCGATGCCGAGATTGCGCTGGGGGCCGGCGCGAAGGTGGGCTGGCAGGTCGATGCCAAGGCGGCGCTGGTCGACACCGCGCTGTCGAACGATCCCACGGCGACGACCCGGATCGCGGTCAGCGCGGACTATGTGCGGCTGTCCATCCGGTGAACGGCCGGCGCGCCGCTCGACAGCTATTCGAACAGGCGCTGCGCGGCGAGGTTTCGCGCCATCGGGCCGGGGGACTGCGCCCGCGCGTCGGACGGCGTGAAACCATGCTGCGCCTTGAATTGGCGGGAGAAATGCGCGCAGTCGGAGAAGCCGGCCTCCAGCGCGATGTCGGTCACCGAGCGGCCGGTGGTGTCGAGCAGGAAGCGGGCATAGCGCAGTCGGAGGCCCCGGTAGAACTCGGCGGGGCGCTGGCCCATCACGGTCTGGAACAGGCGTTCCAACTGGCGGGTGGAAAGTTGCAGCCTGCGGGCGATGTCGGCGATTGGCAGCGGATCGGCGAGGTGCTGTTCCATCATCAGCAGGGCGCGGCGCACGCGGTCGTCGGCGACGAGGTCGGCGATCGGTGGGTGCGGCTGGGACTCGCTACCCGGCCGCTGCCGGTCGAGCTGCAGGATGTGCCGGCCCTTCTGCGCCGCTGAGCGGCCGAGATGCTTCTCCACCAGCGCGGTGGCGAGATCCGCCGCGCCGCCGCCGCCCGCGCAGGTGATGCGGTCGCCATCGATGACATAGAGCCGGTCGGCCACCGGCGTGTGGTGCGGGAATTCCTCGAGGAAGTCCTGATAGTGATACCAGGAGACGCAGCAGCGCCGGCCGGTCATCAGCCCGGCACGGGCGAGCACGAAGGAACCGGTACAGACGCCGACCAGCGGCACGCCGGCACGCGCCCCGCGCTTGAGCCAGGCGACGGTCTCGTCGTCGACATGCTGGCCGCCATGCAGCAGGCCACCAACGACGATGATGTAGTCGAAGCCCGTCGGCTCAGCGAGCGGGCCGGAAGGCGAGACGGTGACGCCGCAACTCGCCCGGATCGGCTCGGGATGCGAGGACATGACCTGCCAGCGGGCGCGGATCGGCCGCGAGCGGTCGCCATCGTCCGCGGCGAGGCGGAACTGGTCCACCATCAGCGAGAAAGCCGAGAGGGTGAAGTTGTCGGTCAGCACGAAACCGACATTCAGCACCGGCACGGCCGCAGCCGCCGGCGAGCCTGGGCCGGTGCCGGGCGAGGTCCTCGAAAGGGGGCGTTGCTGGTTCATTGCCTGCTCCGACGTGCAGCATAGCAAATTTGCAGCGTGGCGTAGCAAGGACGGCGCCGATTCGTCGCGGGGGCGGCCAGGCTTCAGCATTCGGGCAGGTTCACCGCGAGACCGCCGAGCGAGGTCTCCTTGTATTTGGTCGCCATGTCGCGGCCGGTTTCGCGCATGGTGACGATGACCTTGTCGAGCGAGACGATGTGTGTGCCGTCGCCATGCAGCGCCAGCGAAGCCGCGTTGACGGCGCTGATCGCCCCGAAGGCATTGCGTTCGATGCAGGGCACCTGCACGAGGCCGCCGATGGGGTCGCAGGTCATGCCGAGATGATGTTCCATGCCGATTTCGGCGGCGTTCTCGATCTGCGCGTTGCTGCCGCCGAGCGCGCTGGCAAGACCCGCCGCCGCCATGGAACAGGCGACGCCGACCTCGCCCTGGCAGCCGACCTCGGCACCGGAGATCGACGCGTTCATCTTGAACAGCGCGCCGATGGCGGTCGCCGTGAGCAGGAAGGCGTGCATGCCGGCGCGGCTCGCGCTGGAACAATGGTCGAGATAATAGCGCAGCGTCGCCGGAACCACGCCGGCCGCGCCATTGGTGGGGGCGGTGACGACACGCCCGCCGGCGGCGTTCTCCTCGTTCACCGCGATGGCGTAGAGGCTGACCCAGTCCATAACCTCATGCGGGGTGCGGGCATTGCGCGTCAGCAGCGTGTCGTGGATCGCCTTGGCGCGGCGGCGCACCTTCAGTCCGCCGGGCAGTTCGCCCGAGGTGGCGATGCCGCGATCGACGCAGGACATCATGGCGTCGACGATGGCGTCGAGATGCGCGGTGACCTCGTCCGCCGGGCGCCGCGCCTGCTCGTTGGCGAGCACAAGCTCGGCGATGGTCAGGCCCGCGCTCTCCGCGACCGCCAGCAATTCGCGGGCGTTGTGGAAAGGGTAGGGCAGGGCGATCTCGTCGGGCGGCGCCGGCTGCCCGACCGCTTCCTCGCGCACCACGAAGCCGCCGCCGATGGAGCACCAGCGCTCCTCGACGATAAGCGCGCCTTCCGCGTCGAAGGCGCGGAAGGCCAGCGTGTTGGGGTGCTTGGGCGTGGCGGAGACGCCGTCAAAGCGGATGTCCCGCTCGGCGTCGAAAGGCACGCCGTGCCGCTCGGCCAGGAACAGGCGGCGATGGCTCACGGCCTCTGCGACCAGGGCCTCGGCATGGTCGGGGTCGACGGTTTGCGGGCGCTGGCCGGCGAGGCCGAGGATCACCGCCTTGTCGGTACCGTGGCCCTTTCCGGTCCAGGCCAGCGAGCCATAGAGCACGGTCTCGACGCACGCCGTGCGGGCGAGGGCACCGGAGGCAGCGAGATCGCTGACGAAACTCGCTGCCGCCACCATCGGCCCCACCGTATGGGAGGAGGATGGGCCGATGCCGATCTTGAAAAGCTCGAAGACGCTGATCATGCGCGCAGCTGTGTCCCTCGACCGGACGCGGTGAGATGCGCCGGCGGTGTCCTCTGATGGCAGGTTGTTCTTGTGCGGGCGTTTGCCGCCCTTGGCGCCTTTGTGGCGCGCAAACCCGGGCAATCTGTGACCGTCCGGGGCCGTATCGTTCGGGGGAAAGGGTTAGGCCAGCTCGCGCCGGCCCTGTTCCAGAAGCTCCCAGACATAGGGCGCGAAGGAGCGCCAGACGTCGATGTGGAACACGTCGTCAGCGATGCGCGACAGCACGATCTCCGCCTTGTGGAAGACGGTGCGCGTCGAGGCGCCGACCGGGAAGGCTTCCAGCGACAGGTCGAGCGGGTTGCCCTGGTTCAGCACGAAGGCGGCCTTGGGGCCGGCCAGTTCGACGCCGACGCTGCGCGCGGAGACATCCACCAGCGAATGCGGCAGGCCAGCGGTGGCGGCCTCGATCGCCGCGAAGATCGGGGCTGGATCCGCACCGGGCGCGAGCAGGATCCACTCGTCCGGGCCGAGCCACAAAGCGTGGCGGCCGTTCGCCTCGTTGCGCCGGTTGGACTCGCGCGGCAGGGCGACGCCGAAGGCTTCCTCGGCGGCTTGAATAGCGGCCTCGCGACCACGAAAGGCGAGGCGCGCCGCCGGGCCGAGGGCTATGAGGCGCGCGGCCTCGATGTGAGGCGACCGGGCGACCAGAGCGTCGAGCGGGTAGGCGGCGAGGGGCTCAGCCATTCAGGCGCTCTCCCTTGGGGTCATAGAACACGGGTTCCACCACTTCGACCTCGATCACGCGGTCCTGCATCGGCACCGACAGGCGGGAGCCGATGCGGGCGCGCCCGCCCTTGATCAGGGCAAGCGCGATGGAGCGGCCGAGCACGGCGCTGTGGTAGGAGGAGGTGACGAAGCCGAGCATCGGCACCGGCACCGGCGCCTTGGGATCGGCGACGATCTGCGCGCCTTCCTCCAGCACCGTCCGGGGATCGGTGGTCTTCAGGCCGACGAGTTGCTTGCGGTCCGGTGCGGACATGGCGTCGCGGGCGAGCGAACGCTTGCCGACGAAGTCCTTCTTCGCCTTGCCGACCGCCCAGCCCAGATTCACGTCGTCCGGCACCTGCGTGCCGTCGGTCTCCTGGCCGACGATGATGTAGCCCTTCTCGGCGCGCAGCACATGCATGGTCTCGGTGCCGTAAGGCGTGATGCCGAAGCGCTCGCCGGCGGCGTAGATGGCTTCCCAGGCGAAGCGGCCATACTGCGCCGGCACATTGACCTCGAAGCCCAGCTCGCCGGTGAAGGACACGCTGAACAGCCGGGTCGGCACGCCGAGAATGGTGCCCTCGCGCACGCTCATATGCGGGAAGGCTTCCTTGGAGAGGTCGATGCCCTCGATGAGAGGCGCGAGCACCTCGCGGGCCTTCGGACCCTGCACGGCGATGACCGCCCATTGCTCGGTGGTGGAGGTGAGCCACACATCGAGGTCCGGCCACTCGGTCTGGAGATAGTCCTCCATATGGGCAAGCACGCGCGGGGCGCCGCCGGTGGTGGTGGTGACATGGAAGCGGTCCGGCGCCATGCGGCCGACGACGCCGTCATCCATGACGAAGCCGTCCTCGCGCAGCATGACGCCGTAACGCAGCCGGCCGGGCTCCAGCTTGGCCCAGGCGTTGGTGTAGATGCGGTTCATGAACTCGGCGGCATCCGGGCCGACGATCTCTATCTTGCCGAGCGTCGAGGCGTCGAACATGCCGACGCCCGAGCGCACCGCCCTGCACTCGCGGGCGACGGCGGCATGCAGGTCTTCCCCGGCCTCGGGGAAATACCAGGCGCGCTTCCACAAGCTCACATCCTCGAAGGCGGCGCCGTGCTCGGCCGCCCAGTCGTGGATCGCGGTCTTGCGCAGCGGATCGAACAGGTCGCCGCGCGCCTCGCCGGCGAAGATGCCGAAGGTGGTCGGGGTGAAGGGCGGGCGGAAGGTGGTGAGCCCGATCTTCGGCACGCTCTCGCCGAGCGCCTCGGAGACGATGCCGAGGGCGTTCATGTTCGACGTCTTGCCCTGGTCGGTCGCCATGCCGGTGGTGGTGTAGCGCTTCACATGCTCGATGGAGCGCATGCCTTCGCGGGTGGCCAGCTTGATGTCCTTGGCGGTGACGTCGTTCTGCCAGTCGACAAAGGCCTTGGTGAGGGCAGGGTTGCGCGCATGCGGCGTGGCGCCGATGAAGCCATCCGTGCCGAGATCGTCGGCCGCGGCCGGGAAGGCGCGCGAGGACGTGCCGGGCAGCGGCGTGGCGCCGCGCGCCGGCGACGCGACCTCACGCGCGGCCTTCGCCGCTGCCTCGCCCTGCGCATAGCCGTCTTCCAGTACGCGCTGGAGGCCGGTGACACCGCGGCAGGCGCCGGCCGAGCGCTCGCGCTCGACCGAGGTGCCGGGGAGATAGGCGGCGGTCTCGGCGTCCCACACCAGCTTGCCGCGCGACTGCGAGAACAGGTGCACGCTCGGGGTGAAGCCGCCGGACATCAGCACGGTGTCGCAGGCGATCGTCTCGGAGGGCCCGACCGGGTCGATGCTCGGCCCGCCCGCGATCTTGGCGAGCTGGGCAGCGGAGACGCGCAGGCGCCCCGACGTGCCGGTGACTACCGTGCCGGGGCGCACGTCGATGCCGGCCGCCAGCGCGCGGGTCGGCAATTCACCGTGCAGCTCGCGGCGCAGGTCGGCGATGGCGGCGATGGTGACGCCGCCGGCCTTGAGGTCGAGCGCGGCGCGGTAGCCGGCATCGCAGGCGGTGAAGATCACCGCGCGCTCGCCGGGCTTCGCACCATAGCGGTTGAGATAGGTCCGCCCGGAATCCGCCAGCAGCACGCCGGGCCGGTCATTGTCCGGAAACACCAGCGGGCGCTCGAGCGCGCCGGCCGCCAGCACGACTTCCTTAGCGCGCAGCTGCCAGAGCCGCTCGCGCGGCAGCTCGGTGCCGGGGGAGGCGAGGTGCTCGGTCACGCGCTCGACCAGCGCGATCATGTTGTGCGGGAAATAGGCGAACGCGGTGGTGCGCGGCTTGAGCGTGACGTTGTCCTTCGCCGCAAGGGTGGCGAGGGTGTCCGCCAGCCACTCTTTAGCCGGCTTTCCTTCGATGGTCGCGGTCAGCTCGGAGAGCAGCGAGCCGCCGAATTCAGCCTGCTCGTCGACCAGCCAAACCTTGGCGCCGCTCTCCGCCGCCGCCAGCGCGGCCGCAAGGCCGGCCGGGCCGGAGCCGACGACCAGCACGTCGCAATGGGCGTAGTTCTGGGTGTAGCGGTCCGGGTCCGGCAGGGTCGGCGCCACGCCGAGGCCCGCCATGGCGCGAATCTTCGGCTCGTAGAAGCTCTTCCATGCGCCGGCCGGCCACATGAAGGTCTTGTAGTAGAAGCCGGAGGGCAGGAAGGGCGAGGCGAGGTCGTTCAGCGCGCCGGCATCGAAAGAGAGCGAGGGCCAGCGGTTCTGGCTCGTCGCCTTCAGCCCCTCATAGAGTTCGACCTGCGTAGCGCGCAGGTTCGGCGCCGAGCGGGCGGCGTCGCGGGAGACATTGACCAGCGCGTTCGGCTCGTCGGAACCGGCGGAAAGGAAGCCGCGCGGGCGGTGATATTTGAACGAGCGGCCAATGAGGTGGACGCCGTTGGCGATCAGCGCCGAGGCAAGCGTATCGCCCTTGTAGCCGGTGAAGGTCTTGCCGTCGAAGCGGAAGGAGACCGAGGCGGAACGGTCGACGCGGCCGCCCGAGGCGGTGCGGAAGCGGTTGGTCATCTCACTTGTCCCCGCCAATATCCGGCCGCGCTTCGCCAGCCTTGTAGGTGACGACGAAGAAGTCGCTCACCGTGTCGCGCACGGCGTTGAAGTAACGTCCGCAGCCATGGATGTGGCGCCAGCGCTCGGCGTGCAGGCCCTTGGGATTGGTGCGGTTGTACAGGAAGTCGGCCCATTCCTGGTCGGACAGGGCGGAGGGATCGGCGGGGCGGGCGACATGCGCCTCGCCGCCATAGCGGAACTCGACCTCGGGCCGCGCGCCGCACCAGGGGCAGTCGATGATGAGCATGCTTGCCTCTCAGTGCGCGACGGCGGCGGCGGCCGCTTCGTCGATGAGGAAACCGTCGCGGAAGCGCTCCAGCGTGAAGGGCGCGTTGATCGGGTGCGGCTCGTCCTTCGCAATGGTGTGAGCGAAGACGTTGCCCGAGCCCGGCGTCGCCTTGAAGCCGCCGGTGCCCCAGCCGCAATTCACATAGAGGCCGGGAACCGGCGTCTTGGCGATGATGGGCGAGCGGTCGGGCGTCACGTCGACGATGCCACCCCAGTTGCGCAGCATGCGCAGGCGGCGGAACTGCGGGACCAGCTCGCAGATGGCGTCGAGCGTATGGGTGGTGACGTGCAGCGCGCCGCGCTGCGAGTAGGAGGTGTAGGCGTCGGTGCCGGCGCCGATCACCATCTCGCCCTTGTCGGACTGCGAGATATAGGCGTGGATGGTATTGCTCATCACCACCGTCGGGAAGGCCGGCTTCACCGGCTCCGACACGAGAGCTTGCAGCGGGTAGCTTTCCAGCGGCATGCGCACGCCGGCCATCGCCATCACCACCGAGGTATGGCCCGCGGCGGAGACGCCGACCTTCTTCGCCCGGATGAAACCCCTGGAGGTTTCGACCCCCTCGACAGCGCCGCTCGGCCCGCGGCGTATGCCGGTGACCTCGCAGTTCTGGATGATGTCGACACCGCGCGAATCCGCGCCGCGGGCAAAGCCCCAGGCCACCGCATCGTGCCGGGCGGTGCCGCCGCGCCGTTGCAGCGCGCCGCCGATGATGGGGTAGCGCATGCTCTTGATGTTGAGCTGCGGGCAGAATTCCTTCACCTGCTCGGCGCTCAGCCACTCATTGTCGACGCCGTTGAGGCGGTTCGAGTGGACATGGCGCTTGAAGCTGATCTCGTCGTGATGGTTGTGCGCCAGCATGAGCACGCCGCGCGCCGAATACATCACATTGTAGTTCAGGTCCTGCGACAGGCCTTCCCACAGCTTCACCGCGTGCTCGTAGAGCGCGGCGCTCTCGTCGAACAGGTAGTTGGAGCGCACGATGGTGGTGTTGCGGCCGGTATTACCGCCGCCGAGCCAGCCGCGCTCGATCACCGCGACGCGGGACATGCCGTGCTCCTTGGCGAGGTAATAGGCCGCGGCCAGGCCATGTCCGCCGGCGCCGACGATGATCACATCGTATTCGGGCTTGGGCTCGGGGGTGCGCCACTGGGGCTGCCAGCTCTTGTGGCCGCCGAGCGCGCGGCGGAAAAGCTCGAAGCCGGAGAATTTCTGCACATCTGCCTCCAACGCTGACGACCTCGCTGAAGGAGAGGGCGACGCATGACGTTGATGCGACATGCTCGCGCGGCAGGCTCGGGACGGCGAGCATTGTTTCGGCGCTATGGTTGAACGGAAGCGACATTGCTTGTCGATCGGCGACGTTTCGCCCCCCGCGAGAACCCGCGCATTGCCGCGTTGATACGCGTCATGCGGCCGCTGTCGTCGGGGGCTTAAGCTGGAAGACGAAATGCGACCGGCGCTTTCCTTGCGGAAGCCATGATCGGTGCTTAACTCCGGATGGCCATCAGATCGGGACGAGACATGTTCAACAGCGGAAATTTCGACGCCAAGCGGCTTCTCGACCAGTTCCTCGGATCGCCGGGGACAAGCCAGGGCAACCTGCCGGCCCGGCAGGAGGGCGGTTCGGCCGGCGGCCTTGGCGACCTGATCGGCGGCCTGACAGGAGGGCTCTCCGGCGCTCCGGGCGGGCAGTCCTCGGGCAGCGGCGACCTTGTCGGCCGGGCGAAGGACTATCTGGCCGGCAACGGCGGCTCGCTCGCCTCGGGCGCCGCGGCCGGCGCGCTGGTGTCGCTGGTGCTCGGCTCGAAGGGCGGCCGCAAGGTGGCGAAGAATGCCGTCGCGCTCGGCGGCCTCGCCCTTGTCGGTACGCTGGCCTACAAGGCCTACCAGAATTACCAGCAGGGCCAGCAGCCGCAGCAGGCCGCCACCCCGCTGCCGCCGCAGCAGCCGCTGCCGCCCGAGCACTCGCCCTTTCATCCGGCGCAGGCCGACCACACGCATTTCCCGGTCACCCTGCTGCGCACCATGATCGCGGCCTCGCTGGCCGACGGGCATGTCGACGAGAGCGAGCGCCTCGCGATCAGCGGCAAGCTCAACGAGCAGGGGGCGCGGCTCGACGAGGCCGAGCGCTTCCTCGCCGACGAACTGGCGAAGCCGGCGAGCGTGCAGGACATTGCCGGCAGCGTCACCAATGCCGAGCAGGCGGCGGAGGTCTACATCTCCGCGCTGCTGACCATCGACGCGGACACGAGCGCCGAGCGCGCCTTCCTTGCGCGCCTTGCCATGGCGCTGAAGCTGGAGCCGGAACTGGTGCCGCATCTGGAGGCAGCCGCCCGCGCCGCTCGGCAGGGGTGATGGGCAGGATCCGGCACCGGAATATGGTTAAGTGTTAAGGTTAAGCCGTCCTTAAGCTATCTGCGCGACATTCGCGGCTGTCGAAGGCTGCCGGAAGCGATCCGGCGCGTCGGGGGTAACGCATATGGCGCGCGCGGTTGCGATGCGGGTGAGGCTGGCTTTCGGGCTCGCGGTCGGTGGGTTGGCGGGGGCGGGGCTTTGTGTCCCGGCCGCGGCGGCGGATCTGCGCGCGGCGGACGATCTGCTCGCCAATGCGCCTGAGATCGAGACCACCAGCGGCTGGTACCTGCGCGGCGACATCGGCTATGTCGTCAACGACAAGCCGAAATGGTCCGATCTCGATTTCACGCCGGTGACGGCTGCGACCATCGACGACGCGGCCGTGTTCGGCATCGGCGCGGGCGTGCGGCTGAATGACTGGCTGCGCGTCGACGTGACCGGCGACTACCGCTCCCGCGCGGATTACGGTCTCGGTCCGTTGTCCGGCAAATTCAGCGTCGCGACCGCGCTCGCCAATGTCTATGTCGACTTCGCCCATTGGGGTAGCGTGACGCCCTATCTCGGCGGCGGCGTTGGCGCCGGCTACATCTCGCTCGCGGACATCGAACTGCTCGGCACCGACATCGGTGACACCGATGGCTGGGGAGTCGCCTGGGCATTGATGGCGGGTATCGCGATTTCCACCGGGCCGAACTGGCAGGTGGATGTCGGCTACCGCTATCTCAATCTCGACGGCGTCAGCCTCGGCGGCGGCCTGCCGGACCTCGACCAGACCGCGCACGAGATCCGCCTCGGCGCGCGCTACCTGATCGACTGATCCGGTCCGCTGGCCCGGCGGAAAATCCGCTTGCGACCTTCCACGGCCGGGAGTACATCCCGTTCCGGGCTACCCCTCCCCACCGAGGGGCACCCATCTGGAAGGATGGCTCATATGACGAATATCGCTCTGCCGGCGGCGAAGCCGGCCAATCCCAATTTCTCGTCTGGTCCCTGCGCCAAGCGTCCCGGCTGGACGCTGGAAGCCCTGAGCGATGCGCCGCTCGGCCGCTCCCACCGCGCCAAGGTCGGCAAGGCCAAGCTGAAGCTGGCCATCGACCTGACCCGCGAGGTCCTCGATATTCCCGCCGATTACCGCATCGGCATCGTTCCCGCCTCGGACACCGGCGCGGTCGAGATGGCGCTGTGGTCGCTGCTCGGCGCCCGCCCGGTCGACCTGCTGGCGTGGGAGAGCTTCGGCGAAGGCTGGGTGACGGATGTCGCCAAGCAGCTCAAGCTCAAGGACGCCCGCGTCCTCAAGGCCGGCTACGGTGAGCTCCCCGATCTCGGCCAGGTGAATTTCGACCATGACGTGGTCTTCACCTGGAACGGCACTACCTCCGGCGTGCGCGTGCCCAATGGCGACTGGATCGCCGCCGACCGCACCGGCCTCACCATCTGCGACGCCACCTCGGCAGCTTTCGCGCAGGATCTCGACTGGGCCAAGCTCGATGTCGTGACCTTCTCCTGGCAGAAGGTGCTCGGCGGCGAGGGCGGCCACGGCATGCTCATTCTCTCCCCGCGCGCGGTGGAGCGGCTGGAAAGCTATGTACCGGCATGGCCGTTGCCGAAGATCTTCCGCATGACCAAGGGCGGCAAGATCGTCGAGGGCATCTTCGAGGGCGAGACCATCAACACCCCGTCCATGCTCTGCGTCGAGGACTATATCGACGCGCTGCAATGGGCGAAGCAGGTCGGCGGGCTCAAGGGCCTGCGCGCGCGCTCCGATGCCAACTTCAAGGTGCTGGCCGATTATGTCGCCCGCACGCCCTGGATCGACTTCCTCGCCACGGACCCGGCGACGCGCTCGAACACCTCGGTGTGCCTAGTGGTCTCCGATCCCGAGGTGAAGGCGCTGCCGGCCGACGCACAGGCGGCTTTCGCCAAGGCGATCGCCGGCGCGCTGGAAAAGGCCAAGGTCGCCTATGACATCGGCGCCTATCGCGACGCCCCGGCGGGCCTGCGCATCTGGGCGGGCGCCACGGTCGAGACCTCCGATGTCGCGGCGCTGCTGCCCTGGCTCGACTGGGCCTTCGCGGACGCCAAGGCGGCGCTCAAGCAGGCGGCCTGATCGCGCCCTCGCCTGATCCCCCTCGCCGCTGACGCGAGGGGACGGCGAGGGGGCAGGTTGCTCTGGTTCCGTGGCGAATTGGCTGTCTCCTCCCGGCCGCGTATCGCCGCGGAAACACGTTCGAGCGCCTGCCCGACGAACGCTTCGTCGTCCCCTCCCGCCAGCGGCGGGGTGAAATGTCCTCCCGCCACCGGCGGGACGCCCGCAACCATTTCCGAACAGGATGAAGCCGATGGCTCCCCGCGTTCTCATTTCCGATGCCCTGTCCCCGGCCGCCGTGCAGATCTTCCGGGATCGCGGCATCGAGGTCGACTTCCAGCCCAACCTCGGCAAGGACAAGGACAAGCTGGCCGAGATCATCGGCAATTATGACGGCCTCGCCATCCGCTCGGCCACCAAGGTGACGCCGAAGATCCTGGAGAGCGCCAAGCGGCTCAAGGTGGTCGGCCGCGCCGGCATCGGCGTCGACAATGTCGACATCCCGGCCGCCACCGCCAAGGGCGTGATCGTGATGAACACGCCGTTCGGCAACTCCATCACCACCGCCGAGCACGCCATCGCCATGATGTTCGCGCTGGCCCGCGAGATCCCCGCCGCCGATGCCTCGACCCAGGCCGGCAAGTGGGAGAAAAACCGCTTCATGGGCGTCGAGCTGACCGCCAAGACGCTCGGCATCATCGGCTGCGGCAATATCGGCTCCATCGTCGCCGACCGCGCCCTCGGCCTGAAGATGAAGGTCGTCGCCTTCGACCCCTTCCTCTCGCCCGAGCGCGCGCTCGACATCGGCGTGGAGAAGGTGGAACTGGACGATCTGCTCGCCCGCGCCGACATCATCACCCTGCACACGCCGTTGACCGACAAGACCCGCAACGTGCTCTCCGCCGAGGCGATCGCCAAGACGAAGAAGGGCGTGCGCATCGTCAATTGCGCGCGCGGCGGGCTGGTCGACGAGGCGGCGCTCGCGGCGGCGCTGGATTTCGGCCATGTCGCGGGCGCGGCCTTTGACGTGTTCGTGACCGAGCCGGCCACCGACAACGTACTGTTCGGCCACCCCAATGTGGTGTGCACGCCGCATCTGGGCGCCTCCACCACCGAGGCGCAGGAGAATGTCGCGCTGCAGGTTGCCGAGCAGATGAGCGACTATCTGCTGCGCGGCGCCATCTCCAACGCCGTCAACTTCCCCTCCATCACGGCGGAGGAGGCCCCGAAGCTGAAGCCCTTCATCGAGCTGGCGGAGAAGCTCGGTTCCTTCGCCGGCCAGTTGACCGACACCGACATCAAGACCGTGCGCATCACCTATGACGGCGCGGTGGCGGGGCTGAAGATCAAGGCGCTGACCTCGGCAGCGGTGGCCGGCCTGCTGCGCCCGGCGCTGGCCGACGTCAACGTCGTCTCGGCGCCCAGCGTCGCCAAGGAGCGCGGCATCGTTGTGGAGGAGACCACCCGCGACGTCGCCGGCGACTATGAGAGCCTGGTGACGCTCACCGTCATCACCGACAAGCTGGAGCGCTCCATTTCCGGCACTGTCTTCGCCGATGGGCGCCCGCGCATCGTGGACATCAAGGGTATCAAGGTCGACGCGGAGTTCGCGCCCTCGATGCTCTACGTCACCAATGAGGACCGACCGGGCTTCGTCGGCCGCTTCGCCAGCCTTCTGGGCGATGCCGGCATCAATATCGCCACCTTCGCGCTCGGCCGCGACCGGCAGGGCGGCGACGCCATCGCGCTGGTCGAGGTCGACGGCAAGGTGCCGGCCGAACTGCTCGACAAGGTGCAGCAGCTTCCCTCGGTCAAGCAGGCCAAGCCGCTGGCGTTCTGAGCGGCGGCACTGCGTCGAGAAACAACGCCCGCCGGGTTCCTCTGGCGGGCGTTTTCTTTACCTCAGCCCGGAAACGCTGCCCGATGCAGCTTGGCGGCGGCCTTGGACAGGGCGACGATCTGCTCCCAGTCACCCAGCGCCACCGCCTCGTTGGGGCACACCCAGGAGCCGCCCACCGCGAGGATGTTGGGCTGCGACAGGTAGTTGCCGACATTGTGCGGGCCGATGCCGCCGGTCGGGCAGAAGCGCAGATCCGGCAGCGGGCCGGCGAGCGACTTGATGAGGTTCGCCCCGCCCACCGATTCGGCCGGGAACAGCTTCAGCACGGGGAAGCCCATGGCGTGCAGCGTCATCGCTTCGGTGGCGGTGGCGCAGCCGGGCATGACCGGCACCGGCGCTTCCGCCAGCGCCTCGGCGAGCGCCGGCGGGCAGCCGGGGCTGACGAGGAAGCGCGCGCCGGCCTCGATGGACTTCTGCACCAGTTCGGGCCGCGTCACCGTACCTGCGCCGACGATCGCGTCCGGCACCTCGGCGGCGATGGCGGCGATGGCTTCCAGCGCCACCGGCGTGCGCAGCGTGACCTCGATCAGCGGCAGGCCGCCTTCGACCAAAGCGCGGGCGAGCTTGACGCCGGCGGCGACGCTCGGGACCGTGACGACCGGAACCACCGGGGCGCGGGCAAGCAGGAAGCTGGGATCGGGAAGCGACATCGGACACCTTCAAGCTGTTTGCGCCATCAACACCGGCCTGTTCCGGCTTGTCGAGAGGGGGAACCAAGATTTATGCCGCAGCTGCGAGATAATGTTCCGCCCGGCCCGCTAAGGCATTAGCCTCGGGGGGAGTGATTTCCGTGCGCCGGCCCGAGTAGCAGCCCATGTTCAAATTCGATTCCGTCTATCCCCGCGACCTCATCGGCTATGGCCGCAATCCGCCGGACCCGAAATGGCCGGGCGGCGCGCGCATCGCGGTGCAGTTCGTCATCAACTACGAGGAGGGCGGGGAGAACTCGATTCTCCACGGTGACAAGGCGTCGGAAGCGTTTCTCTCCGAAATCGTCGGCGCGCAGCCCTGGCCGGGCCAGCGGCACCTGAACATGGAGTCGATCTACGAATATGGCGCGCGCGCCGGCTTCTGGCGGCTGTGGCGTCTGTTCACCCGGCGCGGCCTGCCGGTCACAGTCTATGGCGTTGCCACCGCGCTGGCGCGAAACCCGGAAGCGGTCGCCGCGATGAAGGAGGCCGAGTGGGAGATCGCCAGTCACGGGCTGAAATGGATCGACTATCGCGACCATACCTATGAGGCGGAGAAGGCCGATTTCGACGCTGCGATTGCCTTGCACACCCGCATCGTCGGCGAGCGTCCGCTCGGCTGGTACACCGGGCGCACCTCGGAACATTCGCGGCGGATCGTGATGGAGGAGGGCGGGTTTCTCTACGATTCCGACATCTATTCCGACGATCTGCCGTTCTGGGTGGAGGGGCCGCGCGGGCCGCATCTGTCGATCCCCTACACGCTCGACACCAACGACATGCGATTTGCCGTGGCGGCGGGCTTCAACAATTCCGACCAGTTCTTCGCCTATCTGCGCGACAGTTTCGATGCACTCTATGCCGAGGGGGCGGAAGCGCCGAAGATGCTGAACATCGGGCTGCATTGCCGGCTCGTCGGACGGCCGGGGCGCATTGTCGGGCTGGAGCGCTTTCTCGACCATATTGCGGCGCATGACCGGGTGTGGGTGACGCGTCGGATCGACATTGCCCGCCATTGGCACGCCCATCACAAGCCGGAGTGAGCCCCGTGACCGCACCTCGATTTCGTCTCATCGCCGTCGCCATGATGCTCGGATGCGCCGGCCCGGCCCTCGCGGCGGACCGCATCGTCATCCCGCTGCCCAAGGGCTCCTCGGTGATCACCACCAAGGTCACCTATAGCTGCGACAAGCTGAAGGGCGTGACGGCGACCTATATCAACGCCCCGCCGATCGCGCTGGCGACCGTCGCCTTCAACGACGAGTTCGTGGTGATGGCGAATGTGCTGGCCGGCTCCGGCGCCAAATATGCCGGCGACCGCTTCGTCTGGTGGACCAAGGGCAATACGGCCAGCCTCTATGACCTCACTAAAGGCGAGAACGCCCCGCCCATCGCCAGCTGCACGCAGGACTGAGCGGCACGGAACCGGCCGTGTGTCTTCTCGTCTAGCTGATCTCGTCGCCGGCCGAGTGGCGCGAGCGCGCCGTCTCGCCGGGGTTCGGAATCCGGCGCGTGGTGATCAGGTTATGGACATGGCCCTGCAGGACATAGATCAGCAAGGCGGTCGACCAGCCGAACATCAATATGCCGCTGCCGGCGGCAATCGGATCGAGCAGCCGCGTATGGAGGTTGCCGTGGGCTTCGCCACTGCCCAGCGTCGTGTAGTTTAGGAAGGCCGAGTAATAGGCGTCGGCCGCATTGTCGACGAGATCGAGATGGGAATAGAGCGTCGCCCACAGCCCGACCTCCATCAGATGCGCGGCCAGCAGCAGAACGTTGGCACCCAGCAAGGCGAGGGTGAGCCGCAGATGCGGGCGCTCCCATAACCAGTGGCCATAGGGGCGGATGAGCGCGACGAGGAGGAATGTCGCTCCGAGATGGATAAGCATCACCGCGATATAGACGAGGATGCCCAGCAACAGATCATCGAGCATGATGCACTTCCTACAGGCGAATCAGCGGCGCCGTTCATGACCGATAGCGTTCATATCCGTCCTCTCTTACGTGATGAAATCACCCTCGCCATCGATTGGGCCGCAACGGAGGGATGGAATCCGGGCCTCGCCGACGCGGTCGCCTTCGGCGCGATGGATGGTGAAGGCTTCTGGGTGGCCGAGGTCGAGGGCGTGCCGGCGGCGACGATCTCGGTGGTCAATTACGACGCGCATTTCGCCTTTCTCGGTTTCTACATCGCGCGGCCGGAGATGCGCGGGCGCGGCATTGGCTGGAAGCTCTGGCAGGCGGGCCTCGCGCATGCGGGAGACCGCACCGTCGGCCTCGACGGCGTGCTGGCGCAGCAGGCCAACTATGCCTCGCAGGGCTTCCAGTTTGCCTATCGCAACATCCGCTTTGCCGGCCGTACCGGGACGGGGACATCGGACGGCACGGTCGATCTTCGCGACGTGCCGTTCGAGGCGATCGAGGCCAGCGACGCGACGATCTTCCCGGCACCGCGCGCGGCTTTCCTGAAGGCGTGGCTCGGGACGGCGAGCCATGTCGGCCGCGCCGTGCTGCGCGAGGGGCGGCTTGCCGGCTGGGGCGTGGTGCGCCCGGCCCGTCACGGCTGGAAGATCGGGCCGCTGGTGGCGGAGGACGCGGCGGCGGCCGAGGCGGTCTATGGGGCGCTCAACATGGCGGCGGGGCAGGGCGACACCGTGCTCGATGTGCCGGAGCCGAACGCCGCCGCGCAAGAACTCGCGCGTCGTCATGGCCTCGCGCCGGTGTTCGAAACCGCGCGCATGTATACTGGGCCGGTGAGGCCGGTGGAGATCGCCAAACTCTACGGCGTCACGAGCTTCGAGCTGGGCTGACCGCCTTGCGCCGTCCATACAGCGTCGCGGTGATCACCCCGCCGAGCACCAGCGCATAGCCGACCGCATGGTAGAGATGCGGCGTCTCGCCGAGGAACAGGATCGCCAGTACCGAGCCGAACATCGGCATGAGATGGAAGAACGGCGCCGCCCGGTTGGGGCCGACCAGTTCCACGCCGCGATTGAAGAACAGATAGGCCAGCACCGACGGGAAGACCGCGACATAGACGATGGAGGCCAGCGTCAGCCCGTCGAAATGCAGCGACGGCCCCTCAAAGCGCTCCCAGATGAAGGCGGGCGTCAGCAGTGCCGCGCCCCAGCCGAGCGAGAAGGCGAGGAAGCCGTAGCGGCTCATCGCCGGGCGCTTCGCCAGCAGCGCCGAATAGAAGGCATAGAGCACCATGGCGACGAAGAACAGCACGTCGCCAATGTTGAAGTCGATGCCGGTGAGCACGCTCAGATCGCCGCGGCAGATGATCACCACCACCCCGGTCAGTGACAGCAGGATGCCGAAGGCCTGCCCGAGCGAAAGCTTTTCGCCGATGAGCGCGAAGGACCAGGCGGCGATCAGCAGCGGGCCGGTCGAGGTCATCAGGAGCCCGTTGAGCGCCGGGCTGTACTGCAGCGCCCAGTAGTAGATGGTGTTGTACAGCGTGATGCCGGACAGCGAGAGCAGGGTCAGCACGCCGAGGTTGCGGCGGATGATCGGCCAATCCTGCCGGAGATAGCGCCAGGTGAAGGGCAGCAGGATCGCGAAGGCCAGCATCCAGCGGAACCACGCCAGCGCCACCGGCGGCACCTGGCCGGCGACATGCCGTCCAAGCACGATATTGCCCGACCAGAACAGCGAGACCAGGGTGAGCAGCACATAAGGCGCGTCGAACAGGCGGCGGAACATGGCGCAATCCGGCAGGGCCCTTCGGCTGGGGCCATTGGTGTGCGATTGCTCTAGGTGACATACCCATAAGGGGATTCCCAGCGGAGCATTGTTTTGATTCACTGATCTCAGCCCTGGAGGTTGAGATGGCGCGCTTTGACCTGACGGATTTCGAGTGGTCGGTGATCGCACCGCTTC
>NZ_JBMSDU010000007.1:0-222015 GCF_049445835.1 Ancylobacter sp. VNQ12 | reverse complement strand
TCGACGCCGCTCTACCGAGGTGATCACCTCCACTCGCGAAAGGGACATATGACTACTCCTAGGATTACCCCTAGGACTTCACGTCATCGCGCAACCTCCGCAAGGCGGCCCTCGCCGGAGGGGTACGGAGCGCATGCCCGACCTGTCAGTACCTTGGGCAGACGTCGCTGAGCACTTCCGAGCCTATGGAAGGCCGATGATCTCGGATCGCTTTGCACGCCGGGCGTAATGCCAGCTGGCTACTTTTGTCCCGGGCACGGCCAGCGCTCTTCCCAGGCCGAGAAGAGTGCGCTGTTTCCGGTGTTGTTGCCCTTGTCGGGGTTTGCCTTCACCCACTTGCACGCCTGAACCAGCACCATGGCCAGGTTGGCATCGGCAGGCAGGCAGAAATTGCCACCAACTATCGTCCGAACGAACTCGTAATCCCGCTTGTCTGGCATCGCGTTGGCAACGATGCCGCCCACCACCAGCATATCATCCCGGCGCTTATCCCAAACGCCACTGACGTATGCCGTAGCCTCGGATATGTCGTTCTCACACATCCGAGCGAAGCCTTTGGCATCAAGGGCGTGCGCGGGTGAAACCGCAATAGCCACCGCCACGGCGAATGCCCCACATGCGCCACGCGTCACGCCTTGCCCTTGGAAAACCATTGTAGCCCCGCAAATCCGCACAGCGCGGTAACCGACATGACCATGGCGGCGTATGAGACGAACAGCTGGAAGGTGGTCAAATAGCCCGGATAACCGTTCGCAAGCGCCGTGACATAGAGAAGGAGGCCGCCAAGGAAGGCCAGAATGATGCTCCCCACCGCAACAAGCTTGGCCCGATATGACCGCCTTCGGGATTGCCGGGCGGCGTACAAACCCATCAAATAGCCGCTGAAACCCAGCATGAACTTGGTCCCGACCCATTCCAGGTAGGGCATACCCAAAGGCGTGGGGAACAGCGTCGATACAAATGTGGCTACGGCAGCCACCAGCACGCCGAGAGCAGTTTGCGAAAAGGAGAGCATCAGTGTCTCACTGGAAAGAATTGCCGAAGAAGGCGAATGGCGCCCGAGCGACCGGTCTACCGGCTTCGTTGAACACGAACACTTCGCTCACCTGGATTATTGGCGCCCCGCGCAGCTTGAAGGTCAAACTTTTCAGCTCACGTCCACGGTCGGACACAGCCAACAGCTGCTTGGCGTTCACTGCCTGGATAAACTCCCGGTCATCCGACACGTTGACGAGCGGCGTGACCTGCATCCCCTGCTCGGCCGCTTGATCGACATCACCACCCAGAGCAAACCCCACCCTATAATTGAGGGGCAGACCCTCCAGGTTCATCTCAAACCTGCCCTCGCCATCTTTGAATACGGCTGTGGTGCGGACGGAGAATTTTGTTCGCATAACGTTGGCGATGGTCTCAGTTATGCTCAGCTGGCTATAAAGCAGCTGCCCCTGCTCGATGATGCTCTTGGCGTCGCCCGTGCTGGCCACCTTCGTTCTCGCTCGGACGTATATGGAGCTGTCCGTCTTGCCGGAGTTGAGCCCGAACACCAGCGGGACGTTGCCCTCAACCTGAGGCCTGTCGAAGCCGACACTGATCCTGCTCACCATAGCCATCCCTTTTTTGAGAGGCAGGTGGCTATAATTGGAGAAGTCGGCCCTTTCCCATTTCAGGACGAGCGGCTTTTCAGCCTCATTGCACACGCTGTTGTCGATTGCCCAAACGTAGGTCGGTCCTGGGCCGTTTAACTGGTAAGCCTTCGACATCCAGTGGAAATTGACATCAGCGGCGTCATCCACCTTCTGGCCCGGCAGGTCTGGCTGGCTCATTTTTATTTCATAGGGTAGCCGTTCCGCGTCCCGGCACGACGTCTCTGCGAACGCGCCGCTGGCCATTAGCGTAACAACCATCGCAGATAGAAAACTACGCACAGTCATCCCCCGAGGATTCTTCTTTTCTGGGAGGAGCCGAACACCGACACGGTCCAAATGCAAGCGCTACTACACTCTAAAAGTGTGAAAGGGCGGCGGCTAAGGCAAACGGCCAAATAGAGACCTGGCGCCCTTTCATCATCCCCCGTTGTTGGACACGGTGGGCGGGTCCGTTCCGAAGGCGCCTCCGCCTTCAGACAGCCTAAACCGGGGAGTACACCATGGCGGTGGCCGCTTCCCGACGTTGGACTTCCCAGCGTGCTATGTGCACATCAACAGGGCACGTCCATGCTGTTCTAAGCGCTCCATCTCCGCAACGGAAATATTGAGACCCCGAATCTTGATGGGTGCGCTCTCCGATTCCGCCTATTTTGATAATATTTTCTTCAATGCTAGCGAATCTGGAAACCTAGCACTTGCCGTAGATTTTAAATGGTATGATCATCCGATTCCTTAACGTCAGGTGGACAACATGCCATTCAACCCAGGTACTCCTTATACCATAAGTGATGAGGCGATAGCTTTTTTTTTGCCATCACACCTGCCAATGCAGAGCGCATCGAGCTCGTCGCAGGCTACGATCTGTCAGTAATTACACATGAACTTTCTGATGACCTTATAAGGTCCGGGCGAACATACTCGTGCGAACAAGCGTATCCTCTCATGTTCGAGTATGGAAAATGCGATCTTCGTCTATCGGAACGGCTTGAACTAGAATTTAAGCGTTTTTACATTCTTACACTGGTAAAATCAGGCGTGCCTCATGCACCTGCCGGTGATATCGATATGTATTGGCACTTCTTTATCTTGCATACTAAACAATATGCCGAATTCTGCGTCTCGGTTTTGGGAGATTTCGACGGCGACCCTCGTGTGCGCGACCACTTTCCCTCTACCGACAGTACTCGCCGAGGCATGTTGAACGCATATCGGGACACGCGCGCTCTTTATGTGAAAGTTTTCGGTGAGCCCGAGCCATATCAGATGGACGGAATAGTTCGCCAAGGAGCCGACGTTCTGCCGGTCGCAGATCGACAAATTTGGCGTCACGCCAGCGATACCAGCGGCGATAGCTATTCGGGCACGATCGAGGGTGACTCACCGTCCTAGGTAGCTCTAACGCCAATCGTCGGTAGCGACGACGGTCATAAGTTCTGACCGGGCTGCCAATGCCTTGCGGGTGGCGAGAATGGGCCGGTCGTTCCAATCCATTCCCCACTTGCCGTCGATAATGCAGAGGGCGTGCCCCTCCCCGTCCCATTTCGTGAACGCCTTCAGCTCCAGTCTTTCATTGCTGAACCCGGCCTTCCGCAGCTCGGCACATTTCAACACGGCGAGTCGAGGCAGTTGCCGGGCTCGCCGCGCTCGATGACGCGCCACGAGCGGTAGAGGCGAGGCTTAGGCGTGTAGTTGTACGACGCGTTCACCTCGGCATTGATGTCCATGGCCTCGTAGTAGCCCTCGAAGGGCAGCGCTACGACTTGGCCGCTATACAGAAGAGAACACGACGATGGCCGGGCGCGTCGATTAGGGTATCAATGAACTCCACATTCTAGATTTTCATTTGATTTGCACCGGACGAACCAGCTCCGGCACCCATTTGATGCGGTAGCTTTGGTGTGCAGTGCTGCCCGTGCCTTCGGTGTGTGAGTCCACGGTCAGCCCCCTCCCGCTCCAAATAACGGCGAGCTTCACGAAGGCGGCCACCGACATCGTTGCTGGGGTCGTGGTGCTTGGCGAGGAGGCGCGTGTCCGCTTTTGGGCAGCGTCTGTCGCCACGGTAACGACCGAGATCGGGGCGCAAAGCGGACGTCGCTGAAAGGGCAGTGGAGGGGCAGGTATGGGTCAAAACCAGTCGCTTACCCCCGTCTTGGTACGCTCGGGCTGCCGGGAAGGGTCGTCACTCTATGCCTCAACATACTCTTTTTGCTCGCTTATTCCACTCGACTTCAAGGCGGAACAGAGCGACATCAGTGGTGCAGGTGGCAAAGAGGAAGACGGCAAATGGCGGAACGGATGGTGGACTTTGTGCAGCGACTTGGGCAGCTGCGGCTACGACTGGACCGCGCCGCCGCCATTACCGCAAGCGCGCAAGCGTGTGCCGAGCAGGGCGCGGGACGGGACGCGTTTCAGATGATCCTGGAACTCGATCTTGATGTGCTGATCGGTGAGGCTCGGGCCCTGCTCGATGCACTTTCTGTGAGGTCGATGGACGCTCGGCTGTCGGGCTGAGCCTCACACAAGGATGCCGATCTACTCTCTGCCCGCGCAATGCGCGGGCTTTCGGCAGTGCCGCCAGATGGACTGGAGGCCTGCCGAGGAGAGCCCTGATGACGATCACCAAGCCGACCACCCCGTCCCGCGCACGAATTCGCTCCCGGGTGCTGGAGCTGGGAACTGAAAAGCGCCGTCGTCGTAAGCAGACAGAGGCCGCCGGGCAGGCGGTGGCTGTTACGCCGGTTCAACTGCCAGAACCCCCGGTGGTCTCCACACCGACACGAGCGGCTGAGGTTCCTACGGCGCTGCCGACGCCCGTCGCTCCGACCACGATAATGCCGCAGTTGACGAAGAACGACCTTGTGCTGAACCAGCTTAAGCAAAAGGACGGCGTCAGCATATCGGACATGATGGAGGTCACCGGCTGGCAAGCGCATTCGGTGCGCGGTTTCCTCTCCGCAGTCATCCGCAAAAAGCTCTGCCTGACGTTGCTGACGGAAGTCGGCACCGATGGCATACGCCGCTATCGCATCGACGCGCGCGCCGCGGCCTGATCATGACGGTCGAACAACAGGTGATGGCGCTGGCGGAGCTGGAGGGTCCCCAGCTTCGCCAGCGATGGCAGGAGGTGAGCGGGCAGCCGGCCCCCGGTGTCAGCCCGAAGCTGCTGCGGCTGGCGCTGGCCTATCATCTCCAGGCGGCCGCCCTGGGTGATCTGCCCAGCTCCGCGCGGCGCGCGCTCGCTCAGATCGCGAAGGGCAAGCGATCGCAGCCGGTGGGCGCTGGCATGCGCCTTGTCAGAGAATGGCACGGGACCACCCATGTCGCGACCATCGACGAGCAGGGCAGGGTGCTCTGGAACGGGCGCGTATGGACGTCGCTCAGCGCCGTGGCGCGGGCGATCACCGGCCAGCAATGGTCGGGACCTGCCTTCTTCGGTTTGAGGAAGGGATAGGACGATGAGGTCGATCCGCTGCGCGGTCTATACCCGCAAGTCGAGCGAGGAGGGCCTCGAGCAGGACTTCAACTCCCTCGACGCCCAATATGGTGCCTGCTCGGCCTACGTCGCCAGCCAGGCCAGCGAGGGTTGGGTGCTGTTGCGCGAACGCTACGACGATGGCGGCATCTCAGGTGGCACGTTGGCGCGGCCTGCGCTCCAGCGCCTGCTGGCCGACATTGCCACCGGACGGGTCGACATCGTCGTCGTCTATAAGGTCGATCGCCTGACCCGCTCGCTGCTCGATTTCGCTAAACTGGTCGAGACCTTCGACAAGGCGGGGACCTCCTTCGTCTCGATCACCCAGTCTTTCAATACCACCACCAGCATGGGGCGGCTGACCCTGAACATGCTGCTGTCCTTCGCCCAGTTCGAGCGCGAGGTCACCGCCGAACGCATTCGCGACAAGGTGGCGGCTTCCAAGGCGAGGGGCATGTGGATGGGCGGTTCGCCGCCGCTCGGCTATCAGCCGGACGGGCGCACGCTCGCCATCGTCGAGAAGGATGCCGAACTCGTCCGGCAGATCTTCCAGCTCTATCTCGAGCGTGGCAGCGTTCGCAGCCTGTGTGACGAAATCGATCGGCGTGGCATCGTCAAGCCAATCCGGATCTCCAAGGCTGGGAAGTCTCATGGCGGGCGGCCCTTCGGGCGCGGCGAGCTCTACGCCATGCTCGCCAACCCGATCTATATCGGCCGCATCCGGCACAGACAGACGCTTCACGATGGGCTTCATCCGGTCATCATCGACATGCCGCTCTGGGAGGCGGTCCAGGTGCAGCTGCAGGACCATCGCAACGGTACCAGTCATCTGCGTGCCGCCAGCCACCCGAGCCCTCTCGCCGGCAAGCTATTCGATGAGGACGGACAGCCGCTGGTCGCCTCCCATGCCAGCAAGGGCAGTCAGCGCTACCGCTACTATGTCAGCCGGAACCTGCAGCTGGGCGTCGAGGATGCTAAGGCCAACGGGATGCGCCTTCCGGCGGCCGAGATCGAGAAGCTGGTGTGCGCGCAGCTTGCGGAACGCTTGGATGACCCGATCGCCCTGATCGAGCAGCTCAATCAGGGCGCCGTTGCCGATCACATCACCAAGATCCTGGCGGTGTGCCGCAATGCTGCCGGAACGCTGCGAGGCGCGGATCACACGGCCATCGCCCACCTGATAAACACCCTCGTCGGCAGGATCGTCATCAAGCGCGACGGCGTCACCATTATGCTCGACCCAAACGGCATCACGACGCTGCTAAAGATCAGCGCATCGGCACCCGATGCCGCGATCGCTCCGATCATCGTTCCAGTAAAGCTCAAACGCTCCGGCTTTGCCTTGCGCCTGGTGTTGCCGAACGGCACCGCCGCCCTGCCTCAGACCGATGACAAGCTCCTCAAGACCATCGCCACGGCGCGCGAGTGGTGGAAGCAACTGACCTCCGATCCGACGCTGCGCATCGCCGATCTTGCCGCGTCCAGCGGCACCACCGAATCCTGGGTCACCCGCGTGCTACGCCTCGCCTTCGTCGATCCAGCGATCGTCCAGCAACTCCTCGCCGGCGATGCACCTGCCGCTTTCACTTTCGACAGCCTCAGCGGGCCCGACAGCATCCCGGCGCTCTGGTCCGCCCAACGGGTGCTCCACCAGATCAGCCTTGCCCGCTAGGCGCGCCGGCAATTCCGTAGTGAAAAATATGGCCGAGAGAGAAAGGGCGATTTCCGCGCCCTGAGAGGCCTATTTCCGTACCTCAGAGAGAAAGCCATCGCCCGGAAACCCGCATATCCGCGCGCTTTGCGAGGCCAAGGCGCCACCGGGTCGTTTTCGGCAGACTAGTTGGCGGAGGGAGCGGGATTCGAACCCGCGATACGGTTTCCCGTATACACACTTTCCAGGCGTGCGCCTTCAACCACTCGGCCACCCCTCCTGCCGCGGGCGCGAGGCCCGGCGGTTCTCTCAAGGCGGCGGATCGCTTCGTCCGGCCGCCCCGTGAGAGGCGCGGAATATAGCGAAGCGCGTCGCGCTGGCAAGCGGGTCTGGCGTCATTCCCCCACAAGCCCGCAAAGCAGCGGTGGAACGCTCTTCCGGCGGGGGTCCGGCGATGCCGCCGCCTGTGGCCCCGAGCGTCGCGCGGCCTCGTCTCGGGCACCGCTCATCGGCGGTGCCGCGACCGTCGTTTCAGTTCGGCGGCGTGGTCGAGGAGATCGAGCACTGGGCGCCGTCCGCGGCGGCGCCCATGAGGTGCACCTGGTCCTGGCCCTTCGCGCCGGCGACAATGTTGTAGATGGTGGTGCTGGACGAGCCGACCGGCTTTCCCTTCGCCGTGAAGGCGCAGGTGACGACGGCGGAGCCGAGGGTGGCGGAGCTGCCATTGGTCACGGCGACGCCGATCACCGTGCCGACCGGATCGGTGAAGATGTCGCCCTGCGTCAGCGTGAGCGCCGGATCGGCCGCCAGGCCGAGGGTCGGAGCGGCGAGGGTGACGGCGACGAGGGCAAAAGCGACCGGCTTCATGCGGGGTCCCTGAAAGGCGCGTGGAGGGCATGCGCGATGACGTTCCCTACCAGTACAATCGCGCAGGCTCGCCGCCTAGAGGCTAATCCTGTCCCACGAGCCCGTGCATCCCGGTCGGCAGGAGGGTACTCAATCGGGTGAGCGAGACCCTCAATGGGACAGGATTTCTGCGTCCCCGATCAGGAGGCTCGCTTGGGTAGAGCCGTGCCGCCGCCGCATTGCTGCGAGCAAACATCCGATCCGAGCATGATTCTCCCGTTGCGCCGCAGCTTTGCACTGCACTGCACCTAATCGACCAAATCCCATCCCCCGCAGTGGGACGAGATGCCAGCTTCCGTTGCTCCGCCCTACACCCCGCAGGTCTGTACGAACCGTATCGGCGCGGCGCTCGCCATGGGACATTTGTTGTGAGTTTATGAAAGTATACCGACATCTCCCAAATATTAACTTAAATTAATTACAATACCTGCCAAACTAGACATTTGTCGGCTCGCCAGTATATTTTCGCCCCGGGCAATAGGTCGCTCGGGGGAATGGCATGGTTGCGGGTGTGCGTCTGTCGGCTGCGGGACGCAGATGGGCCGGTGTGTTCGGCGTATCGGTGATCGCGGCGCTGCTCGGAGCCTGCACCGAAGAGAACAAATACGTCCCGCCGCCGCCGCCGCAGGTGACGGTCGCCACGCCGCAGAAGCAGGCGGTGACGCGCTATCTCCAGTTCACCGGCAACACGGCCTCGATCAATTCGGTCGATCTGGTCGCCCGCGTCGAGGGCTTCCTCGAGGCGATCGACTACAAGGACGGTGCCGTGATGAAGAAGGGCGACCGGCTCTTCCTCATCCAGCAGGACACCTACCAGGCGAATCTCGACCAGGCGAAGGCCGATCTTGCCTCCGCCAATGCGCAGCTGGTCAATACGTCGGCGGAATATCAGCGCCAGCTGACCCTGGGCCAGCAGGACTTCGCCTCCCAGGCCACCGTCGACAAGGCCCGCGCGGCGCGCGACCAGGCGCAGGCCTCGGTGGACGGGGCCAAGGCGAGCATTGAGCTCGCCACCATCAATCTCGGCTACACCACGGTGATCGCGCCGTTCGACGGCATCGTCACCCGCCACCTCGCCGATGTCGGCCAGCTGGTTGGCAACGGCGCTCCGACCAAGCTCAGCACCATCGTGCAGATGGACCCGATCTACGCCTATTTCAACATCGGCGAGAACCAGGTGTTGCGCATCAAGGAAGCGCTGGCCAAGGAAGGGCGCACCATCGAGCAGGTCAAGCAGGTCGAGATCGACCTCGGCCTGCAGAATGAGGGCACAGATTTCCCTCACAAAGGCAATCTCGATTACGTCTCGCCCGAGCTCGACCCGTCGACCGGTACGCTGCTGGTGCGCGGCGTGTTCGAGAACAAGACCCTCTCGCTGCTGCCCGGCCTGTTCGTGCGCGTGCGCATTCCGGTTCAGGACATTCCGGACGCGCTTCTGGTCGACGATACCGCGATCGGCTCCGCGCAGCAGGGCAAGTATGTCCTCGTCGTCAACAAGGACAATGTGGTCGAACAGAAGATCGTCGTCACCGGCCAGTTGGTCGGCGAGTACCGGGTGATCGAATCCGGTCTCTCGGCGGACGATCGTGTCGTGGTCGGCGGCATCCAGCGCGCGGCACCGGGCGCGAAGGTCGATCCGCAGCTATCGGCAGCGGGCTCTGCGGCAACCTCGGCGACCGGATCGGCGACGAAGCCCGCCGCGCCGGCCAACTGATACGGCGACTGGATACGCATTGCTGCCCCCGGACCGCTCGAACCTAAGGCCCGCGCCATGATTTCCCGCTTTTTCATCGAACGGCCGGTTCTCGCCAACGTTCTCGCGCTGGTGTTCGTGCTCATCGGCGGCGTGGCGCTGCTCAACCTGCCGGTCTCGCAATATCCCAACGTCGTGCCGCCCACCGTGCAGGTGACGACGCTCTATCCGGGCGCCAGCGCGCGCACGCTGGTCGACACCGTGGCCTTGCCCATCGAGCAGCAGGTCAACGGCGTCCAGGGCATGCTGTACATGCAGTCGACCAGCGCCAGCGACGGCACCTACACGCTGACCGTCACCTTCGCGATCGGCACCGATCCGGATCTGGCGCAGGTGCTGGTGCAGAACCGCGTGGCGATCGCCATGTCCTCGCTGCCGCAGGCGGTGCAGGTGCAGGGCGTCACCACGCAGAAGAAGTCGACGGCGATCCTGCAGTTCGTCACGCTCTATTCGCCGGACGGGCGCTATGACAGCCTGTTCCTGGCCAATTACGGCGTCATCAACCTGCAGGACGAGATCGCCCGCCTCGATGGCGTCGGCAATGTCAGCGTGTTCGGCGCCGGACAGTACGCCATGCGCGTCTGGCTCGATCCCGAAGAACTGCAGGCGCGCCAGCTCACGCCTGAAGACGTCATCAACGCGATCCAGCTGCAGAGCCAGGAAGTCGCCTCGGGCGTCGTCGGCATGCCGCCGGTGCCGAAGGGGCAGAACTTCCAGTACACGCTGACCATCGACGGGCGGCTGAACGACGCTGCCGACTATGAGAACATCATCGTCAAGGTGTCGAATGCCGATGGCGGGCGCATCACCCGGCTGCGCGACGTGGCGCGCGTCGAGCTCGGCGCCCAGACCTACAGCCAGATCTTCACCTTCAACGGTCAGCCGGCGGCGGCGCTCGGCATCTACCAACTGCCCGAGGCGAACTCGCTGCAGGTGGCGACCGAAGTCCGCAACAAGATGGCGGTGCTGGCAAAGGCCTTCCCGCCGGGTCTTTCCTACCAGATTCCCTTCGACACCACCGTGTTCGTCAACGCCTCGGTGACGGAGGTCTACAAGACGCTGTTCGAGGCGGGCATCCTCGTGCTGATCGTCATTCTGGTGTTCCTGCAGGACTGGCGCGCCACGCTGGTGCCGGCGACCACCGTGCCGGTGACGATCATCGGGACCTTCGCCGCCATGGCGGCGATGGGCTTCACGGTGAACCTGTCCACGCTGTTCGCCATCGTGCTGGCCATCGGCATCGTGGTCGACGACGCCATCGTCATCGTGGAAGGCGTCGCCCGCCACATCGAGAAGGGGCTGCCGGGACGTCTCGCCGCCGAGAAGGCGATGGACGAATTGTTCGGGCCGGTCATCGGCATCACGCTGGTGCTGATGTCGGTGTTCCTGCCGGCGGCCTTCATGCCGGGCCTCACCGGCCAGCTCTACCAGCAGTTCGCCCTCGTCATCGCCGCTACCGCCTTCATTTCGGCGATCAACGCGATGACGCTGAAGCCGACCCAGTGCGCGCTCTGGCTGCGCCCGCCGGTGCCGCCGGAGAAGCGCAATTTCTTCTACCGCGGCTTCAACGCCGTCTATGACCGGGCCGAGCATTGGTATGCCCGCCTCATCAGCCGCATGGTGCATGTGAGCTATCTCACCGTCAGCTTCGCCCTGCTGATGATCGGCGTCGCCATTTGGGGCCTCACCCGCGTGCCGACCGGCTTCCTGCCGACCGAGGACCAGGGCTATGTGCTGATCGGCGCCCAATTGCCCGACGCCGCTTCGCTCCAGCGCACCAGCGCGGTGATGGAGAAGATCGCCAACCTCGCCAAGGCGACGCCAGGCGTGGAGAACGTCATCGCCATTTCCGGCGTGTCGGTGCTGGACAACAACGCGACCCTGCCCAATGCCGGCGTCGCCTATGTCATGCTGAAGGGCTGGGACGAGCGCGACAAGGCCGGGCAGGGCCTGCTCTGGATCTACGAGACGCTGAACCGCGAGCTGAAGCAGGTCGACGAGGCCGCCACCTTCGTGCTGGTGCCCCCGCCGATCCAGGGCATCGGCAATGCCAGCGGCTTCACCATGATGGTGGAATCGAAGAATGGCAGCTTTGATTTCGTCGAGCTGCAGAGCCTCACGCAGTCGATCGTGAGCAATGCCTCCTCGCAATCCGCGCTGCAGCGCCTCAGCACCTCGTTCCGCGCCAACGTGCCCCAGCTGTTCCTCGAGATCGACCGCATCAAGGCCGAGACGCTCGGCGTCACGGTCGGGCAGGTGTTCTCGACCGTGCAGGGCTATGTGGGGTCGAGCTATGTCACCCAGTTCAACCAGTTCGGCCAGACCTTCCAGGCCTATATCCAGGCCGAGGCCGATTTCCGCCGCTCGCCGGAAGAGATCCTGCAACTGAAGATCCGCACGCCGAAGGGCGAGATGGTGCCGCTCGGCACGCTCGCGCGGGTGACGCCCAGTTTCGGGCCGCCGCTCATCACGCTCTATAACCTGTATCCCGCCTCCACCATCGTCGGCGCGCAGGCGACCGGCTTCTCCTCCGGTCAGGCGCTGGACATCATGGAGCAGGTGGCGACGAGCACGCTGCCGCCGGGCATGGGCTATGAATGGAGCGCCATGTCCTATCAGGAGAAGGTGGTCGGTAACGAGATCTACTACGTCTTCGGGCTCGCCATCCTCCTGGTCTATTTCGTGCTCGCCGGCCAGTATGAGAGCTGGATACTGCCGCTCGCCGTGCTGCTCGCCGTGCCGCTCGCGCTGCTCGGCACGGTCGGCGCGCTGACCGGCTTCGGCGTTGCCAACAACCTCTACACCCAGATCGGCCTCATCCTGCTTATCGCGCTGTCGGCGAAGAACGCGATCCTGATCGTCGAGTTCGCCCGCGAGAAACGGGCGGAGGGCATGGAGATCATGGAGGCGGCGACCGAGGCGGCGCGGCTGCGTTTCCGCCCCATCCTGATGACCTCTTTCGCCTTCATCCTCGGCGTGCTGCCGCTGGTGCTGGCGACCGGCGCCGGCGCCAATTCGCGCAAGTCGATCGGCATCGCCGTGTTCAGCGGCATGCTCGCCTCGACCTGCCTGGCGGTGCTGTTCGTGCCGTCCTTCTACACCGTGCTGCAACGCTTCGAGGAATGGCGCAGTGGGCGCAAGGGCGGGGCTCCTGTGGCCCCGGCAGCTGCCGGCGACGTGCCGGCCGAGCCCCATCCGGCGCCGTGATCGCGTTGCCGCCTCTTTACGCGGCAATCATGGCGCCGAAACAGGCGAGGGCCCGCTTTCGCGACCTCGGCCGTCCGCAACCGCCGTGGCAGGCCAAGAGTGGAACAGGCCGCCGCCCCGCTGACGCGTGCGGCACGATTCGTGCGTTCGGGATCGTATACAAACTCGCGTCGCGCGGTCGGGCATGCTGTCCGGCCGAACGGGGTCCATTGCCCAGTTGGTGCCTATGACAATCTTTGCCAGCCTGCATCACGTCACGGCCTACAAATATGATCGGCCGGTATCGCTCGGGCCCCAGATCATCCGCCTGCGTCCAGCGCCGCATTGCCGGACCCCGGTCAAGAGCTACTCGCTCAAGGTCACGCCCTCGAACCACTTCGTGAACTGGCAGCAGGATCCCTTCGGCAACTGGATGGCGCGCTACGTCTTCCCGGAGCCGACGACCGAGTTCCGCGTCGAGGTCGACCTCATCGCCGACATGACGGTCTACAACCCGTTCGATTTCTTCATCGAGGAATTTGCCGAGACGCTTCCCTTCGCCTATCCGACGGAACTGGCGAAGGAACTGATCCCCTATCTGGAGGCGGAGGAGGGGGGCCCGCTGCTCGATGCCTATGTCGAGAAGGTGCGGCCCAAGGACGGCGCGCCCACGGTCGACTATCTGGTCGAGCTCAACCAGAATCTCCAGCACGCGGTCAAATATCTCATCCGCATGGAACCGGGCGTTCAGGCGCCCGACGAGACGCTGGCGCTTGCCGCCGGCTCCTGCCGCGATTCCGGCTGGCTGCTGGTGCAGATCCTGCGCCGGCTCGGCTTTGCCGCCCGTTTCGTCTCGGGCTATCTCATCCAGTTGAAGCCGGACGTGAAGGCGCTGGACGGCCCGACCGGCACCGAGGTCGACTTCACCGACCTGCATGCCTGGTGCGAGGTCTATCTGCCGGGCGCCGGCTGGATCGGCCTCGACCCGACCTCCGGCCTGCTGTGCGGCGAGAGTCACCTGCCGCTCTGCGCCACGCCGAACTACGTCTCGGCGGCCCCCATCACCGGCAGCTTCAGTGCCGAGCCGGGGCTGGAGACGACGTTCGACTTCGACATGAAGGTCACCCGCATCGCCGAGAAGCCGCGCGTCACGCTGCCCTTCTCGGACGATGCCTGGGCGGCGCTCGACGCGCTCGGCGACAAGGTCGACGCGGACCTCGCCGCGCAGGATGTGCGCCTCACCATGGGCGGCGAGCCGACCTTCATCTCGATCGACGACTATCAGGGCGCGGAATGGAACACCTCGGCGGTCGGCCCGACCAAGCGGATGCGGGCGGACGATCTGATCCGCCGTCTGCGCAAGCGCTTCGCGCCCGGCGGCATGATGCATTACGGCCAGGGCAAATGGTATCCCGGCGAGAGCCTGCCGCGCTGGACCTTCTCGCTCTACTGGCGCAAGGACGGCCGGCCGATCTGGCGCGATCCCGATCTCGTGGCGACCGAAAACCAGACCGGCACGACGACCGAGGACGCCCGCGAATTCACCGAGAACCTCTCCGAGCGCCTCGGCCTCCCGAGCGGCTTTGTCGAGCCGGCCTATGAGGATCCCTCGCACTGGATTCTCAAGGAAGGCGACCTGCCCAACAATGTCGATCCGCTGGATTCCAAGCTGGAGGATCCGGAAGCGCGCGCCCGCTTCGTGCGCGTCTTCGAGCGCGGGCTCGGCCGGCCGACCGGCTATGTACTTCCGGTGCAGCGCTGGCAGGCGCGTTCCAAGCGGGGCTGGGTCAGCGAGAAGTGGCGCTTCCGGCGCGGCAAGCTGTTCCTGGTGCCGGGCGATTCGCCGGTCGGTTTCCGCCTGCCGCTCGCCAGCCTGCCTTGGGTGCCGCCGGCAGCTTACCCTTACGTCAATCCTGCCGATCCGATGACCATTACCGGCGATCTGCCGGATGTCGAGGCGCTGCACCAGCTCTATCGGCGCAGCGCGACCGAGGAAGGCCACCAGGACAAGGTCGACCAGGTGCTGACCGGCACCGGATCGGTGCGCACCGCGCTCGTCATCGAGCCGCGCGACGGACGGCTGTGCGTGTTCATGCCGCCGACCGAGCGGCTGGAGGACTATCTGGAGCTGCTCGCCGCCATCGAGGTGACGGCGGCGGAGCTGAAGCTGCCGGTGCATGTCGAAGGCTACACCCCGCCGGTCGATCCGCGGCTCAACGTCATCCGTGTCGCGCCCGATCCCGGCGTGATCGAGGTGAACGTCCATCCGGCGTCGAACTGGAAGACCTGCGTCGAGATCACCCGCGACCTCTATGACGAAGCGCGGCTGTCGCGGCTCGGCACCGAGAAGTTCATGGTCGACGGCCGGCACACCGGCACCGGTGGCGGCAACCATGTCGTGGTCGGCGGCGCGACGCCGGCGGACAGTCCGTTCCTGCGCCGGCCGGACCTGCTGAAGAGCCTCGTCACCTACTGGCAGCGCCACCCCTCGCTGTCCTACCTGTTCTCCGGCCTGTTCATCGGCCCGACCAGCCAGGCGCCGCGCATCGACGAGGCGCGCCACGACAGCCTCTACGAGCTGGAAATCGCCATGGCGAACGTGCCGGCGCCGGGCAAGGGGCAGGCGCCCCCGCCCTGGCTGGTCGACCGGCTGTTCCGCAACCTGCTGACCGACGTCACCGGCAACACCCATCGGTCCGAGATCTGCATCGACAAGCTGTTCTCGCCGGACGGGCCGACCGGGCGGCTCGGCCTCGTCGAGTTCCGCTCCTTCGAGATGCCGCCGGACTGGCGCATGAGCCTTGCGCAGCAATTGCTGCTGCGCGCGCTCATCGCCTGGTTCTGGCGCGAGCCGCAGGAGGGCCCGCTGTCGCGCTGGGGCACGGCGCTGCATGACCGCTTCATGCTGCCGCATTATGTCTGGGCCGATTTCCTCGACGTGCTGCACGATCTCGGCGGTGCCGGCTACCGCGTCGACCCGCTGTGGTTCGAGGCGCAGCGCGAGTTCCGCTTCCCCTATTTCGGCCAGGTCGAGCATGGCGGCGTCTCGCTCGAATTGCGCCAGGCGCTGGAGCCCTGGCATGTGCTCGGCGAGGAGGGAGCGGTCGGCGGCACGGTGCGCTTCGTCGATTCCTCGGTGGAGCGCCTGCAGGTGAAGGTGGAAGGGCTGAACCCGATCCGCCACGTCATCACCTGCAACGGGCGGCGCCTGCCGCTCGGGCCGACCGGGCGGTTCGGCGAATATGTCGCCGGCGTTCGCTTCAAGGCGTGGCAGCCGGCCTCCGGCATGCATCCGACCATTCCCGCGCACGCGCCGCTGACCTTCGACATCGTCGATCTGTGGTCGAACCGTTCGCTCGGCGGCTGCGTCTATCATGTAGCGCATCCGGGCGGCCGCAATTACGAGACTTTTCCGGTGAATTCCTACGAGGCGCAGGCGCGCCGACTGGCGCGCTTCCAGAACTACGGCCACACTCCGGGCTATCTGTTCGTGCCGCCGGAGGAGCCGTCGTCGGAATTCCCGGCGACGCTCGATCTGAGGCGTCCGGCGCAGATCTGACGCCGTCCGGGCGGCGCGGGGGATAACGGGGAGGCCGCCCTCCGGCGGCCGGTTGCGAATTGCTTTCCCCGGCCAAGGGTGGGCATAGGGGGCATCATGCCCAAACGCATTAAGCCGCAGGCGCTGACGCGCCGCTTCGAGGAAGAGGCGGTCGAGGCGCTGCTGGCGGGATATCAGCCGCTTCCCGGCGTGCACGACGAACTCGTCGATGCCGAGGGGCGCCCGCGCGCCCATTGGCTGGCCATGCTCTCCGCTCTGGCGGAGATGGGGGTCGACGAGGTCAACCGCCGCTTCAACGCCGCCGATCGCCATCTCTACCGCTCCGGCGTGTTCTATCGCGTCTATGACGACCCCAATGGCGGCGAGCGGCCCTGGCCGATCTCGCATCTGCCGCTCGTCGTCGACGACCGCGAATGGCAGGCGCTGGAACGCGGCTTGATCCAGCGCGCCCAGCTGATCGAGGGCGTGCTGGCGGACATCTATGGCGCGGGCAATCTGGTGCGCTCGGGCGCCCTGCCGGCCGCCGCCATTGCCGGCTCGCCGGATTTCCTGCGCCCGCTGGTCGGCGTCGATCCGCATGGCGGCAGCTTCCTGCGGCTCTATGCGGCGGATATCGGCCGCGGTCCGGACGGACGCTGGTGGGTCATCTCCGACCGCACGCAGTCGCCCTCCGGTGCGGGCTACGCGCTGGAGAACCGCATCGCCATCGCCCGCGCGCTGCCCGATCTCGCCCGCTCGCTCAACGTCGTGCGGCTTGCCAGCTTCTTCCAGGCGATGCGTGCCGGCCTGACTCGGCTGGATCGGTCGGGCGAGGGCCGGGTCGGCCTGCTCACGCCCGGCGCGCTGAACGAGACCTATTTCGAGCACGCCTATCTCGCCCGCTATCTCGGCTTCGTGCTGCTGGAGGGCGAGGACCTGATGGTGCGCGACAACATCGTTTACGTCCGCACCGTTGCCGGCCTCAAGCGCGTGGACGTGCTGCTGCGCCGTCTCGATTCCGACTATGCCGATCCGCTGGAGCTCAATCCGCGTTCGCAGCTTGGCGTGCCCGGCCTCGTGCAGGCCATCCGTTCGGGCGGTGTGGCCGTGGCCAATGCCCTCGGGGCGGGCGTGGTCGAGGCGCCCGCGCTGATGGGCTTCCTGCCCAAGCTCGGCCCGCGCGTGCTGGGCGAGGACCTGATCCTGCCCAATGTCGCGACCTGGTGGTGCGGGCAGGAAAGCGAGCGCGAACGGGTGCTCGACGAACTGGACGACCTTGTGATCGCGCCTGCCTTCCAGCGCTCGCTGCCGGGACTGCTCGACAAGGGGCCGGTGATCGGCGCCGATCTCGACCGGGCGCAGCGCCTGAAGATCGAGGCGGCGATCCGCACCCGCGGCGTCGATTTCGTCGGCCAGGAAGCGGTGCGGCTGTCCACCACGCCGGTCTGGCGCAATGGCAGGCTGGAGCCGCGCCCGTTCATCCTGCGCATCTTCGTCGCCGCGACGGAGAATGGCTGGAAGGTGATGCCCGGCGGCTTCTGCCGCGTGTCCGAGAGCCAGGATTCCCGCGCGGTCACCATGCAGAGCGGCGGGCGCTCCGCCGACGTCTGGGTGCTCGATGCCAGCCCGGTGGAGCAGACCTCGCTGCTGCCCGCCGTCGACCGCGTGGAGATCAAGCGGCAGACCGGTCCGCTGCCGAGCCGTGCGGCAGATAATTTCTTCTGGCTCGGGCGCTATGTCGAGCGCGCCGAGACGACACTGCGCCTGCTGCGCACGCTGGTCGGCCGCCTGTCGGCCTCGGTCGAGGGCGACAGCACCTCGCTGAACGCGCTGCTCGACCTGCTGCGGATCTGGGGCGCGGTGCCGGCCGACCTCGCGCCGGCCAGGCCCGCGCGTCATGCGCTCGCCGCATTGACCCGCCGCGATCTGCCGGGCGCGCTGCCCAACATCATCGAGGCCGCGCGCCAGACTGCGTCGGTCATTCGCGATCGCCTGTCGCCCGATGCCTGGCGCACGCTTTCGGAACTCGCCCAGCTGATCGCCGAGCCGGTGCCGACTGTCAGCGCCGAGCCGGACGCCTATGAGCGCTCGGATCGGGCGCTGCGGGCGCTTGCCGCCTTCTCCGGTCTTGCTTCGGAGAACATGAACCGGCTGGCGGGCTGGCGCTTCCTCGATCTCGGGCGCCGCATCGAGCGCGGCATCTCTACCTGCCGCTTCGCTCGCGCCCTTGTCGGCGAGAAGCCCACCGCCGGCACGCTCGACGTGCTGCTGGAGCTGTGCGACAGCCAGATCACCTACCGCTCGCGCTATGTGATGGTGGAGAGCCGCGCGCCGGTGCTCGACCTCGTGCTGCTGGAGGCGGTCAATCCGCGCGCGCTGGCCTTCCAGATCGACGCCATCATGGCGCATCTCGACCAGTTGCCCGGCCATCTCGGCGATGAACCGCCGCCGCCCGAGGAGCGGCTTGCCGCGCGCCTCGCCGCCTCGATGAAGGCGTTCGACGCCAGCGACTTTGATGATAGCCGCCTGCGCGAGATCGAGGGGCAGCTCATGGAGCTCTCCAACGACATCGCCGAGCGCTATTTCATCCACCGCCAGCCGGTGGAGACCCCGTGGGACCTCCTGTCATGACCGAGACCGGGGCTGAGCGGACGCCCCCCGCCCGCATGATCTACGACATCCACCAGACGACGGCCTACGCCTACAGCCATGCCGTGCCGATGGCGCGGCACGTGGTGCGCATGGTGCCGGTGGACCGTCCCGGCCAGCGCGTCACCGCCAGCCATTTCAGCGTCGAGCCCGAGCCGGTGGAATGGACCGAGACGCGCGACTTCTTCGGCAACAAGGTAGCGCATATCCGCATCGAGACCCCGCACACCGAGTTCAAGGTGCATACGCGGGCGCGGGTGGAGGTGGAGGCGGCGCCACGGCTCGACCCTGAGGCGTCACCCGACTGGGAGGCGGTGCGCGAGGCGATCGCCGCCTGCCTCGATCTCGGGCCGGGCTCGCCCGCCCACCATGTCTTTCCCAGCCTCGCCGTGCCGCTCAGCGCGCCCATCACGGAATGGGCGGCCGAGAGTTTCCCGGCGGGACAGCCGATCCTCGCCGGCGCCATCGACCTGATGGAGCGCCTGCATGACGAGTTCACCTATGACCCGCGCGCGACCGACGTCTCCACTCCCGCGATCGAGGCGTTCGAGATGCGCGCCGGCGTGTGCCAGGATTTCGCGCATATCATGATCGCCGGGTTGCGCGGCCTTGGCTTGCCCGCGGCCTATGTCTCCGGCTTCCTGCGCACCGAGCCGCCGCCTGGCCAGGAGCGGCTGCAGGGGGCGGATGCGACCCATGCCTGGGTATCAGTATGGTGCGGTGCCGTCCTTGGCTGGCAGGGGCTCGACCCGACCAATGCGCTGCTCGCCTCGACCGATCACGTCATCCTTGCCAATGGCCGCGACTATACGGATGTCGCGCCCATCGGCGGCGTGGTGCTCGGCCCCGGCCGGCAGAAGCTCGACGTGGCGGTCGACGTCATCCCGGTAACCGCCGCCCGGACTGCCGAGGGCCGGGGATAGCGCCGCGCGACAGGCCGGCGCGGGCGCGTTACAGATACGCTTCGTCCTGTCCTCGATTCGATGCGCCCGACACCAGATGACCGACGCCGCACCCCCCGATGCCGCCCGTCCGGCGCCGCGCGACCAGGACGACGGCTTGCTCGCGAGCCTCGCGGTGTATCTGCGGCCGCGCGTGCTCATCGTCATCCTGCTCGGCTTCTCCTCTGGCCTGCCGCTGGCGCTGTCCGGAGCGACGCTGACCATCTGGATGGCGGAAGCCAAGGTGAATCTCGCCACCATCGGCCTCTTCGCGCTGGTCGGCGTGCCCTATAATTTCAAATTCGTCTGGGCGCCGCTGGTCGATGCGCTCGACGTGCCGCTGCTCGGGCGCTGGCTGGGCCGGCGGCGCGGCTGGCTGGTGTTCACCCAGTCGCTGCTCGCCGTCGCCATCGTCTGGCTCGGCTTCCAGGACCCGGTGCTCTCGCCCTGGCATGTGGCGCTCGGCGCCTTCCTCGTCGCCTGCGCTTCGGCGACGCAGGACATCGTGGTCGATGCCTTCCGCGTCGAGAGCCTGGAGACGCGCGAGCAGGCCGCCGGCATGGCCGGCTATGTCGCGGCCTACCGCGTCGGCATGCTCGCCTCGGGCGCCGGCGTCGTGCTGCTGGTGGCGTGGTTCGAGGTTCTCGGCGTGCCGCGCGCGGATGTGTGGGGCTATGGCTATCTCGCCGCCGCGCTCATGGTGGCGGTCGGCCTTTTCGCCGCGCTGATGGCGAAGGAGCCGGAAGGCGGGCCCGCCGCACGTCCCGAGGGCAACCTGCTCAAGCGCATCGGCGAGACGGCGGTCGGCGCCTTCGGCGAATTCCTGTCCCGCCGCAGCGCCATCGCCATCCTGCTGTTCGTGGTGTTCTTCAAGTTCTGCGATGCCTTTGCCGGCGTGCTCACCGGCGCCTTCGTCATCGATATCGGCTTCGACAAGGCGGCCTATGCCGGCATCGTCAAGGGTGTCGGCTTCGCCGCGGCGATCCTCGGCGGTTTTGCCGGCGGGCTGATCGCCCGCGCCCTGCCGCTGGTGACCAGCCTGTGGATCGCCGGCCTGCTGCAGATGGCGTCGAACCTCGTCTTCTCCTGGCAGGCATGGATGGGCGTCGATCTCGGCGCGCTGACGCTGACCATCATCATCGAGAACTTCACCGGCGCCATCGGCACGGTGATCTTCGTCGCCTACATCTCCGCGCTGTGCGGCGACCGCGCCCATACCGCCACGCAATACGCCCTGCTGACCGCGCTTGCCGCCGTCGGGCGCACCTTCCTCGCCTCCTCGGCCGGCTTCGTGGCGCAGGAAACCGGCTGGATGGTGTTCTTCGCCGTCACCGCGCTCGCCGCATTGCCGGGGCTCGCCATCCTCGCCTGGCTACAGGCGCGCGGGCATTTCCGCGAACTGGCGACGCGCGGCGCGACCTGACGCGGCTGCCCATTGGGTGTGGCGTGCGCGTCCCGTCGCAAGGCGGGGGAGGACGGTGGCTTCGGTGGCACCTGTTAATCCGTTGTTAACCGACGCGGCCGGAACGTTCGCCTGAGCCGGCGTCCGTCCCATCCCTTCATTCCGTACCCTATCGGAGCCTCCCGTGACCGCTTCATCCAACCGTCTGCGCATCGCGGTGCTCTATGGCGGGCGCTCCGCCGAGCATGACGTCTCGGTGATGTCGGGCACCAATGTCATGCGGGCGCTGGACCCGGCGAAATACGACGCCGTCGCGATCTTCATCACCCGCGACGGGCGCTGGCTCGCCGGCCGCTTCGAGAACGACGTGCTCGACACGCCCGAGAGCGGCACGGAGCTGTGCCTCGTGCCGGGCGGCAAGGGGCGGATCGTTGCGATTCCCGCCGGTGGCGTGCCGCACGAGCTGCCGGCGGTCGACCTCCTCTTCCCGGTGCTGCACGGCCTGCCCGGCGAGGACGGCTCGGTGCAGGGCCTCGCCGATGTGGCGGGCGTGGCGCTGGTCGGCTGCGGCATCCTCGGCTCGGCCACCGCGCTCGACAAGGACATCGCCAAGCGGCTCTATATCGAGGCCGGCCTGCCGACCGCCCGCGCCGTCACCATCCGCGAGGGCGCCGCGCCGAGCTTCGCCGAGCTGAAGGCGACACTCGGGCTGCCGGTGTTCATCAAGCCGGCCCGGCAGGGCTCCTCGGTCGGTGTCAGCAAGGTCGCGACCGAGGCCGACTATGCCGCCGCGCTTGCAGAGGGGTTCCGCTACGATCGCAAATTGCTCGCCGAGGAGTTCATCCGCGGCCGCGAGATCGAGCTCAGCGTGCTGGAGGATCCCGAGGGCGGGCTGTTCGTCTCCCGTCCCGGCGAGATCCGCCCGGCCGAAAGCCACGGCTTCTACAGCTACGACGCCAAATATATCGACGCCGACGGCGCGGCCATCATCGTGCCGGCGCAGCTGCCGGCCGAGGTCGAGGCCAAGCTCCAGGCCATGGCGGCCGATGCCTTCCGCGCGCTCGGCTGCGACGGCTTGGCGCGTGCCGACTTCTTCGTGACCGAGGACATGCGCATCCTCGTCAACGAGCTCAACACCATGCCCGGTTTCACCAATATCAGCATGTATCCGAAGGCGATGGTGGCGAGCGGGGTGAGCTATCCCGAGATCATCGACCGGCTGGTGGCGCACGGGCTGGCGCGCGCCGCGCGGTAGGCGGCGCTCTCCTACAGGCTGGTGCGCGCCCGGATCGCCGCCGCCAGCGTGCCCTCGTCGAGATAGTCGAGCTCGCCGCCGACCGGCACGCCATGGGCGAGGCGGGTGACCTTCACGCCGGAGTCGCGCAAGAGCTCGGTCACGTAATGCGCCGTGGTCTGCCCGTCGACCGTGGCGCCCAGCGCCAGCAGCACCTCCTTGATCGCGCCGCCATGGGCGCGGGCGACCAGCGACTTGAGGTTCAGCTCCTCCGGCCCGATGCCGTCGAGCGGCGAGAGCGTGCCGCCGAGCACGTGGTAGCGCGCGTTCAGCGCGGCGGCGCGCTCCAGCGCCCAGAGGTCGGCCACATCGGCGACGACGACGAGCAGGCTCTCGTCGCGCGTCTCGTCGACGCAGACCGAGCAGGGATCGCGCACATCGAGATTGCCGCAGATCCGACAGGTCGAAATCTTGCCCAGCACCTCGCCAAAGGCCGTGGCCAACGGGCTCATCAGCTGTTCGCGCTTCTTGATGAGGTGCAGCGCCGCCCGGCGCGCCGAGCGGGGGCCGAGCCCGGGGACGCGGGCGAGAAGCTGGATCAGGCGTTCGATCTCGGGGCCGGCGACGGCGCGGGGCATGGCATCCTCTTCACCGGCCGCGGCGACGATGGTGTCGGCGGGCCGGCATCTGGTTCGCTCCGGTCTAGCGCAGCGGACGAGGCCGCGCCAAGTCCCATGGACCGGGGATCACATCGGGAGCGGGCCGGTCCGGTTTTGCTCGACACCCGGGAAGGGGGTTGCTAACCGGGAATACGCGCCCGATACCGCGAGGGGAGACGTGATGCCGACGACGAAAGCCGCCGCTTGTGCCGCCATGCTCGTGGCTCTTGCCGGATATGTTCTCTCCGGGACGCCCGTTCTGGCGGCCGAAGCTGCCGGGATCGACGGCGCGAGCCTGTCGCTCGCCTGGGGTATTCCCTTCGTCGGCATGCTGCTGTCCATCGCCGTCATCCCGTTGCTGGCGGGCCATTTCTGGCACCACAATTACGGCAAGGTGGCGCTGCTGTGGTCGCTGGTCCTGCTCGTGCCCTTCGTGCTGAGCTTCGGCTCGGGCCTGGTGGTCTACGAGGTCGTGCACGCGGCGCTGCTGGAATATGTGCCCTTCATCATCCTGCTGTTCTCGCTCTTCACCATTTCCGGCGGCATCCTGCTGACCGGCAATCTGAAGGGCAGCCCGGCGGTCAATACCAGCCTGCTCGCCATCGGCACCGTGCTGGCCAGCATCATCGGCACCACCGGGGCCTCGATGGTGCTGATCCGCCCGCTGCTGCGCGCCAATGACGAGCGGCGCTACAACGTCCACACCGTGGTGTTCTTCATCTTCCTGGTGTCGAACATCGGCGGCTCGCTCACCCCGCTCGGCGACCCGCCGCTGTTCCTCGGCTTCCTCAAGGGCGTCGACTTCTTCTGGACGACGCAGCACCTGTTCCACGACACGGCGGTGGTGGGCGTGATCCTGCTCGCCGCCTTCTACCTGCTCGACCGGCATTTCTACGCCCGCGAGGAAGGGCGCGCGCCCAAGTGCGATCCGACGCCGACGACGGAAGGGCTGGGTCTGCGGGGCGTGCGCAACCTGCCGCTGCTCGCCGGCGTCATCGTCGCCATCCTCATGAGCGCACTGTGGAAGCCGGGCATCGAGTTCAACATCCTTGGCACCCATGTGCCGCTGCCCTCCGTCATGCGCGACCTGGCGCTGCTCGCGCTGGCCGGCGTTTCGATCTGGATCACACCGGCCTTCATCCGCGAGCGCAACGGCTTCGACTGGGAGCCGATCCGCGAGGTGGCGAAGCTGTTCGCCGCCATCTTCCTCACCATCATCCCGGTCATCGCCATCCTGAAGGCGGGCGCGGACGGCGCTCTCGCCCCGCTGGTCGCGCTGGTCACCGGCGAGGGGGGCGAGCCGTTCAACGCCGGCTATTTCTGGATGACCGGCCTGCTCTCCGGCTTCCTCGACAACGCGCCGACCTATCTGGTCTTCTTCAATCTGGCGGGCGGCGACGCGCAGGAACTGATGACCACGCACGCCGTGACGCTGGAGGCGATCTCGGCCGGCGCGGTGTTCATGGGCGCGCTGACCTATATCGGCAACGCGCCGAACTTCATGGTGCTCGCCATCGCTAAAAGCCGCGGCGTCGCCATGCCCAGCTTCTTCGGCTACATGGCATGGTCGGGCCTTTTCCTGCTGCCCTGCTTTGCCTTGCTGACCTGGCTGTATTTCCTCTGAGGCGTCAGCTGGCAGCGGTGGCGAAGCGGGTGCGGAACCACTTGTCGAGCATCGCCTTCTCAAAGCGCAGCGGCTCGCTGGAGCGCACCGCGACCGGGTCCATCAGGTAGTTCATGGCACGGAGGGTCTCCTCGCCCTTCGCGATCACGCGGCCCTGCCGGCGCAGCGTGTAGCGCAGCGTCATCGAGGGCCAGGTGTCCCCGCGCATCACGCGCAGCGTGCCGGCGCGGGACGTCAGCGGATCGATCTTGCCGGCGAGATCGAGGTTGAGCACCTCGACCGAGAGATCGTCACCGGCCGGCAGGCGCTTGTCGGCAAGGCGGGCGATGATGCGCTCCAGCCCCTCCAGGGTCAGGCGCTGGTCTACATCGCTCCAGGCGAGATTGCCGTCGGTGTAGTTCTGCGGGGCGACGAAGCGGACGGTGGTCGCCGCCTGCGCCGCCACGGGCAGCAGCAGGGCCGCCGCGGCGAGGACGAGGATTCGCATGGGCATAGGCGCCTCCTTCGCTGGGAGACGCCAGTCTGTCACTACTCCGCGGCGATCGCCATACCGGGCTGCGCGTGCCGGACATCGTCGTCGACCGCACTCTCGAAGCGGGCGAAATTGTCCGCGAACATGCCGACCAGCCGGCGGGCGGTCATGGCGTAGTCCATGCGGCTGCTCCAGTTGCGGGCCGGGTCGAGCAGACGGGGATCGACGCCTTCGATCCTGGTCGGAACGGCAAAGCCGAAATGCGGATCGGTGCGGGTTTCCACGTCGCGCAGGCTGCCGTCGAGCGCCGCGGTTACGAGCGTACGCGTCACCTCGATCGGCATGCGCTGGCCGGTGCCGGCCTTGCCCCCGGTCCAGCCGGTGTTGACCAGCCAGCAATCGACCTCGTGCGCGGTGACCAGATCGCGCAGCAGGCGGCCATAGACGGAAGGATGGCGCGGCATGAAGGGCGCGCCGAAACAGGCGGAGAAGGTTGCCTGCGGCTCGCTGAGCCCGGCTTCGGTGCCGGCGACCTTGGCGGTGTAGCCGGAGAGAAAATGGTACATCGCCTGCGCCGAGGTGAGCCTGGCGATCGGCGGCATGACGCCGAAGGCGTCGCAGGTCAGCATGACGATGTTCTTCGGCGCGCCGCCGCGTCCCTCTGCGCGGGCCCCGGTGATGAAGTCGAGCGGATAGGCGGCGCGGGCGTTTTCCGCCAGCGTGCCGTCGTCGAAATCGGGCAGGCGGCTGTCGGCATCGAGCACGACATTCTCCAGCACGGTGCCGAAGCGCTGCGTCGCCGCGAAGATGGCGGGTTCGGAGGCCGGCGACAGGCGGATGGTCTTGGCGTAGCAGCCGCCCTCGATGTTGAACACGCCGTCCGCGCTCCAGCCGTGCTCGTCATCGCCGATCAGCGCGCGCGCGGGATCAGCGGAGAGCGTGGTCTTGCCGGTGCCGGACAGGCCGAAGAACAGGGCGACATCGCCGGCATCACCGGCGTTTGCCGAACAATGCATCGGCAAAACCCCGCGTTCGGGCAGGATGTAGTTGAGATAGGAGAACACCGATTTCTTCATCTCGCCGGCATAGAGCGTGCCGCCGATCAGCACGAGGCCGGTGGAGAAGTCGCAGGCGATGACGGTGGGGGAGCGCACGCCGTGCTTCTCGGGCTCGGCCCGGAAGCTCGGCACACAGAGCACGGTGAGTTGCGGCACGAAGCCCGTGAGCGCCTCGCGCTCCGGCCGGCGCAGCATGGTGCGGATGAACAGGGCATGCCAGGCATGCTCGGTATAGACGCGCACGCCGATGCGGTGGGCGGGGTCGGCGCCGGCGTCGAGGTCCTGCGCGAACAGGGTGCGGCTGCCGGCATGGGCGAAGAAGTCCGCCTTCAGCGCCTCGAACTGCTCACGGGACAGCGCATTGGCATTCTCCCACCAGATGCTCTCCTCGGATGCCTCGTCGCGGACGATGAAGCGGTCGGCCGGGCTGCGGCCGGTGTGCGGGCCGGTCTCGGCGGCAAGGGCGCCCGACGCCGTGAGGCGGGTCTCGCCGCGGGCGATGGAGCGCTCGTAAAGCGGGGCTTCCGTGAGGTTCCAGAAGACCTTGCCGATGCCCGCAAGGCCGAGCGCCTCGATGCCGTTTTGCTCGTTGCGTGTGCCGGACTGGTGCATGTTTTGGCTCCTGACGCGTGACAAACAGGGGCAACCTACGCGCCCGCCGCGCCTTTCTCGCCGATGTTCCGGGACGAATCTGTGGCCAAACCGGGCAGCTATTGCGGCGAATCGATCGTCGTGGTGCGGGCCTTGTTGGCCAATTCGACGAGCACTTCGCGCATGGCGCGGGCAGTGGTGACGCGGCGGGGGAAGGGCAGGCGCCGCGCATCCGTACCGGCCATCAGGTCGCATCCGTCGGGGTCGATACCGACGATCCGCCAGTCGGCCGGACCGGCGCCGACGAGATGCAGCGCATAGAGCTGGATGGCATCGCGGTGGTCCTCGTTCATGTGCGCGATGGCGCCGCTCTCGGCGGCGAGAAGCTCGCCCGCATCGGCGACCGGCGTGGTGAGTTCCGCGCCGTCCACATCCATGATGCGGCCGAAGCCGGCAACGAGATGGGCGCTGTCGAGCGCCACCCGGTAGAAGGCGAAATCGGCGAAGCCGGCGAAACCCGCCGCATCGGGGTGGCGGGCGAGGAAGCGGCGTCGCGCCGTTTCGATCTCACCGGTCTCGGTCAGCCGCGTGATGCGTCCCATCAGGCTCGCCCGCGCGCCCTGAAGCTCGTCGCCGAGGCGGCGCTCGTCGACCAGCAGCGAGACGCGTTGCTCGCGCTGGAGATTGCGCGTGTGGCGGGCGAGCCCCGACAGCAGCAGCACCGGCGCGCCGTCCGGCAGCGTGGCGAACTGCACGAGCGAGACATAGGGCCCGCCATCCTCGTCGAGCGTGGCGAGCGCGCCCATGCGAGCTTCGCGGATGAGGCGCCTGACGGCTGCGGCGGGGTCGAAACCGTCGGTGGTGGGCTGGGTGGCGGGCATGTTTTCCTCCCTCGCAGGACCGTTTCAGTGGTGACTCGGTGGACAGGCCTGCGTCAAGGATGCGCGCTCAGTTGGCTATGTGCCTTGAAACGCGCTATTTTCGGTTGAATCAGTTTGCGTGTCACATTATGGCCACGCCGGCACGGTTCACCCGCCGGGCTGCGTGAAACGCCGCCGAACAGGAAAGTGTGCAGATGCCGACCATTGCTCTCGTCGACGACGACCGCAACATCCTCACCTCCGTGTCGATCGCGCTGGAATCGGAAGGGTACCGGATCCAGACCTACACGGACGGCGCGACGGCGCTCGACGGATTCAAGACCAATCCGCCGGACCTCGCCATCTTCGATATCAAGATGCCGCGCATGGACGGCATGGAGCTGCTGCGGCGTCTGCGCCAGAAGAGCGACATGCCCGTCATCTTCCTGACCTCGAAGGATGACGAGATCGACGAGTTGTTCGGCCTCAAGATGGGGGCCGACGACTTCATCAAGAAGCCGTTCTCCCAGCGCCTGCTGGTGGAGCGGGTGAAGGCGGTGCTGCGCCGCGTGGCGCCGAAGGACGGCACGCTGCCGCGCGAGACCGACAGCGCCAAGGTGCTGGAGCGCGGCCTGCTGCGCATGGACCCGGAGCGCCACACCTGCACCTGGAAGGGCGAGAACGTCACCCTCACCGTCACCGAGTTCCTGATCCTGCAGGCGCTCGCCACCCGTCCCGGCGTGGTGAAGAGCCGCAACGCGCTGATGGACGCGGCCTATGACGATCAGGTCTATGTCGATGATCGCACCATCGACAGCCACATCAAGCGCCTTCGCAAGAAGTTCAAGGTGACGGACGACAATTTCGAGATGATCGAGACGCTGTACGGCGTCGGCTACCGCTTCAAGGAGTAGCGGCTTCTTGCTCGATACCGCATCCACCCGGCCCAAGGCGGAGGACGAGGACATCCTCGACGACGCCGAAGCCGTGGAAGAGGCCGCGCCGAGAAAGGGCGGGCGTTTCGCCGGGCTCCTCGGGGCCTTCCGGCGGCTGCGGAATTTCGTCGCCTTCCAGAGCTTCTCCAGCCTCACCCGCCGCATCGTGCTGCTCAACCTGGCGGGCATGTGCGTGCTGGTGTCGGGCATTCTCTACCTCTCCGAGTTCCGCGCCGGGCTGATCGACGCGCGGGTGCAGAGCCTGCTGGTGCAGGGCGAGATCATCGCCGGGGCCATCGCGGCGCAGGCGCAGGTCGAGACCAACGCCATCACCATCGATCCCGAGCGCCTGCTGGAGCTGCAGGCCGGCGAGAGCTACGGGCCGGGCGAGGAGGGCTTCGCGCCGCTCGAATTCCCCATCAATCCCGAGCGCGTCGCCCCGGTGCTGAAGCGCCTCGTCGAGCCGACCGGCACGCGCGCGCGCATCTATGACCGCGATGGCGCGCTGCTGGTCGATTCCCGCTCGCTCTATTCACGCGGGGAGATCCTGCGTTTCGAGATGCCGGCGCCGAACGCCCGCCAGCCCAACTGGATGGAGCGCGGCTGGAACAGCCTGAAGATGTGGTTCGAGCGCGGCGACCTACCGCTCTACAAGGATCTCGGCCCGAATAATGGCCGGGGCTATCCGGAGATCGTGGCCGCCCTTCAGGGCCAGAAGGCGAGCGCGGTGCAGGTCAATGAGCGCGGCCAGGTCATCGTGTCCGTCGCCGTGCCGGTGCAGCGCTTCCGCGCCATTCTCGGGGCGCTGCTGCTGTCCACCCAGGGCGGCGAGATCGACGAGGCGGTGGCGGCCGAGCGGCTCGTCATCGTGCGGGTCTTCCTCGTCGCCATGGCGGTGATGGTGGTGCTGTCGCTGCTGCTCGCCAGCACCATCGCCGGCCCCGTACGCCGGCTGGCCGATGCGGCGGAGCGGGTACGCCGGCGCACGCGCTCGCGCGTCGAGATTCCCGATTTCACCCGCCGCTCGGATGAGATCGGCCATCTCTCCGGCGCGCTGCGCGACATGACCGACGCGCTCTATACTCGCATCGAGGCGATCGAGAGCTTCGCCGCCGACGTCTCGCATGAGCTGAAGAACCCGCTCACCTCGCTGCGTTCGGCGGTGGAGACGCTGCCGCTCGCCAAGTCCGACACTTCGCGCGGGCGCCTGCTCGAAGTCATCCAGCACGATGTGAAGCGGCTCGACCGCCTGATCACCGACATTTCCGACGCCTCGCGGCTCGATGCCGAGTTGCAGCGCCAGGAGGCCGAGCCGGTTGACCTGACGCGGCTGCTCAACACCGTGACCGGCGTGCAGAACGACGTGGCGCGCGGCGACGAGGTGCATGTGAAGCTCGCCTTCGAGCACGCGCCGGGCGCCAATGGCGAGTTCGTCGTGCCGGGCCATGATTCGCGCCTCGGCCAGGTCATCAACAACCTGATCGACAATGCCCGTTCCTTCTCGCCCAAGCGCGGCGAGGTGCGCGTCACCTGCCGGCGGCTCAAGGATGCGGTGGAGATCATGGTCGACGATGACGGGCCGGGCATCCCCCCGCACGCGCTCGGCCGCATTTTCGAGCGCTTCTACACCGACCGGCCGGAGGAGCAGGGCTTCGGCCAGAATTCCGGCCTCGGCCTGTCGATTTCCCGGCAGATCGTCGAGGCGCATGGCGGCCGCATCTGGGCGGAGAACCGGCCGGCCGAGCCGAAGCCGCGCGGCCGAAAGGCAGCGGCGAAGCCTGCGGGAGCAAGCGGGGACATTCAAACCGCCGCCGCGCCGCGCACCGCCGGGGCGCGCTTCATCGTGCGCCTGCCGGCGGCATGATGGCGCCGGGTCCCAGCCTCCATGGCCCGACCATCCATGCCTCCTGCGTCAGCGTCGGCGGGCGCGGCGTGCTCATTCGCGGCCCCTCGGGCGCGGGCAAGTCGCATCTCGCCTTCGCGCTGATTCTGGCGGGTGGAACCGGGCGAGTGCCGCAGGTCGAACTCGTCGCCGACGACCGGGTGCTGCTGGCGGCGCACGAGGGGCGGCTGATCGCCAGCGCGCCGCACAATCTCGCCGGCCTTCTCGAAATCCGCGGTGCCGGCATCCGCCGGCTGCCCTGTCGCGCGGAGGTCGCGGTTGATCTCGTGGTCGACCTCGATGCGGCCGACGCGGCGCGCCTGCCGGAGCCGGAGGCCCGCCATGTCGTGATCGAGGGAGTGAGGCTTCCCCGCCTCGCCGTGCTGCCGCACGGCGACAGCGTGCAGCAGGTGCTGGCGATGCTGCTGACCGACCCGTTCGAGGGATGACGCTTGGTCACGTTATTATCGTGGGGACCCTTCCGGCGGGCCTTGCCATTCGTGTGCAGTGCAACGATGATGTGCGCCCCCAGCACAGGGGGTGACCGGGATCGACACCCCCCGGCGCCTCGCGCAAACGCACTCGTGCCGGAAATCGGGCGCGGCAGAGCAGGATGATTGGTCTCGTACTCGTAACGCACGGACGCCTTGCCAGCGAATTCCGCGCCGCTCTTGAACACGTGATGGGCCCGCAGTCCCAGATCGAAGCCATTACCATTGGCCCCGACGACGACATCGAGCAGCGTCGAACGGACATTGTCGAGGCGGTCGCGGCGGTGAACAGCGGTGGCGGCGTCGTCATACTCACCGATATGTTCGGCGGCACGCCGTCGAACCTCGCCATTTCCGTCATGACTTCGCCGGATATCGAGGTCGTGGCCGGCATCAACCTGCCCATGCTGGTCAAGCTCGCCACCGTGCGTGGCGAGGTGCCGATGGCCGAGGCGGTGGTGCAGGCGCAGGAAGCCGGCCGCAAATATATCAACGTCGCCAGCCGGGTGCTGGCCGGAAAATGACGGTGACGACGGAACAGGCCGCCCTCAGCCGGGAATTGCCCATCGTCAACAAACGCGGCCTGCACGCCCGCGCCTCCGCCAAGTTCGTCCATACCGTGGAGCGCTTCGACGCCGACATCCGGGTGACGCGCTGCGGCGAGACGGTCAGCGGCGCCTCGATCATGGGGCTGATGATGCTGGCCGCCGCGCCGGGCACCACCATTCTTGTCGAGGCGTCCGGCCGCGAGGCGCAGGCGGCGCTCGACGCGCTCGACGCACTGGTGGCGGACCGCTTCGGCGAGGGCGAATAGCGCCGCCAAGGCTCTCGCCTCGTCTGTCACATAAAGACATCTTTATATCGTTATTGTATTCGGGCGGTCGGGCTGCTATCACCCGGCCAGCTCATCCGCGCCAGCTCCGCGCCAAGGCAGAAGGGACGCCGCACATGGCCATTGCCAGCGAATACATCGTCAAGGACATCAATCTCGCCCCGTTCGGCCGCAAGGAACTCTCGATCGCCGAGACCGAGATGCCCGGCCTGATGGCCACCCGCGAGGAATACGGCCCGAAGCAGGTGCTGAAGGGCGCGCGTATCGCCGGCTCGCTGCACATGACCATCCAGACCGGCGTGCTGATCGAGACGCTGGTCGCGCTCGGCGCCGATGTGCGCTGGGTCTCCTGCAACATCTACTCGACGCAGGACCACGCTGCCGCCGCGATTGCCGCCGCCGGCGTTCCGGTGTTCGCCGTCAAGGGCGAGACGCTGACCGAGTACTGGGACTACACCGCCAAGCTGTTCGACTGGCACGGCGGCGGCTACCCCAACATGATCCTCGATGATGGCGGCGACGCCACCATGTATGTCCATCTCGGCCTGCGCGCGGAGAATGGCGACACCGCCTTCCTCGACGCTCCCGGTTCGGAAGAAGAGGAAGTGTTCTTCGCGCTGCTCAAGAAGCAGCTGAAGGAGAAGCCGAAGGGCTATTTCAAGGCGATCGCCGACAGCATCAAGGGCGTCTCGGAAGAGACCACCACGGGCGTGCACCGCCTGTACGACATGCAGAAGGCCGGCACGCTGCTGTGGCCCGCCATCAACGTCAATGACAGCGTCACCAAGTCGAAGTTCGACAACCTCTATGGCTGCCGTGAATCGCTGGTCGACGGCATCCGCCGTGGCACGGACGTCATGATGTCCGGCAAGGTCGCGATGGTCGCCGGCTTCGGCGACGTCGGCAAGGGTTCGGCCGCCTCGCTGCGCCAGGCCGGTTGCCGCGTGATGGTGTCCGAGGTCGATCCGATCTGCGCGCTCCAGGCGGCGATGGAAGGCTACCAGGTCGTGACCATGGAAGAGGCGGCGCCGATTGCCGACATCTTCGTCACCGCCACCGGCAACAAGGACATCATCACCCTCGAGCACATGCGGGCGATGAAGGACCGGGCGATCGTCTGCAACATCGGCCACTTCGACAACGAGATCCAGATCGCCTCGCTGAAGAACCTGAAGTGGGACAACATCAAGCCGCAAGTCGACGAGATCACCTTCCCCGATGGCAAGCGCATGATCCTGCTCTCGGAAGGCCGTCTGGTGAACCTCGGCAACGCCATGGGCCACCCGTCCTTCGTGATGTCGGCGTCGTTCACCAACCAGACGCTGGCGCAGATCGAGCTGTTCGCCAACAACACGGACGGCAAGTACAAGAAGGAAGTCTACGTGCTGCCGAAGTCGCTGGACGAGAAGGTGGCGATGCTGCACCTCGCCAAGATCGGCGTCAGCCTCACCAAGCTGCGCCCCGACCAGGCCGCCTATATCGGCGTCACCACGGAAGGCCCGTTCAAGAGCGATCACTACCGCTACTGATCGCCGTTTTCGGCCGATCCACGCAAAGGGGCGCCGCAGGGCGCCCCTTTTTTGTGTCACAGTTCTTTCTGCATGAAGACGAGGTCGAGACGCTGGCCGAACTTGGTGCCGATGCCGAGCAGGCGGCCGGTCTCCTGGAAGCCGAGCCGCTGGTGCAGGGCGATCGAGGCGGTGTTGCCGCCGGTGATGCCGCCGATCATCACCTTCTTGTCGAGTGCGCGGGCGGGGGCGAACAGCGCCTCCACCAGCACCTGCCCGAGCCCGCGTCCGCGGGCGGGCTGCGCCACATAGACCGAATGCTCGACGCTGATGCGGTAGCCCTCGAAGGGGCGGAAATCGCCGAAGCTGGCATAGCCCAGCACGTCGGCGCCCTCGGCCGCGACGAGGACGGGAAAGCCGCGGGCGCGGCGGTCGTCCAGCCAGGCGCGGCGGTTGGCGAGATCGACCGGCGTGTCGTTCCAGATCGCCGTCGTGGTGAGCACGGCATCGTTATAGATGGCAAGGATGCCGGGAAGGTCGTCTTCGTGCGCCTCGCGCAGGATCATCGGTCGGGCTCCGGCGGGCGATGCGGGTTCGCGCCTGCGTCCCTTCGCCCATTTCGAATTTGCGATATGGCCGCTGGAATGTGTGCGGCGCGCTCCCATATGGCATAGAAGCGGGTGACCGCCGAGGAGGAAAGACCCAAGGGATGAGTTCCACCGATCCGTTCGACCGCATGCGTTTCACGGTCCGCCGCGTCAGCTGGTGGCAGGTCGCGATTGTCGTCGCCGTGGCACTGGCGGTGGGAACCGCACTGGCGCTGGTGGCGGCAAGCGTGTTCCTCGTGGTCTTCCCGATCGTGGCGATCGCCGGTCTCGCCTACCGCCTGTTCGGCAGCCGCAAGCGCGGGCCCGAGGCGGGCGGCCCGACCATCATCGAGGCCGAGTATCGCGTCCTGTCGCCGGACGAGGCGGCGCGCGATCGCGGCGCGGACTTCGATCCGGACCGCCGGCTGCGCTGAGCCACGCTCTGGCGATCTGGCCGGACGCTCCCGCCCGGCTCACTTCTCCACGAAGGCCTTTTCGATCACGAAGTCGCCGGGCTCGGTGGTCGAGCCCTCCTCGAAGCTGCGCTCCTTCAGGATGACGCGCATGTCGTCGAGCAGCTGCGGGCTGCCGCACAGCATGACGCGGTCGTCTTCCTTGTTCAGCGGCGGCAGATCGAGATCGGCGAACAGCTTGCCCGAGGTGATGAGATCGGTGATGCGACCCTGATTGGTGAAGGGTTCGCGCGTCACCGTCGGGTAGTAGATCAGCTTTTCCAGCACCAGCTCGCCGAAGAACTCGTTGTTCGGCAGTTCTTCCTCGATCAGCTCGCGATAGGCCAGCTCGGCGACCGTGCGCACGCCGTGCACCAGGATGACTTTCTCGTAGTTCTCATAGGTCTCCGGATCCTTGATCAGGCTCAGGAAGGGGGCCAGCCCGGTGCCGGTGGCGAGCAGGTAGAGCCGGCGGCCGGGCACGAGATAGTCGACCAGCAGCGTGCCGGTCGGCTTGCGCCCGACAATGACCTCGTCACCGACCTTCAGGTGCTGAAGGCGCGAGGTGAGCGGGCCGTTCTGCACCTTGATGGAGAAGAATTCGAGCGTCTCCTCGTAATTGGCGCTGGCGATGGAATAGGCGCGCAGCAGCGGCTTGCCGTCGACCGGCAGGCCGATCATCACGAACTGGCCGTTCTTGAAGCGCAGCGCCGGGTCGCGCGTGGTCGTGAAGGTGAAGAGATTGTCGGTCCAGTGGTGCACCGACAGGACGCGCTCGTGATGGAGATTGCTCATTTACAATCCATTTAAGTGAAAACTTCCGAACAAACTGGAAGTCCATGTAATTCCGGCTGCACCGTTTACTGCGCATTCGCGCGGCTGTCGACCCTTGCTTGCGCGTTGCCGCCGTGCGGATGGAACATGCGCCGGTGCCGTGGCGAGGCCATGAGGCGAATCAATCGGGAGGCATCATTGTTCAGTCACATCATTCTCGGCGCGCGTGATCTCGGCCGGCTGACCGCCTTCTATGATGCGACGCTGGCCCCGCTGGGCCTCGTGCGGGTCGACGAGCCGGAGGATGGCGGTCCCTCGGGCGCGATGTGGGTGATGCCGGGCCGCCGCTGGCCGCAATTCTTCGTCCAGCTGCCGTGGAACGGCCTGCCGGCAACCTGGGGCAACGGCACGCAGGTGAGCTTTGCCGCGCCGAGCTCTGCGGCGGTGGACGCGGCGTGGGCCGCGGCGATCGCCCAGGGCGGCAGCGACGAGGGCGCGCCGGGACTGCGGCCACATTACGCACCGGACTATTACGGCGCCTATTGCCGCGACCCGGAAGGCAACAAGCTGTGCTTCGTTCACACCGGCGAGGTCGAGGCGCTCGCCGCAGCGGCGGTGTAAGCCGATTGCGGTTCAGCGGCCGCCGCGCTGCGGAGCGTCGTCGGCCCGGCGCTTGTTCTCGTACATCTCGAAATCGGCGCGCTTGACCACCTGCTCCAGCCGCTCGCCGGTGACGCTGGTCGCCATGCCCATGGAGACCGACAGCGTGCTCGCCGAATAGAACTGGTTGTTGAGGGCGATCAGCTTCTCGATGTTCTCCATCACCGCCAGCCCGGCGTCGGCGTCGGCGCCCGGCAGCAGCACGGCGAATTCGTCACCGCCGATGCGCGCGGCGCAGTTGGGCCGGTCGACCGCCTTGGCGAGGACCTCGCCGGCCCGGCGCAGCAGCGTGTCGCCGGCGGCGTGGCCGAGCTGGTCGTTGACGTGCTTCAGGCTGTTGAGGTCGACCATGATGATGGTGACGGGGAAGGGCCCCTTGCGCTCCAGCCGGTTCAGTTCGTCGACATAGAAGGAGCGGTTGTAGAGCTTGGTCAGCACGTCGTGCTTGCCGAGATATTCGAGATAGGCCTCGGCCTTCTTGCGTGCGGTGATGTCGGTCAGCGCCACCTGCACCAGCGACCAGTCGTGCTCGTGGCCGGGCAGCACCGAGAATTGCAGGTGGACGTGCAGTTCCTCGCCATTGAGCGTGTAGTTCACCACCTCGCGCTGGTGGAACAGCTTGCCGTTCCACAATTCGATCAGCTGCTCGCGGAAGTGGCGGTGCATGTCGTCGCGAAACACCGAACCGATATTGGCGATCAGCGCCGCCTTGCTCGGGGCGGCGAACATCTGCAGCGTGTGCTGGTTCACGTCGATCACGCGCACCTCGCTGATGCAGCGCTGGACGAATTCGGGATGGACGTCGGTAAAGACGCGCAGGTCCGAGATGCCGCGCAGGCGGATATCGTCGATGAGCTGCTTGACGCTGGAGAAGTCCTCGACCCAGAGCGAGACCGGCGAATGCTCGAACAGGCCGCTCGCATAGATTTCGGCCTGAGCGGCCTGGCGGCGGGCGGTCTCGCGCTCGGTGACGTCCTCGATCGACAGCAGGACCCTTCCGAGCGAGGCCTCGTAGCCCGGCAGCACGGCGCCCTTGAGCTGGATGTCGATACGCTGGCCGGAAAGCGAATAGTTCACCGTGTTGCTGACGAAGGTCGTGCGACCGCTCCACAGCTGGCAGAGCTCGTCGACGAAGGCCTTCAGCATGTCGGCGCGAAACACCTTGGGAAGGTTGGCGACCAGATGCTCGAGGCTCTCGGCCTCATAGAGGGCGAGCGTGCGACGGTTTACCTTGAGCACCCGGATGCGCTCGGAGCATTCCTGGATCTTTCCGGGATGAGCCTGAAGGAAATCGCGCAGCGAGGTCACACCCTGTTCGCGCCAGGAATCGAACAGGGTCCTCAGCCCGGTGTAGTCCTCCAGCCAAAGCGAGACAGGCGCCAGATCGAACATTTCCGCGTAGTCGCGGTGCTCGGTATCTGCCCCCATCGATGCTTCGTCGTGAAGATTGAGCATGTTTTCCAGCCGCTTCAGTTCGCCGCATGCCGATGCGGGTCTCCCCGAGTGATGCGGCTCAACGAGATCTACATATAGCGGATCACGTGTATTTTGTGGCGGGCGACGCTTCGTAGGTTGCAAACCGTGCCGTCTCGAACCGGCACGCGGCGAATAGGCTTAGACCGGACGGTCTGGAATAATACACCCGACCGTCGGTATCACCAGAGCCGACGATGCGCAGAAGAACGAAATTCGACGGAATTTCGAGCCATATTTCTCGTCACGGGCCGATCAGGTCGCCGCCGCTCGCTCGGACGGGGATTGGACGGTATCGCCGTAGCGTCGGGCGGCCTCGATCGCGAGGCCGGTGCCGACCGAGCCGAATGTGTCGCCCTCGACGACACGCGCGCCCGGCACCGCGGCGACGATGGCGGCGCGGACATGCTTGAGCCGGGTCGAGCCGCCGGTGAGGAACAGCGCGCCGATCCGGTCCGCGCTCAGCCCCGCCTGCGCCAGGCAGATGTCGACGCGGCGGGCGATGCGTTCGGCGAGGCTCGCCGTGTGCCCGACGAGTTCCTCCGGGGTGAGGCCGACCGAGAGCCCCGCCTCCAGCCAGCCCAGATCGACGCTGGCGCGGGGCGCGTCGGCAAGGGCGATCTTGGCGTCCTCCGCCTGCATGGCCAGCGTGTGGCCGCGCTGCTCCTCGATCACCCGGATCAGCCGCTCGACAAGGGCCGGGCTCGCCGCCTCGCGGCGCACCTCGTGGAGGTCGCGCACGGTCTTCGCGGTATAGAGCCGGTTGATGCTCGACCAGGTGGCGAGCTCGTGGAAATAGCCGCTCGGCACGTCGCGGCCCGGCCGCTTCATCGGGCTGCGATAGCCGAGCAGCGGCATCAGCGCGCCGAGATTGAGATGCCGGTCGAAATCGGTGCCGCCGATGCGCACGCCGTCATTGGCGAGAATGTCGCCGGCGCGGTCGGCCCTCACATGGCGGGCGGGACTGAGGCGGACGATGGAAAAATCCGAGGTGCCGCCGCCGATATCGGCGATCAGCGCGATTTCCTCGGCATGCACCTGCTGCTCATAGTCGAGCGCGGCGGCGATCGGCTCGAACTGGGTGGACACATCGCGGAAGCCGACGCGGCCGGCAATGGCGCGCAGCGCGTCCTCCGCCTTGGCGTTGGCCCCCGCGTCGTCATCGACAAAGAACACCGGCCGGCCCAGCACCACCTGGTCGAGCGCCGTGCCGGCATCCTGCTCGGCGCGGTGCTTCACGGCGCCGATGAAGTCGGCGATCACGTCGCGAAAGCCGATGGCGCGGCGGCCGATCTGCGTCTTCTCGTCGATCAGCGCGCTGCCGAGCACCGCCTTCAGGCTGCGCATCAGCCGCCCGTCCTCGCCGGCGACATAGCGTGCCATCGCCGCGCGGCCGATCGCGAAATGGCCCTGCCGGTCGTAGAACACGGCGCTCGGCACCGTGACCTTGCCGTCCTCCACCACGGCGAGCGCCGGCGCGCCCTGGCGCCAGATGCCGAGCGTGGTGTTGGACGTGCCGAAGTCGAGCCCGCAAAATGCCATGGGAGAATCCTGCACCGAAGGGGGAGCCTCGTTAACGGGTCGGGCGGGATTGTTCAATTGACGTCCGGTTGAGGACGCGCCACACCGGGACCATAAGAGGGAGAAAATGCCGTGACGCTGCACAACTGGACCATGAAGCACTCGATCGCCGTCGTGCTGATCACCCTGCTGGCGGTGGGAGCCTTCCTGTTCAGCTGGACGTGACGCCCGCGGCCTTTGGTCCGCGCGTCTGGCGAATGTCATGCGGACGGACTATCTGAACGGCGTCGGGCTCCTGATCGCGAGCCGTGTTCGGACTGGCCCGCAAGGAGCAGCGTTTCACCGTGCAGACTGATTTCCCCTCCGAGGAGAGCGCCGTCGGTACCGGGGCTGTCCCGCCGGACGAAGCGTCCCGGTTGTCGGAGATCCTGAACCAGATCGCCAGCGATCCCACCCGCGAGCGCATCGCGGTCGGCGATTTCCTGCGGGTCATGCGGGAGCGCGCCTTCGGGCCGCTGATGCTGATCTTCGCCCTGCCCAACGTGATTCCGACGCCGCCGGGCACCTCGACGGTGCTGGGTGCGCCGCTGGTCTTCCTGACCGCACAGCTCGCGCTGGGGCGCACGCCCTGGCTGCCGCCGCTGATTTCCCGCCGCTCCATCGCCCGCAAGGACTTCGCGGCCTTCGTCGCCAAGGCGACGCCGTGGCTGGCCAGGGCGGAGAAGCTGCTGCGTCCCCGGCTGGGCGTGCTGGCGCATCCGCCGGCGGAGAATCTCGTCGGGCTGATCTGCTTCGTGCTGGCGGTGGTGCTGATATTGCCGATCCCGCTCGGCAACATGCTGCCGGCGCTCGCCATCTGCGTCATGGCGCTCGGCATATTGGAGCGCGACGGCATCTGGACCGGGCTGGGCGCGCTCATCGCGCTCGCCTCGCTCGGCGTGGTGTGGGGCGTGGTCTGGGCCTTCGTGAAGGCCGGCCTCTTCCTGCTGCACCAGCTGATCGGCTAGCGGCCGGTCCGGCGCGGCGCCGGGGTGCCGCCCTCAGCCATAGGCGCGGGCATTCTCCAGCGCGCGGGCGAGCATGGAGAGGCATTCCTGCGCCTGCTCCTGGCCCGTCTCGTCGCCGTGCAGGCGCTGGGCGAGATCGCGCAGGTCGCGGATCGCCACGTCCACGGCCGTCAGAAGGTCGATGTCGAAGAGATCGGCGTCCGCTTCGGATGGCGCGGGTCGGGCGGGGAAGGGAATGACGTTACTCATTACCGGTACTCATGGTCGGAACAGCGCCGCTGGAAGCGAGAATCGCAAGTGTGTCGATGCCCGGAGATTGCCCGGAATTGGTTAACGCCATCTTCTCGCCACGTTCCGGCAGGCGCGCGCGACAAGATCCATTCATTGGTATAATTGAATGTAAATTGACTGCATTCATTTTAGCAACAATACCGTTGACATTGAATGGATCGCGGAGCATCTAGAACGCGACGGACGGGATGTGCCGCTTGGTGTTTCCTTGGCGCCCGACGTCGGGAGACGGGACATGGAACAGCGCGACTGGCCGAAGCTTTCCCCCTTTGAGTGTGGCATCAAGGGATGCTGCCCGCGCTGCGGGCAGGGGCGCCTGTTCGACGGATTCCTCAAGCTCGCGCCGCGCTGCGAGGTCTGCGGGCTGGATTATTCCTTCGCCGATCCGGCCGATGGCCCGGCCTTCTTCGTCATCTGCTTCGTCTGCGTGCCCTCGGTGCTGTTCGGCCTGTGGATCGAGGTGGCGTTCCAGGCGCCCTACTGGGTGCATCTGGTCACGACGCTGCCGGTCATGCTGCTGACCTGCATTCCACCGCTGCGGCCGCTCAAGGGGTGGCTGGTCGCCAGCCAGTTCTATTACAAGGCCGAGGAGGGCCGGCTGGTGAAGGCCGAGCCGCCGGCGGCGGGATCAGCCTCGCCGCGCTGACGCGCCGGCAATATCCCCGGTCTCGCGGAAGCGCGCCGGCCGCACGCCGGCCGCGATCAGATCCTCGCCGCAGCGCTCCGACGTGAAATAGGCCAGCTCCCGCTCGCGCGGTTCCAGCAGCGGATCGAGCCGGCGCAGTTCCTCGTCGACCGTGCCGGGATGGCAATGCACGAGGATGCGCGCACCCGGCCCCTGCAGGCTGGCGCGGAACACGTCTCCATAGGGCGGGTCCGGGGTGAAGCCGTAAAGCCCGCGAAAGCTGTCATTGCTGGCGAAGCCCGCCCGCCTGGCCGCCTGCGCGCTGCCGGCGGCCAGCGTGCCGACGATCATCGCCTTGCGCCAGCCGAGCCGGCGCCGGCGCGCCCAGGCGGCGGGCTCGGTGCAGTTGCGCACCCAGAGCGGGTGGCCGGAATAGCGCGCCGACAATTCGTCGAGCACGATGGCGCGAATGCCGGGCAGCGCATGCGCGTGCTGGTGGCCGTCGAGGAAATCCGGCGGCGCCCCCCACTGGTCCTCGAACGCATCGAGCTGGGCGCGCAATTCATCGCGGATGGCGGCGCGCGGCAGGCTTCCCGCCAGTGCGCGCAGGATGAGCGCGCCGATTTCCGGCAGGCGGCCGTCCTTTGCGAGGCCGCGCGCCGGCGACAGGGGGCGCTGTCCGGTCAAGGTGAAGTGCAGCCCGACATCCGCCGGATGGGATTTGATCAGCTGGCGGAAATCGCCCGCCCGGCGCCGCCAGGCGGGCAGGCCGGTCATGGCGCCGGTGGCCGAAAGCCGGCCGCGCGCGATCAGGCTCTCGATTGCATCGCAAATGCCCATGCTCAAGCCGTAATCATCGGCGCAAATTACTATGGCTTTCAGGTCATCATTCATGGGTATGTCGCGGCCAAACAAACATCACAATCCGAATATACGTGTTCGTGGACTTCGCAAGAGGTCAAAATCCTTTAAAGATTTGGGTGGCCGCCTGCCGTCACGGCAGGTATCAAGTAAAAGTAGCGACGACAACATGCCGAGCCTGTCCCGAGGAATGCCGCATCTCGTATCGGTGGTGGTGCCCGTGTATAACGAGGCCGCCTGCCTCGACGCTCTGCATGCGCGACTCGCTGCGGTGCTGGATCGCTATCCCGGCATGCAGCGGGAGTTCATTTTCGTCGACGATGGCAGCCGGGATGCCAGCTTCGATACACTGGTCGCGCTCGGCCGCCGCGACCCTTCGGTCAAGGCGCTGCGTTTCGCCCGCAATTTCGGCAAGGAATCGGCGATGGCCGCCGGCCTGCGCGCCGCGGTGGGCGATGTCGTCGTCCTGATGGATTCCGACCTCCAGCATCCGCCGGAGGTGATTCCGGAGATGATCGAGCGCTGGCAGCAGGGCGCGCAGATGGTGATCGCGGTGCGTCGCTCGCGCCAGACCGATCCGCTCGCCCGCCGGCTGTTCACCCGCGGCTTCTACCATTTCTTCCAGGCCCTCAGCGAGGTGGACATACCCGAAGGCGCCGGCGATTTCCGGCTGTTCGACCGGCGCGTGGTCGACGCCATCAACGCCCTGCCCGAGCGCAACCGCTTCATGAAGGGCATCACCAGCTGGGTCGGCTTCCGCCAGGAGGAGATCGAGTTCGAGGTGGCCGAGCGCGCCGGCGGCGTGTCCTCGTTCAACATGCTGCGGCTGCTGCGCTACGCGATTGACGGGCTGTCGTCCTTCTCCATGGTGCCGCTGCGCGTGTGGTCGTTCATCGGCGTCGTGCTCGCCTTGCTGTCCGGCGTCTACGGGCTCTACCTCATCGGCGAGGCGCTGTTCCTCGGCGTACGCACGCCGGGCTTTCCCACCATCATGGTCAGCATGCTGTTCGTCTCCGGCGTCCAGCTGATCAGCCTCGGGGTGATCGGCGAATATGTCGGGCGCATCTTCACCGAGGTGAAGCGTCGTCCGCTCTATCTCGTCGCCGACGAGGTGGGCTTCGCGCCGCCCGCCTCGCTGCCCGCGACCGCCACCCATGCCGACGGCCGGCATGTCCCCTCGCTCGTGCCGGATGGTTTCGCCTCGTGAGTTTCAATGCGTCGGAGTTCCCCGCGGCGGTCCGGGCCGCCCCTGCGGTTGCGCGCGTCTGGCGTTCGGCCGCGCTCACGCGCGTCGTCAGCCTCGCTTTGTTCGCGGCGGTGGCGGCCTGGATCGTGCTCACCTTCCGCGATTACGGCATCTCGAATGACGAGCTGGTGCAGCACACCTACGGCCAGCTGCTGCTCGCCTGGTATCGCAGCGGCTTCACCGACGACCAGGCGTTCCACTACATCAACCTCTATCTCTATGGCGGGCTGTTCGACCTGATCGCGGCCGGCTTCGAGCCTATCGTGCCGCTGCCGCTCTATGAGTGGCGCCATCTGCTTTCCGCCGGCTTCGGCTTTGCCGGCCTGATCGGCGTGTGGAAGCTCGCCAAGCTGCTCGGCGGCGAGAAGGCGGGCATCCTCGCGGTGCTGCTGCTGGCCTTCACCGGCATGTATGGCGGGGCGATGTTCACCCACACCAAGGACGTGCCCTTCGCGGCGGCGATGGTGTGGAGCCTTTATTTCACCACCGCGCTGGTGGCGCGGCTGCCCGAGGCCCCTGGCTGGCGGGTCAGCCTCGGGCTGGGCATCGCGGTGGGCAGCGCTCTCGGCCTTCGGGTCGGCGGCGTCTTCGCGGTGTTCTATCTTTTGGTGACGATCGGCGCGGGCATGCTGGTGTTCCGCGACTGGCGCCTGCCGCTGCGCGTGCTGCCCCGGCTGCTCGTCGCCGGCGTGGTCGCCTTCGCCATCATGGCGGCGACCTGGCCGTGGTCGGTGCTGCCGCCCACCAACCTGTTCAAGGCGATGGGCGCCTTCAACAATTTCGCCTTCGACCTGTCGACCATGCTCAATGGCGAAAAGCTGCCGATTGACCAGATCCCGCCGACCTACATGTCGGAATATCTGCTGATCAAGCTGCCGGAGGTGACGCTGTTCGGCCTCGTCGCGGCGCTGGTCATGCTGGGGGCCACCGGGGTGCGCCTGCTGCGCGAGCGGGCGATGGGCGAGGTGCTGGCGCTGCATCCGCGTCGGGTGATCGGCTTCCTGCCGCTCGCCCTCGCCATTGCGGTGCCGGTGGTGTTCACCCTGGCCGACGATCCCCCGCTCTATAACGGCATCCGCCACTTCCTGTTCGTGATCCCGCCGGTGACGGTGCTGGCGGCGCTCGGGCTGACGGCCGGCTGGCGCGCGCTCTGGTCGCGCTCGGCGGTGGCGGGCACGGGCTTCGCGGCGGTGATCGTGGCGCTGTTCGCGTTCAATGTCTCCACCTTCCTGCGGCTGCACCCTTACGAATATGTCGCCTATAACCAGCTCGTCGGCGGCACCACGGGCGCCTGGGGGCGCTTCGAGGGCGACTACTGGTCGACCAGCCTGCGCGAGGCGGCGCTGGACCTGCGCCACGGGCTCGACCATGAGGAGCGGATCGCGGCCTCGCACGCGCCGCCGCACCGCTACAAGGTGGCGGTGTGCGCGGAGGACGTGCAGGCTTCCACCTATCTCGGCCCCAATGTCGACGTGGTGGAGGACTGGGATGCGGCCGACTTCCTGCTGACCTCGACCAATATCGGCTGCGACAAGGCGGGGGGCATGCCCTATGCCACGGTCTCCCGGCTGGGCGTTGCGCTGGCCACGGTGACGGACCTGCGGGCCGGACACACGCCGGTGCGGCAGACGCTGCCGAGTGATGACGACGACGATCCCTTCACCCCCGAGCCGAACGCACCGGCGGTCTCGCTCCGGGATGCGGGCCCGCAGGTGGCGAAGGCAAAGCCCTGAGCCGGGATCGCCCGCGACAGGGATGACGGGAAACGGATGGTGGGCGCGGTGGACAGGTTGCAGGTCGAGGCCGGCACGACGCGGCCGGGCAGGCTGGTGGCGCGGCTGCGCCATATCCTGCTCTTCGCCGCGCTGGGCGGCATCGGCACCGCGGCGCATTACGCCGTGCTGATCGGCCTCGTCCAGACCGGCCTTGCCGGCCCGGTGCTCGGCACCACCGCCGGCTTTCTCGTCGGCGCCTTCGTGAACTACCAGTTCAGCCGTCATGTGGTGTTCCGTTCGTCGAAGCCGCATGGCGAGGCGATGACGAAATTCCTGCTCGTCGCCGGCATCGGCATGGTGCTGAACGCGGCGCTGATGGCGCTGCTCACCCATGTGCTGGCGGCCCCCTATCTGCCGGCGCAGATCCTCGTCACCGGCCTGCTGGTGCTCTGGCACTATGGCGGCAACGCGGTGTGGACCTTCCGCGAGAAGCGGCCCGACGCACGCTGAGCTTCTCCCGAATGGCGCTTGACTCTCGACGCGGAAAGAGTCGTTTTAGAAGGAACAAAACAGGAACGAACGCGAGCGCGTCATGGATCGACACCGCGATGTCGCCGCGCTTCGGCAGATGCTCGCCGGGCTGGAGGCGGAGCGCCTGCCGGACGTGGCCAACAGCTTTTCCCTGGGGGCCGGCGGGCCGGCGCAGGCGGGCGTCACCCTGCCGCGCGGCGCGCTGCACGAGGTGCAGGCGGCACGCGGTGCCGACCTGCCGGCAGCCACCGGTTTCGCCCTGGCGCTGGCGCTGCGGGCGGCGTCGGGCGAGCGCCCCATCCTCTGGGTCCGGCAGGACGCGGTGGAGGGCGAACTCGGCCGGCCCGAGGCGCTGGGCCTCGCCGCGCTGGGCTTCGACCCGGCGCGGCTGATCCTGGTGCGGGCACCCGACGCGAGCGAGGTGCTGCGCGCGGCGGGCGACGCGGTGCGCTGCGCCGGGCTCGGCGCGCTGATCATCGAGCCTTTCGGCGAGCCGAAGGCGCTCGACCTCACCGCCACGAGGCGGCTTTCCCTGCGGGCCGCCGATTCCGGCGTCACCGGCCTGCTGTTGCGCGCCACCATGCGCGAACTGCCGACGGCGGTCGCCACACGCTGGCGCGTGGCGCCGTCCGCCTCGGCGCCCTTGGAGGCCAACGCGCCCGGTGGACCGGCCTTCTGCGTCACCTTGCTGCGCCATCGCGGCGGCGAGGGCGCGCGGCCGGTGGAAGGGGGCAGCTGGAATCTGGAGTGGGATCATGAGGCATGTTCCTTCCGCGACCTCGTCGCGCTATCTCGCGCTGTGGTTTCCGTTCCTGCCGGCGGACCGGCTGGAGCGGGTGCGCCAGGCGCGGAGCAGAGGGAGGGCGAGCGGGAGGGCGTTCTCGTCGCGCTCCGCCGCGCCGGCTGAGGATGCGTCCGCCCACCCGCTCGCCCCCGCTCCGCTCGTCTTCACCGAGAAGGTGAAGGGCGCGCTGCGTCTCGCCGCCGTCGACCGGGCGGCGCGCCGGCACGGCCTCGTGCCCGGCCTGACGCTGGCGGATGCCCGCGCGCGCATTCCCGACCTCGCCGTGGTCGAGCACGATCCCGCCGCCGATGCCGCCTTCTTCGAGAAGGTCGCGGATGATTGCGACCGCTGGACCCCGCTGGTCGCGCTCGATGCGGCGGACGGGTTGATGCTCGACATCACCGGCTGCGCGCATCTGTTCGGTGGCGAGGCGGCGATGCGTGCGCGGCTTCTCGCCCATTTGCAGCGCCACGGGCTCGGCGCCGTCGGCGTCATCGCCGGCACGCCGGATGCCGCGCGGGCGCTGGCACGGGCAGGCAAGGCAAGCGCGGGCGAGGGGGGCGCGGGCGAGGGGGGCGTGGTCGCGCCGGGCGGCGAGGCGCGCGCGGTCGCGGGGCTGCCCATCGCCCTCCTCGGCATAAGCGAGGAGGCGGCGACCGGCCTCTCCCGCGCCGGGCTGAGGACCATTGGCGATCTCGCCACCCGGCCCGGCACGCCGCTCGCTGCGCGTTTCGGCGAGGATCTGCTGGCGCGGCTGCGCCGCGTGCGGGGCGAGGAGGATATCCGCCTGGTGCCGCGCCGGCCGCTGCCGGCGGCGATCGCCGAGCGCCGCTTCGCCGAGCCGATCGCCCGTGCGCAGGACATCGAGGCGACGCTCGCTTTGCTGGTCGACGATCTCGCTTTGATGCTGGAGGCGCGCGGGGAGGGCGGGCGCGCCTTCGAGGCGTCGTTCTTCCGTGCCGACGGGGCGGTGCGGCGGCTGAAGGTCGAGACCGCGCGCCCCTCGCGCGACCACGCCGCGCTGGCCCGGCTGTGGCGGGAGAAGATCGACGCGCTGGCCGACCCCATCGACCCCGGCTTCGGCTTCGACCTGGTGCGCCTCGCCGTGCTGCGCGCCGAGCCGCTCACCCCGGCGCAGGTGAGCCTCGACGGGCGCGCCATCGAGGAAGAGGAGGTCGCGGCGCTGATCGACCGGCTCGCCGTGCGGCTGGGGCGCGAGCGGGTGCTGCGCTTCCTGCTGCGCGACACCCATGACCCGAGCCGGGCGAGCGCGCTGGTGCCCACGGCCGATCTGCCGGCATCGCCGCCCGCCCCGCCGGCGGACGGGCTGCCGCGCCCCCTGACGATGTTCGAGCCGCCGCAGCCGGTCGAGGCGCTGGCCGAGGTGCCGGACGGCCCGCCGCTGCGCTTCCGCTGGCGCCGCGTGGTGCATGAGGTCGCCCGCGCCGAGGGGCCCGAGCGCATCGCCCCGGAATGGTGGCGCCAGCCGGAGGGTGTCCCCACCCGCGACTATTATCGGGTGGAGAACCGTGAGGGCCGCCGCTTCTGGCTGTTCCGCGCCGGACTCTATGGCCGCGAGAGCGGCGAGCCGCGCTGGTTCCTGCACGGGCTGTTCCCGTGAGCCGCCCATGAGCACCCCCTTCTTCGCGGACATGGTCACGGCGACCCATTTCTCCTTCCTGCGCGGCGCGTCGACGGCGGCGGATCTGGTGGCGCAGGCGATGGCGCTCGGCCATGCCGGCATCGGCATCGCCGACCGCAACACGGTGGCCGGGGTGGTGCGCGCCTATGCAGCGCTGAAGGAGGCGCGGGAGGCGCATCGGCAGGCGCTCGCGGACCCGACGGCGACGCTGCCCTTCACCCTCGCGGTCGGCGCGCGCCTCGTCTTCGCCGACGGCACGCCGGACATCGTCGCCCATGCGCAGACGCGCGCAGGCTGGGGCCGGCTCTGCCGCCTGCTCACTGTCGGAAATCTGCGCGGCGCCAAGGGCCAGTGCATCCTGAAGCTAGATGACCTGCTGGCGGACGCCGGCGGTCTCTCGCTCATCCTTCTTCCCCCCGATGATTTGCCGGCAAAGCAGATAGCGGACCTGAGCCGCTTTCTCGGCCCGCTGCACGAGGCGGCGCCCGGCGCGCTCTGGCTCGGCGCCCGGATGGGCCGCCGGGGTGACGACCGCCGCCGGCTCGCCGCGCTGACATCGCTGGCGGCGAAGGCCGGCGTGCCGCTCCTCGCCAGCAATGACGTGCTCTATCACCACCCCGACGCGCGCGACTTGCAGGACGTGCTCACCTGCATCCGCGAGGGCACGACCATCGAGGCGGCGGGGCGCCTGCTGGAGGCCAATGCCGAGCGCCATCTGAAGCCGCCGGCCGAGATGGCGCGCCTGTTCCGCGACGCGCCGGAGGCGGTGGCGGAGACCCGCGATTTCCTCGCCCGCATCGATTTCTCGCTCGGGGAACTGAAATACGAATATCCCGAGGAGCCGGTGCCGCCCGGCTACACGCCGCAGCGCCGGCTGGAGGAACTCGTCGCGCAGCGCTCGGTTGTCCGCTATCCCGACGGCGTGCCCGACAAGGTGGCGGCGCAGCTGCGGACGGAACTCGCCCTCATCGACGAGCTCGGCTACGCCTCCTATTTCCTCACCATTCGCGACATCGTCGAATTCGCCGAGAAGGAGCGCATCCTGTGTCAGGGGCGCGGCTCGGCGGCCAATTCCGCCGTCTGCTACGTGCTCGGCATCACCGCTGTCGATCCATTCGAGAGCGAGCTTCTGTTCGAGCGTTTCCTTTCGAAGGAGCGGAAGGAGCCGCCCGACATCGACGTCGATTTCGAGCATGAGCGGCGCGAGGAGGTGATGCAGTATATCTATGCGCGCTATGGCCGGCACCGCGCCGGTATCGTCGCCACCGTCATCTCCTATCGCCCGCGCAGCGCCATGCGCGATGTCGGCAAGGCGCTCGGCCTCACCGAGGACGTCACCGCGCGTCTCGCCGGCACGGTGTGGGGCAGCTGGGGCAACGAGATCAAGGAGAGCCAGGCGCGCGAGGCGGGGCTCGACCCGTCGAACCCGATGGTCGCCCGCGCCATCCATTTCGCCGCGCGCCTGCTCGGCTTTCCGCGCCATCTCTCCCAGCATGTCGGCGGCTTCGTGCTGACGCAGCAGCGGCTCGACGAGACGGTGCCGATCGGCAATGCGGCGATGGAGAAGCGCACCTTCATCGAATGGGACAAGGACGACATCGATACGCTCGGCCTCCTGAAGGTCGACGTGCTGGCGCTCGGCATGCTCACCTGCATCCGCAGATCGCTCGACCTGATCAAGCAGCATGAAGGGGAAGATTGGGGCCTCGCGGACGTGCCGAAGGAGCGGCCGGACGTCTACGACATGCTGTGCCGGGGCGATTCCATCGGCGTGTTCCAGGTGGAAAGCCGGGCACAGATGAACATGCTGCCGCGCCTGAAGCCGCGCGAGCTTTACGACCTCACCATTCAGGTCGCCATCGTTCGGCCCGGCCCGATCCAGGGCAATATGGTGCATCCCTATCTGCGCCGGCGCGAGGGCAGCGAGAAGGTCATCTACCCCTCGCCCGGTCCCGGCTATCCGCAGGACGAATTATACGCCGTGCTGGAGCGGACCAAAGGCGTGCCGCTGTTCCAGGAACAGGCGATGAAGCTCGCCATGGTCGCCGCCGAGTTCACGTCGGACGAAGCCAACAAACTGCGCCGCGCCATGGCGACGTTCCGCAATCTCGGCACCATCGGCGAATTCAAGGACAAGCTGATCAATGGCATGACCCGGCGCGGCTATGAGCGCGCCTTCGCCGAGCGCTGCTTCGAGCAGATCAAGGGCTTTGGCGAGTATGGCTTCCCCGAAAGCCATGCGGCGTCCTTCGCCAAGCTGGTCTACATCTCCGCCTTCATCAAATGCCGCTACCCCGCCATCTTCGCCGCGGCGCTGCTCAACTCCCAGCCCATGGGCTTCTACGCCCCGGCGCAGATCGTGCGCGATGCGAGCGAGCACGGCGTCGAAATCCGCCCCGTCGACGTCAATTACAGCCATCACGACAATACGCTGGAGCGCGATGCGCCCGGCCAGCCGCTGGCGCTGCGGCTGGGCTTGCGTCAGCTCGACGGGTTCGGCGAGGCGTGGTCGGAACAGCTCGACGCGGCGCGGGCGGGCGGCTTCCTCGCCGATATCGAGACGCTTTCCCGCCGCTCCCGCCTGCCGGTGGCGGCGCTGCGCAAACTGGCGGATGCCGATGCCTTCGGCTCGATGGGGCTCGACCGGCGGGAAGCCGCCTGGGCGGTGCGCCGGCTGCCGGACGACGTGCCGCTGCCGCTGTTCGCTGCCGCCGATGCGCGCGAACTCGGCACGGATCTCGACGCGCATCTGCCGCTCATGCCGCTGCCCGAGCAGATCGCGGTCGATTACCAGACGACACGCCTGTCGCTGAAGGGCCACCCCATGGGCATGCTGCGGCAGGTGTTTTCGCGCGAGGGCGTGCTGTCGAGCGCCGGTGTCGCGGGCGCGCGCGACGGGGCTTACGTGCGCGCCGCCGGCATCGTGCTGGTGCGCCAGCGGCCGGGCAAGGGCAACGCCATCTTCATGACGCTGGAGGACGAGGCCGGCATCGTCAACGTGCTGCTGTGGGCGCGGCAGTTCGAGCGCTACCGCGCGCAAGTGATGGGCGCGCGCCTCGTCGTGGTGGAAGGGCGGGTGCAGAAGAGCAAGGACGGCGTCGTGCATGTCATGGGTGAGCGGGTGTTCGACCGCTCCACTGAGCTGGCCCGCCTGTTCGAGGACCCCCGGCACCTGCCGCGTCCGCAGGTCGACCCCGGCGAGGACGAGCGGGTGCGCGATAAACCGGGGGAGGGGCATCTGCTGGCCGGACGCCGCTCCGGCCACGGCCATCCGCGCCAGCTGCGCATCCTGCCGAAGTCGCGCGACTTCCATTGAGCGCGGAGTGTCGCGCAGGTGGTGTCCCGCACGGTCTGTCGCGCGCGCCGCAATCGGTGCTAGATCGAGGCTGACACGGCGCCCGCGCGCGCCAGATCCGCCTCAAGAGGAGACCAGCATGGCCGGCCGTTTCGACGATTGGGACAAGGACGACAAGGGTCATCTCAAGGTGTGGCCGATGCAGGCCTTCACCACCGCGCTGTTCGGCACCGAGAAAGTGGGCCTGCGCATCGAGATCGGCACGCAGGCGCCCAAGCCCGGCGAGCCGGTGCCCGCGCTCCAGCTGGTGCTCGATCCCGCGCAGGTGCGCCAGCTCGCCGACGCGCTGGCCGAGGCCGAGGCGCGCCTCGCCAATGCGCATTTCGCCGCGCTCGGCCAGCCGGGCAATGGCTGAGCGGGCCTCCTCCGTCGCCGTCATCCCGGCCGGAGCGTCGCGCAGAGCGGGCCTCGTTGGAAATTGGCAAGAGCGATCCCGGATCGGCCTTACGGCCGTCCGGGATGACGTCCTTCGAGAAATCCGGCGACCGAGAGACGTCCGCTCACGCCGCCAGATACTGCGCGTCGGCCTGGTCGAGCCGGCGGCGGATCTGGGTGACGATGAGCTGGTCGTCCGGCTGGCAGTTGTCATAGGTCAGCCGCTCGCCGGCCTTGACCGGCTTCAGCACCCGCGCCCTTTCGGCGATGCCGAGCGGCAGGGCGAAGCTGTCGCGGGCCTCGCGCCAGGCCATGGTGAAGCCGCGATAGTCGTACTCGCCGATCTTGCCGAGCACGTCGCCGGGATTGAGGTTGCGCTTGGCCACCGCCGTGCACTCGGCGACCGGGTGGTCCAGCACTTCCATGTCCGGCGTGCCGTGCAGCACGGCGCGCACCGCCGACAGCGGCACTTCGAGGCTGGTGAGGTGATAGGGGCGGATCAGCGCGAAGCAGGGGCCGGGGCCGACCTTGAGGTCGATCATGCGCTCCATCACGCGCGGATGGCGCGGCTTGACGATGCAGAACACGCCGGGCGCCACGCCCTTGCCGAGGGTGAAGTCGACCACGCCGGTGCGCGAGAGGATGCCGCCATCCTCGCGGGTGCACAGCACCTGCGCCAGCACGTCGCGGTCGGCGTGCGGCCCGTGCATGCCCGGCACATCCGGCACCAGGCCGGTGGCATTGGCCAGCGCGGTCATCTCGACCATGGTCTTCGAGCCGTCGACGAACTCGACCAGCATGCGCGGATTCATGTTGCGTGCCTTCGCCTCTTCCTCGAACTCGTCGGGAATGGCGTCGGGCTTGAAGGCGTTGTTCTTGGCCTTGCCGGCGCAGACGATCTCGAAGCCGAGCGACTGGGCAAAGCCGATCAGTTCCACCGTCGCGGCGGGCTCGTCGCCGGCGGCGCCGGTCAGCACCACGCCGGCGGCGCGCGCCTCCTGCTTCAGGAAACGGCCGATGGTGATGTCGGCCTCGACGCTGAGCAGCACCACATGCTTGCCGTTGTGGATCGCCTCCAGCGAGACCAGCGTGCCGATGTTCGGGCTGCCGGTGGCGTCGATCACCACGTCGATATGTCCGGCCGCGCACATGGCACGGTAGTCGTCGGTGATGACGAAATGGCCGGCCTCGATGGCGCGGTCGATCTGGCTGCTGGTCGAGACGGAAACGATGTCCTCGCGCCGGTGGCCGGCCATCAGCGCGGCGTCGATCGCGGTCTGGGCGTTGAGCTCGACCACGGCGCCGATGCGCACGCCCGGCATCAGCGCGGCCTGCACGATGAGATCGGTGCCCATCTGCCCCGCACCGGCGAGACCGATGGTGATGGGGCCATGCGTCTCGACGCGGCGCGCCAGTTCGGCGGCGATGCCGGAGCGGACAATCCCGTTCTGGACGAACATCAGCGAAAATCCTTCCCCCGCAGGACGCGGCGGGTGCGTTCACCCTGCCTCACCTTTCGGTACTCAACAATTCGGCCGCGCACAAATGTTCCGTGCGAAACCGCGGCTTCCTAGGGCGTATCGCCCGCCTGCGCCACCTTGGCCAGCACGGCGGCGGCGGTGATCTCGTCGGTGATGAACACGGTGGGGCGCAGCAGGCGCAGCGCGCCGATCACCGCATCGGTCTTGCCGGGGCCGCCGGAGGTGAGGATGCGCTCCGGTGTCGCCTGTAGCGTTTCCAGCGGGATCGACATGATGCGGCTGTTGATCGGGTGGTCGATCACCCGGCCCTGCGTGTCGATGAAATTGTAGACGACGTCGCCCACCGCGCCGGCGGCGATCAGCGAGGCCCAGTCGGCATCGGAGAAGAAGCCGAAGCGCAGCGAGGTGCTGTCGCTGTCCATCTCGCCGACGCTGACCACCACGGCGTCCATCTCGCGGGCGAGGGCATAGACCGTGCCGAGGCCGCAGCGCTCGATCAGCGCCTTCTTGGTCTCGATGCTGTCGACGATGGCCGGGGCGGCGATGAGGTGGCAGTCGGCCTGGAAGATGCGCGAGAGCTGCCAGGCGAACTCCGAGGGGTTGTACTGGCGCGCCTTGGTGATGCCGCCGAGCAGCGAGATGACCGAGACGTTGGCGACCGCCTTCTCGTCGATGAAGCCGAGCGCGCGCATCAGCGTGCGGCCCCAGCCGAAGCCGATCTTCATCTCGGGGCGGATCAGGTCGGAAATGAACTGGCCGGTGGCCGCGCCGATGGCGCTGGTGGGGTCGGCGAGCGGTCCGGACAGCGGGGCGACGATCGCCTCGCGCAGGCCGAACGCCTTCTGCAATTCCATTTCGAGTCGCGGCAGCTCGGCGATTTCGCGCGAGAGCGAGATTTTGACTTCGTTCAAAGCACGAGCATCCGCCAGCAGGCGCACCACGGTGACGCGGCCGATGTCGAGCGCCTCGGCAATGGCGCTCTGCGTCATGCCCTCGACATAGTACATCCAGGCGGCGCGCAGCCGCAGGCGGGCCGAGCGGCGCCCGGTCGCGCTAAGATCGCCGTGCGAGACCGGTTCGGCAAAGCCGCCCGGCTTCGTCGTGGCGGCTCCCCCCGACATGAGCACGATTCCCCGATGGATGTTTTGCCGATGCTATAGAGGACAGCGGCGGCTTCATCAAATCGTCATCCGCGCCCCGCGCGAAGTTCGGCTTACGCAAAATCCCGCTTGTGAACGCTGCGGGCGCGAGTCAGGTTGCAAGGAACAGCCAACCGCGGTCGCCATGTCCAACGACGAAACACTGAAGCTCGACGATTTTCTCTGCTTCGCCGTCTATTCGGCAAATCACGCTTTCAACCGCGTCTACAAGCCGATTCTGGACCGGTTGAACCTCACCTACCCGCAATACCTCGCCATGGTCACCCTGTGGGCCGAGGACGGCGTGACGGTCGGCCAGATCGGCGAGAGGCTGATGCTCGAGACCAACACGCTCACCCCGCTGCTCAAGCGGCTGGAGAGCGCGGGGCTGGTGCGGCGCGTGCGCGACGTCGCCGACGAGCGCCAGGTGCGCATCCACCTCACCGAGAAGGGACGGGCGCTGCGCCAGGAGGCGGAGGGCATTCCCGGCAAGATCGGCGCCTGCATCGCGCGCGACCATGAGGCGATCGGCATGTTGACGGATGAGCTTACCAGCGTGCGCAACACGCTGCTGGCGCGCATCAAGCCCTGACATCCGCCTCCGGCTCCGCCAGCGGGCCGTCCGGCTGGTGGCCGGCATCGCCCTCGATGAAGCGGCGGTGCCGGGCGATCTCCACCGCGAGGAAATCCAGGAAGGCGCGCACGCGCGGCGAATGCCTGAGATCGGGATGGGTGAGCAGCCAGAGGTCGGCGGCATAGTCGTCGTCCGGCGGGGCGAGCCGCACCAGCGTGGGGCGTGAATCGCCGATCAGGCAGGGAATGTGGCCGATGCCGATCCCCGCCTCCACCGCCTCGGCAAGGCCCAGCACGCTGTTGATCTTGTAGGCCACGCGTTCGGGCGCGACGTTCTCCTGCACGAACTTCACCGCCTTGAGCGCGCCGAGCGTGTCGCCGAGCGACACCCAGTTGCGCGCGTCGAGCTGTTCCTGCGTCACGCTGCCGGGCTCGGGAAAATCCTGTGCGCGGCCATAGAGCGCCCAGGCGATGCGGGCGATGCGGCGCCCGACCAGATTTTCCGGCGGATGGTCGGTCGCGCGTACGGCGACGTCGGCGTCGCGCTTGGAGAGATTGAGCGCCTGGTTGCTCAGCACGATGTCGAGCCGTACTTCCGGATAGCGCTCGCGGAAGGCGGCGAGCATCGGCATCAGCAGTTCGATGAGCAGCGAATCCGGCGTGGTCACGCGCAATTCGCCCGAGGGGGCGGGCTCGCGGCCGGCGAGCTTGCGGCCGACCGCGGTGATCTCCTCGTCCAGCCGGTTGGCCAGCGCGACCATCTCCTCGCCGGCAGGGGTGAGCGCGTAGCCGGTGCGGTGGCGCTCGAACAGCACGGCGCCGAGCGCTTCCTCGATCTGCTTCAGCCGGCGGAACACGGTGGAGTGGTTCACCCCGATCATCGCCGCCGCTGCCGGCAGCCCGCGCGCATCCGCCACCGCCTTGATCAGCCGGAAGTCGTCCCAGGCGAGGTTCTTGAAGGGCTCGGCCATTCGGGTCTCCTCCTGCCGCATCGGCAAGTTCCTGCGATATCACGCAAATTATTGGATTCGCGATGGTTTGCACCATAGCAGCAGGAGTGACATTGCGTCAACGCAATTGATCGGGTCTGGCATTGCGTCTGTGCCGGGTTATCTTCCTCACCAAGACGAGCGCAGATCGCGCTCACCGAACACAGCGAGCGCCAGATGCGCTCGATCCGAGGGCAAGATCATGAACCGCAACGGCATCCATCACGTCACGGCGATCGCCGGCAATGCGCGCCGCAACGTGGAGTTCTACACCCGCACGCTGGGCCTGCGCCTGGTGAAGAAGACCGTCAATTTCGACGATCCCGGCACCTATCACTTCTATTACGGCGATGAGGCGGGTTCGCCCGGCACCATCCTCACCTTCTTCCCGTGGGACCATGTGGCGCCCGGCCGGCTCGGCGTCGGCGAGACGCAGGAGACCGCCTTCCGCGTGCCGGCCGGTTCCATCGGCTACTGGACGCAGCGCCTCATTGAGAAGGGCGTGTCGCACAGCGCGCCGGTGAAGCGCTTCGGCGAGAGCGTGCTGTCCTTCAAGGATCCGCATGGCATGCGCCTCGCGCTGGTCGGCGTGCCCGGCATCGAGAACGAGCCGGCCTGGATCGGCACGGACGTTCCCGCCGAGCACGCGATCCGCGGCTTCCACAGCGTGAACCTGCTGCTCGCCGAGGCGGCGCCCACCGGCGCCATCCTCACCGACATCTTCGGTTTCACCGAGATCGGCCGCGAGGGGTCGCTGGTGCGCTTCAAGGCCGAGGGCACGGAGATCGGCGGCATCGTCGACATCCATGAGGCCGGCGGCTTCCTGCCCGCCCGCATGGGCGGCGGTTCGGTGCACCACATCGCCTTCCGCGCGGCCGACGACGCCGGGCAGGAGGAGATGGTGCGCAAGCTGGTGGAGAATCACGGCATCCGCACCACGGAGCAGAAGGACCGCAACTACTTCCGATCCGTCTATTTCCGCGAGCCCGGCCATGTGCTGTTCGAGATCGCCACCGACGTTCCCGGTTTCGCCGCGGACGAGGCGCCGGCGCATCTCGGCGAAGCGCTGAAGCTGCCGGATTTCCTGGAGAACCGCCGCAGCCAGATCGAGGCGGTTCTGCCCGAGATCGCGTGAATCCATACGGCGCCGCCCCTCACCGGGCGGCGCCATTCCCAGGAGCCGGAACGGCTTTTCCTCTCCCTATTGAGGAGAGGTGGCCCGCGAAGCGGGTCGGTGAGGGGCTTTAGCGATTGCGGAGCCAAAGAAGCCCCCTCACCCCAACCCTCTCCCCGTTGGGGAGAGGGAGAAGGTGGTCGTGGCCGATTTCAAGCCGGATTCTGCCGCCGCGGGCGGCACCATTCCCCACATCACGAGACAGGAGGCCGCCATGAGCGACACTGCTGCGCTTTCCTTCGTCCATCGCTATGAGCCCGGCATCGATGCGAGCGCCCCGCCGCTGCTGCTGCTGCACGGTACCGGCGGCGACGAGAACGACCTGATCGGGCTCGGCCGCAAGCTCTCGCCCGGCTCCGCGCTGCTCTCCCCGCGCGGAAAGGTGCTGGAAGGCGGCATGCCGCGCTTCTTCCGCCGCCTGCGCGAAGGCGTGTTCGACGAGGACGACGTGCGCGACCGCGCGGCCGAACTCGCCGGCTTCATCGCCGAGGCGCGCGCCGCCTATGGCCTTGCCGCGCCGGTCGCGGTCGGCTTCTCCAACGGCGCCAACATCGCCGCCGCCGTGCTGCTGACGCAGCCCGACGCGCTGGCGGGGGCAGCGCTGCTGCGCGCCATGGTGCCGCTGGCCAATCCCCCGGTGGCGGATCTCGGGGGCCGGAGCGTGCTGCTGCTTTCCGGCGCGATGGACCCGATCGTGCCCGAGGACAACGCCGCCCGCCTCGCCGGGCAGCTGCGTGCGGCCGGGGCAAGCCTCGACCACCGCACGCTCCCCGTCGGCCATGGCCTGTCGCAGGCGGACGTCAATCTCACGCGGGAATGGCTCGCCGGCCCCGCCCGCGCCGCCGCCTGATCGCGCGGAACCGCGCGGACTTCTGCGCATTGCTGCCACGGTGCGGGTGCATCACTATCGCACCGTGGTGGCAGTGACGGGAGACGGCACATGAAGTGGGAAGACTTCCGGCGCAGCGACAATGTCGAGGATCGTCGTGGCGACGGAGGTGGCTTCGGTGGCGGGCGCCTGCCGGGTGGACGCGGCGGGCTCGGCATTGGCGGGCTGATCATCGTCGGCCTGATCGCCTGGGCCACCGGCATCAATCCGGCCGTGCTGATCGGCGGCGCAGAGATATTGCTCGGCGATGGCTCCAGCCAGCAGCAGAGCCAGACGGCTCCCCCGCGCCAGCAGAGCAAGCCGCAGGACCAGCTCGGCCAGTTCGCCAGCGCCGTGCTGGCGCAGACCGAGGATGTGTGGACGCCGATCTTCAAGGCGCAGGGCGAGACCTATCAGGAACCCGGCCTGGTGCTGTTCTCCGGCTCAACCCGCTCGGGCTGCGGCGCCGCCCAGTCGGCCATGGGCCCGTTCTATTGCCCGAATGACGAGAAGGTCTATCTCGACCTCGCCTTCTTCCAGGAGATGAAGCAGCGCTTCAAGGCGCCGGGCGACTTCGCCGCCGCCTATGTCATCGCGCACGAGGTCGGCCACCACGTGGAGAACCAGATCGGCATCCTCTCGCAGGTGCAGGCGCGCCAGCGGCAGGTCTCGCGCTCGGAGGCCAATGCGCTGTCCGTGCGGGTCGAGCTTATGGCGGACTGCCTGGCGGGCGTCTGGGCCTATCACGCCAATGCGCAATGGCGGATTCTCGAGGATGGCGACATCGAGGAGGCGCTGAACGCCGCCTCCGCCATCGGCGACGACCGGTTGCAGAAGCAGGCGCAGGGCTATGCCGTGCCCGACAGCTTCACCCATGGCACCTCGGCCCAGCGGGCGAAATGGTTCAAGACCGGGCTGCAATCCGGCAATATGAAACAGTGCAACACCTTCCAGGGCCGCATCTGACGACTGCCCGCGCGAGGCCCATCATGAGTGCCGTTTCTTCCGAAAAGCCTTTCGTCGCGCTGGCCATCGCGGTGCTGACGATTTCCGACACCCGCACCTTTGCCGACGACCGTTCCGGCAACACGCTGGTCGAGCGGCTGGAGGGCGCCGGCCATCGCCTCGCCGCCCGCGCCATCGTGCCGGACGATGTCGAGGAGATTCGCGCGCAGGTCGCGCACTGGATCGCCGACCCGGCGGTCGACGTGGTGATCACCACCGGCGGCACCGGCTTCACCGGCCGCGACGTGACGCCGGAAGCGGTGGAGCCGCTGTTCGAGAAGCGCATGGAAGGCTTCTCCACCATCTTCCACCTGATCTCCTTCCAGAAGATCGGCACCTCGACGTTGCAGAGCCGCGCCACGGCGGGGGTGGCCAATTCGACCTACATCTTCTGCCTGCCCGGCTCGCCCGGTGCCTGCCGCGACGGCTGGGACGGCATCCTCGCCCAGCAGCTCGACATCAACCACAGGCCCTGCAATTTCGTGGAAATCCTGCCGCGGCTCGACGAGCACCTGAAGCGCGGCAAGCTGCGCACGTCGGCCTGACCGGCCTCACTGGTCCGGCAACAACATCTGCGACCGCAGCAGCACGAGGCGCGAGCGCCCGATTTTCGCGATGAGCCGGCGTGCCGCCTGCGGGCCTGCCTCGTAGCCGCCGAGCGCCTCGTGGAAGCGGCGATGGATCAGCAGGCCCTGCTCCGGGCGCGGGCGGCCGGTGATGGCGTGGCGCGCCACCGCCGCGGCTTCCCTGAGGCGCGGGGCGACGCCGAAACCATCCAGCGCCAGCCGGAAGGTGGCGGCGCGGCGGTCGTTCGCGCCCATCCGCTCGACCTGCTCGATGAAGCCGCGCACCTCGCGCGTCCAGCCTTCCTGCAGCAGGCCGGCGGGGGCGAGGAACATCAGCCATTGCGACCGGGCGGCGCGCGCGCCGAGCTGCAGCCGCTCGCCGGAATCTTCCGGGCCGTGCAGATATTCGCAGCCGGCGGCGTCGGCGATCTCGGCGACATCCGGCGCGGTGCCGCCATCGACCAGCAGTACTTCGCGCACGATGCCGGTCGCCGCGCCGGGCACCAGCGCCGCGAGGGTCGGGATCAGCAGGGCGTGGGTCTGGCCCGTGGGAATGACGACCGAGATCAAGCGCTCAGCTGCCCCTCGAAAATAGGTGCGGAATCGGGACGGAACGCCCGTGGCGAGTGCCGTTTTGCCTATCGCACCCCGCCACGGGCGTATAGCGGCAACTGACGTAATCCGACATATGTTCTTGATATGTTCTCATGCTGGAGCTAAGAATCCCGCATGCAACGTCGCCCGGCCGATAACCTGTCCCCGCCGTCCGCTCCGCCGCCGAAGCATCTCGGCCGGCTGGCCGAGGAGCGACGCGCCGAGAGGACGGCGGAACGCCGCGCCGCCGAGCACAACCTCGACGCGATTTCCGACATCGACGCGGTGCCCGAGGCGACGCGGCCGATCACGGTAATAGAGGGCGGGCGCCGGCGCGGGCGCGGCGCGCTGTCGAATGCGGCCGGCCGTTTCGAGCCGCATGCGCGCGAGGCGTTCGACGATGGCTGGCAGCGGCTTGACGACCTGCCGCCCTTCCGCACCAGCGTGACGGTGGAGAAGCCGCGCACCATCATCAACCGCAACGATTCCCCCGATGTCGGTTTCGACCGGTCGATCAACCCCTATCGCGGCTGCGAGCATGGCTGTGTCTACTGCTTCGCGCGGCCAACCCATGCCTATCAGGGTCTCTCGGCCGGGCTCGATTTCGAGACCAAGCTGTTCGCCAAGCCGGACGCGCCGGAACTCCTGGCCAAGGAACTGGCGAAGGCCGGCTACGAGCCGCGTACCATCGCGCTCGGTATCAACACCGACGGCTATCAGCCGATTGAGCGCGACTGGCGGCTGACGCGGCGTATCCTCGAAGTGCTGAGCGATTTCGGCCATCCCGTCGGCATCGTCACCAAATCGGCGCTGGTGCTGCGCGATCTCGATATTCTCGCGCCGATGGCCGCGCGCGGCCTCGCCAAGGTGGCGCTCTCGGTAACCTCGCTTGACCACAAGCTGGCGCGCCTCATGGAGCCGCGCGCCGCCACGCCGCAGCGCCGGATCGACACCATACGCCGTCTCGCCGAGGCCGGTGTGCCGACCGCCGTGCTGGTGGCGCCGGTCGTGCCCGCCGTCACCGACGCGGAGCTGGAGCGCATTCTCGACGCCGCCGCCGGCGCCGGCGCCTCGGAGGCCGGCTATGTCATGCTGCGCGTGCCGCTGGAGATCCGCGACCTGTTCAAGGAATGGCTGCTGGAGCATTTTCCGGATCGCTACCGCCATGTGCTGTCGCTGCTGAAGGAAATGCACGGCGGCAAGGAATATGATTCCACTTTCGGCCAGCGCATGACCGGGACGGGCCCCTATGCCTGGACCATGGCCCGCCGTTTCGAGATCGCCACGGAGCGGCTCGGCCTCAACCGCCGGCATCTGAAGCTCACGACGCGCCACTTCCGGCGTCCGCCGTTGAAGGGCGAGCAATTGTCGCTGTTCGGGGAGGGAGCATGAACACCGCAGAAAACACCGACGACGAGACCGTGCCGTTTCCGAACGGGGGAGGCGCCGGCCCGGCGGGGCGCGCGGGCGTGCGGGCGGTGCCGCCGCTGCATGTGTCGCTGATCACGCTCGGCGTCGTCGATCTCGAGCGCGCGATCCTGTTCTACGAGGCGCTGGGCCTCACTCGCCGGGTGCGCAAGGCCGAAGGCGTCGCCTTCTTCGAGGCGGGGGCGGTGGTGCTGTCGCTCTATCCGCGTCACGAGCTCGCCGCCGATGCCGGAGTGGTTCCCGGCCGGGCCGGGCAGTTCGGCGGCATCGCCATCGCCTGCAACCGCTCCAGCCGCGGCGAGGTCGACGCCACGCTGATCCGTGCGGTGGCGGCGGGAGGGCGCGCGCTGCGTCCGGCGCAGGCGACGTTCTGGGGCGGCTATTCCGGCTATGTCGCCGATCCCGACGGCCATGCCTGGGAGGTCGCCCACAATCCCGGCTTTCCGCTGGGGCCGGATGGTCGGCTCAGCCTGCCGGAGTGAGGCGGGCGGGCAGAGGGCGGCTTGAGCGAGGTGGCCGTTGCGTCGGCGGCCGGATGTCGGCCGTTACCCCAGGCCGAAGTCCGGCGAGCGTAGAGCCGGGATCGCCTGATGCGCTCATGCGGAGCGCGGTCCCGGATCGGTCCTGTGGACCGTCCGGGATGACGAGAGGGGAGGCGTCGCGCTCAGTTGGCACCGAGCAGCGGCGCGAGTTCCTTGTCGAGCTCCTCCGGGGACATCGCGCCCGCGACCTTCTTGCCGTTGATGAAGAAGGTCGGGGTGGAATCGACACTGAAATCCTTGGCGCCGCGCTCGGCGACGGCGTTGACATTCTCGGCCAGCTTGGCGTCGCTGAGGCAGGTGTTGAACTGCTGCTCGCTCATGCCGCTCTGCTTGGCAATGGCCAGCAGCGCCTGCGCCGGATTGTTGGTGAAGGCCCAGTTCTTCTGGGTCTCGAACAGCACGTCGACCATCGGGTAATATTTGCCCTCGCCGCTGCAGCGCGCCAGCATGAAGGCGGCCTTGGCGACGATGTCGAGCGGGAATTCGCGCAGGATGAACCGCACCTTGCCGGTGTCGATGTATTTTTCCTTCAGCACCGGGAAGGTGGTGTTGTGGAAATGTGCGCAATGGCTGCAGGTCAGCGAGGCGTATTCGACGATGGTGACCGGCGCGTCCGCCTTGCCGAGCACCTGGTCCGGAAGCGCGCCCGGCTCCATCAGCTTGGCGGCGTCGACCGTCTGCGCCGCGGCGCCGCTGATGAAGGAAAGCTTGCCCGCCCCAAGCCCGTCGGGACCGGAGAGGGCGATGAAGGCGACCGCGGTGAGGGCGGCGGTACCGAGCCCTTCGAGGAGGCGGCGGCGGTCGATCATGGGCGGGCTCCAGGAAAGGCCGGACAGGATGCCGGCGTGAGTTTGCTAGCGCCTACAAGCAGCGCGCGATCATGGCAACGGTACGGCAGGTGGAATCCCTGTCACCGCTGCGTGAACGTGCTCGCCGGCCGCGGCGGGGCGGCGGACTTGCCGGTCGCGGTGCCGGCGCTTGCGTCGCGGCGGTCGCGGACCACCAGCGCACCGAGCCGTGCCAGTGCGCCGGCCAGCGCCGAATCCTCGAAGGTGCCGATCTGCTCCAGCCTGCGGGCGACCGCACCGCACGCTTCCGCGTCGGGCTCGGCAAAGCGTCGGGAGGGCGGGCGTACCACCGGCATCGGTCCCTGGCGCAGGGCCAGCCGGCCGATGCAGCGCCAGCCGAAATAGCGGTTCACCCGCTCGATGACGATCGGCGCGTCATGCTGCAACTCGATGGCGTAGCCGCCCTCGACGCGCACATGCAGCACACCGGGCTCGTCGCTGTCGGCGCGGGACGGCCAGGCGAGCCTGATCGGCAGCGCCCGCGCCGCCAGCATGTCGCCGACGATGTCGGCCCAGCGGGTGACGATCTCCACCGAGGCGATGCCGCGCTGGCGGCAGCTCTCGGCGATCGTCGCGTCGATCAGGTCGGCGAGCGGGGCGGGGCCGCGATAAAAGCGCTTGGTGGCCATGGTTCCTGCGGGCATTCGCGTGCCGGGGGCACTGCGCGGCGTAAAAATCTCGTCGGAAAAGTTCCTGCCGGCGCGGTGATGGCTGATCACCTCGCGGCAAGTTCGCGCTAGAAGATGGCATGCGCCGCCCCGCCGATCCAGCCGCCCCGAATAGCCACGTGACCGCCGGCCGCCCGATCCCCGATCCGGCGGCGCTGCTCGCCTGGTATGACCGGCATCGCCGCGAGCTGCCCTGGCGCGCCCCGGCCGGTCGCCGGCAGCATCCCTACCGCGTCTTCCTGTCGGAGATCATGCTCCAGCAGACGACCGTGGTGACGGTCCAGCCCTATTACAACGCCTTCCTTGCGCGCTGGCCCGATGTGGAGGCGCTCGCCGCGGCCCGGCTCGAAGAGGTGCTCTCGGCCTGGGCGGGGCTCGGCTACTACGCCCGCGCCCGCAACCTGCATGCCTGCGCCCGCGTGGTGACCGAAGAGCATGGCGGTGTCTTCCCGGATACCGAGGCGGGGCTGCTGGAGCTGCCCGGCATCGGGCCCTATACGGCGGCGGCCATCGCGTCGATCGCCCATGAGCGCAGGGCGGCGCCGGTCGACGGCAATTGGGAGCGCGTCGTCGCCCGCCTCTTCGCGGTGGAGGAGGAACTGCCCAAGGCGCGGGCGATGCTGAGAGCGTTGGCGCTGACCCTGCTGCCCGATGCGCGCTACGGGGATTTCGCGCAGGCCATGATGGATCTTGGCGCGACGGTGTGCACGCCGCGCAAGCCGACCTGCATCCTCTGTCCGTGGCGCGCGAGCTGCGCGGCGCAAGCGGCAGGCGCGCCGGAGCGCTATCCCCGCAAGGCGGCCAAGGCAGCGCGGCCGACGCGGCAGGGCATCGCCTTTCTCGCGGTGCGGGCGGATGGCGCGGTGCTGGTGCGCTCGCGCCCGGCAACCGGCCTGCTCGGCGGCATGAGCGAAGTGCCCTCCACGCCGTGGGAAGAGGGAGGAACGGCGAACCCCGCCGCGCATGCGCCGCTGAAGACCGGCTGGCACGCGCTCAATGCTGGCGTCACCCATGTGTTCAGCCATTTCGCGCTGGAACTCGCGGTCTGGCGGGCGCGGGTGCCGGCCTCCACCAGGGCGCCGGCGGGCCATCGCTGGGTGCTGCCGGGCGACTTCGACGCCGAAGCCTTCCCCACCGTGATGCGTAAGGTATTGGAGTATATCGATTAATTCCGCTTGTTCGATTTGAACCGTACGGCGGCATCGTGCGTTGTCCCGGCAGACCGCATGTGATGCGGCATTCATGGAGAACGCAACGATGGGTAGCGCAGCCGACAAGGCCAAGGGCCTCGCCAACGAGGCGGTAGGCAATGTGAAGCAGGGCGTGGGCAAGATGACCGGCTCGCGGAAGCTGGAAGCCGAAGGCAAGGTCCAGGAGCTCAAGGGCGAGGGCCAGCAGGCCATGGGCAAGGCCAAGGAGGCGGTCAAGAAGGCCGCCAATCTCTGAGTTATCCCGCCCGAAAAAGATGAGGCCGCCCCACCGGGCGGCCTTTTTTGCCGGATCAGTCCATCAGCCCGATATGGCCCGGCAGAGCGGCGACGCGGGCGAGCCAGCGCCGCACGCCGGGAAAACTGGCCAGATCGTAGCCGCCTTCCTCCGCCGTGTGCGTATAGGCATAGAGCGCGATGTCGGCGACGCTGAAGGCGTTGCCCCCGAGCCAGTCGGCGCCGACGAGCCGCGCCTCCATCACGTCGAGGGCGCGGTTGCCGGCCTCCAGGAGTTGCGCCAGCCGCTCGGGCGTCGCCAGATGCGCCCGCTCCTCATAGATGAATAGCGCCCGTCTCACCGCGAGCGCCGGCTCATGGCTGTATTGCTCGAAGAACAGCCATTCATAAACCTTGGCGCGCTCGTAGCGGTCCGCCGGCACCAGAGGGCCACCTTCAGCGAGGTAGAGCATGATGGCGTTCGACTCGGCGAGGAATCGGCCATCCTCCAGCTCCACCGTCGGCAGCTTGCCGATGGGGTTCTTGGCGAGGAACGCCGCCTGCCGGGTCGAGCCGTCGCGGGCGGACATGGTGACGCGCTTCAGCGGCACACCCAGATGCGCGGCGGCGAGGCGGACCTTGTAGCTGTTGCCGGAGGCCGGCATGTCATAAAGCGTGATCACCGCTCGCTCACTCTGCCGCCATTGCCATTTCCGAGCGTACCACGGCGCGCAGCGAATCGATCGGCTTCAGCCCCTCGCGGGTTTCGATGTGCCAGTAGGTCCAGCCATTGCAGGCATCCAGCCCCTGCGCCATGGCGCCGGCGCGGTGGATCGAGCCGATCTGGCCGAGGCCCGGCGCGGTCTCCAGCGACAGCATGCCGTCGGCGCGCACCATGGCCCGCACGCGCGCCTTGGCGTCGGTCAGCTGGGTGCCGGGCGCCAACAGCCCGCGCTCGATGAGCGCGTTGAAGGCGATGCGCGGCGCGTCGCGCGCGGTCGGCGCGGTGGCCAGTGCGAGGTCGGGCAGCGGCTCCACCGCATCGATGCGCGCCTGCGCCGCGTCGGCATAGGCCGGATCGCGCTCGATGCCGACGAAGTGCCGGCCAAGCCGCTTGGCCACCGCCGCCGTGGTGCCGGAGCCGAGGAAGGGATCGAGCACCACGTCGCCGGGCTTGGAGGCCGAGAGGATGACGCGCGCCAGCAGAGCTTCGGGCTTCTGCGTCGGGTGCACCTTATGGCCCGCCTCGTCCTTCAGCCGCTCGCCTCCCGAGCAGATCGGGAACAGCCAGTCGGAGCGCATCTGCACGTCCTCATTGGCCGCCTTCAGCGCCTCGTAATTGAAGGTGTAGCCACGGGCGTTTGGCTCGCGCGCGGCCCAGATCATGGTCTCGTGCGCATTGGTGAAGCGCCGGCCGCGGAAATTCGGCATCGGGTTGGTCTTGCGCCAGACAATGTCGTTGAGGATCCAGAAATCGAGATCCTGCAGCATCGCGCCGACGCGGAAGATGTTGTGATAGGAGCCGATCACCCACAGCGTGCCGGTTGGCTTCAGCACGCGGCGTACCGCCAGCAGCCAGGCGCGGGTGAAGGCGTCATAGGCCTCGAAGCTCTCGAACTTGTCCCAAGCGTCGTCGACCGCGTCGACCCGGCTGTCGTCCGGCCGCTTCAGCTCGCCCTGGAGCTGGAGATTATAAGGCGGGTCGGCGAAGACCAGATCGACCGACTGCGCCGGCAGTCGCGACAGGGCGGCGACACAATCGCCGCGCAGGATGGTGTCGAGCGGCAGATCGACGCGAGACAGGCCACCATGGGAGGGGGAGGACAACGACCCGACGCGGGATGCCCGGCGGGCCTCCCCATTACGAACCACCTTCATGGACGGCTACCTGACGCTGGATGACGCAACAGAACTCGTATCCACAATCTCCGCTGCGCAGGGTAAACAGCGGGTAAAGCGATGCCTGCGGAGCTGCATTTGGCCGAGATGTCCCTTTTACCGCCGCAGCCAACGGCGGACGCCGCCTCGCGCTGGCATGGCGACGGCCTGATCGCCCGTTCCGTCCGATTCGCGCTCACCGTGATGGCGCCGATCATTGCCGGCCTCATCGTCGGGGTGGATATCTGGCTGATCTACGCCCTGGTGACCTGCATCCTGGCCTTCACGCTCGATACTGGCGGGCCAGCGCTGCATCGGCTCGGCTTCATGGGGGCGGCGGGCGTGGTGGTGCTGCTCGGCACCGGAATCGGCACGCTCGCCGCCGGCCATATGGGCTTCACCGTGCTCGCCTTCGCCTGTATCGGCGTGCTCTACGCGCTGGTGGAGAGCCTTCATCCGAGCGCGGCGGCGGCGGCGCGCTTCATGTGCCTCACCCTGGCGATAGGCGCTCTCTACGCGCCGCTGCAGCTGACGGATGTCGCCGTGGTCGCGGGCTTCGTCGTCTATGCCTGGGCAGTCTCGCTGGCCTGGGATGCGATGAGCGGGCTGCATCGTCCCTCCACGGCACCGGTGCTGCGGGACATCCTCGCTCGCCTCCGCGCCACGGAGCGCGAGCGCTGGGTGTTCGCGCTTGCGGTCGCGGTGGCGGTGCCGCTCGCCTTTCTCACCAGCCTGTCGCTGGGGCTGCACCGGCCCTATTGGGCGCTGATCGCCATCGTGCTGGTGCTGCGCGCCGATGCGATGTCGAGCCGGCGGCTCATGGGGCAGACTCTGGCGGGCACGGCGCTCGGCGTCGCGGCCGCGCTGCTCTACGGCTATGTGCTGCCCTACCATGCGGCGCTGCTGGCGGGCATGGCGGTGGCCGCTCTATTGCGCTGGCCTGCGCAGCAGCGTCACGGCGCGCTGGGAATGGCCGTGCTCACCGTCTTCATCATGCTGCTGCTGGAGCTGCTGGCCGGAAATGCCGGCGGCGCGACACACGACATCGTCGAACGTCTCGTCGACATGGCCGTCGGCTGCGTCTTCGCCATGGTGGCGCTGGGGCTCGACCGGCTCGGCCAGGCGCTGCTGCGCCGTTGCCGCTGACGGTTCAGGGCACCAGCCAGAGCACCGGCAGCAGGCCCTGGTTCTGCGCGTACTCGATGCCCTCGGCGAGCGGGATCGCGGTCAGGAATACGCAGGCGTCCAGGAAGGTGCGCCACACCATGCTGGGGCGGATCTCCAGCGTCTCGACGTTCCGCCACCGCCGGAAGGCGGGAATGAAGCGCGGCACGCGGCGCTTATAGGCGAGGTAGGGTTCGCCGAACTTCTCGGCGAGGAAGCGTTCCTCCTTGCGGACCACCACGGCGAAGACGAGCATGGTGAGGAACGCCGCGGCGAGCGCCGCGGTGAAATTGCCGAACTGCGCGCCGGCGCCGGCCGCGCCGATGAAGGAAAAGACGTAGAGCGGATTGCGGCTGATCGAGTAGGGGCCGACCGCCACGATCGCCTCCTTCTTGCGGCCGCTGATGTACATCGAGCACCAGGTCCGCCCGAGGATGGCAACGAGAATCAGCGCCAGGCCGATCATCTCGATGATCTCATGCAGGCCGTCGATGCTGCTGTCAGGCCAGACCGAGTGGCTGAACAGCAGGACCCCGACCGAGAGCACGCCGAGCGCATAGAGCGCGATCTTGCGCACGGTCTGGACCGCGCCGATGTCGAAGCTGGGTACGGCGTTCGGCGTAGGAGGCAGGTTGTGCATTACCGGGGTAGCCCTTGAAGGCGGGAAGGGAAGCTCAGCCCTTCAAGCTCCTCGTCGCGGCTTTTTTCAGGCAGGGCCGCGACCCGCCGGCACTCAACCCTGCGCGCGCTGCGGAATCCGGTGGTCGCACAGCGCAATGCCGCCCAGCACGAGGGCGAAGCCCAGTGCGTGGTGGAGATGCAGCACCTCGCCGAGCAGGCCGACCGCCAGCGCCGAGCCGAACACCGGCACGAGCTGGAGGAACTGGCCGGCACGCGTCGGCCCGATCACCGCGACGCCGCGCGCCCACAGCACGAAGCCCAGCGTCGGCAGGCTGGCGACATAGGCGATAATTAGCGCCGCATTGCCGAGCTGGCCGGCGGTGATGCCGCGCGTGCCGATCTCCCAGATTGCCAGCGGCGCGAGGGCGATGAGGCCGAAGGGGATGGAGACCGCGAGCGCCGCTGCCGCCGACAGCCCAGTGGGAAAGCGCTTCAGCAGCACGGCATAGAGCGCGAAGGCGGAGATGCCGAGGAACAGCATCAGGTCGCCGCCATTCAGGTCCAGCGCGATGAGGTTGCGGAGGTCGCCATGCAGCACGATCAGTGCGACGCCAGCGGTGGAGACGGCGAGGGCGAAGCGGGCGCGCAGGCTGGTGCGCTCGGCAAGGAGGAGCCAGCCGAACAGGCCGACCACGATCGGCGCCGCCGAGCCGATGATCGAGCCGTTGACGAGGCTGGTATGGGCGAGGCCGGCATAGATCAGCACGGTGAACACCGCGATGTTCAGGATGCCGGCAGCGGCCCAGAGCGGCCAGCGCTTGAGGATCTCGTCGCGATTGGTGGCGATCTCCCGCCCGGTGAAGGGCAGCAGCAGCAGCAGCGCCACCAGCCAGCGCGCGGCAGAAAGCGTCGCCGGCGGCATGATATCGGCGGCGACATGGCCAGCAAAGAAATTGCCGGACCACAGCAGCGCCGCGCCCGACAGAGCCAGAACGGCAAGGGTGGCGGGCGAGCGCGAGAGGCCGGCGCGTGCCGAGCCCGCCGTACGGGAAACCAGCGGAGTCAACGTGTCTGCGACGAATGCCATGACGTGCCTCCTGAATGTTCCGGGTCGAACGCTGCCGACGTCGATATAGGTAAGTGTAGGTGACCTACCTCGGCATGTCCTTGCGTTCTCGCGGCCCGGAAACCGGCGGCGCGGCAGAATCTGCCGTCAGGGGCGCTTATTTGTGCTCGGTCTATTGTTGCCTTGTTTTTCGGCAACAAAATCGGGCGCGGTGGGTGCGGCCCGCAAATGGTCGAGCGGCAGCCGGCGGCTCTCCTTCACCCGCTTCAGCGCCAGCGAGGAACGCACCCCGCGCACGCCCGGCAGGCCCATGAGGATGTCATGGGCGAAATGCGCGAAGTCCTCGAGATCCTCGCAGACCACATTGAGCAGATAGTCGCTGTCGCCGGTCACGCTGTAGCAGGCGACGACCTGCGGCAACGCCAGCACCGCCGCCTCGAAGTCGCGCGCCGCCGCGTCCACCTGCCGCTCCAGATGCACCTGGATGAAGGCGAGCACGCCGAGGTCGAGCTTCGAAGCGTCGAGCCGCGCCTGATAGCCGGCGATCAGCCCTTCTTCCTCCAGCCGCCTCGTGCGCCTGAGGCACGGCGAGGGCGACAGCCCTATGCGCTCGGACAGTTCGGCGTTGGTCAGGCGGCCGTTCTCCTGCAATTCGCGCAGGATACGCAGATCGAACATATCGAGCGCAGGCGGGCGCATGGTCTGCCTCCATGTGCGGGTCTTGCGGCAGGATCGGCCGTCAAGTCGCAGTTTGTCGGCAGAAGGCGGTGATCGGCAATAGGTCTTTGGTCAACAGTGCTGTCCTGCTGCCAGGGAGGCCAGAATCCCCAACATGTCGTGGATCGGAGCGTTCGTACCACTTGAACTTGTGGTTCGGTCGCGGCACCCTCACTCCATGAGGTTCACTCGCCTTCGTCTCACCGGCTTCAAGACCTTCGTCGAGCCGACGGAAATGCTGATCGAGCCCGGCCTTACCGGCGTCGTGGGGCCGAATGGCTGCGGCAAGTCGAACCTTGTCGAGGCGCTGCGCTGGGTGATGGGCGAAAGCTCCTACAAGGCGATGCGCGCGGAAGGCATGGACGACGTCATCTTCGGCGGCTCGACCACGCGCCCCGCGCGCAACACCGCTGAGGTCGTGTTGGTGGTCGACAATGCCGACCGCTCGGCCCCCGCCGTGTTCAACGACGCCGACCTGCTGGAAATCTCCCGCCGCATCGAGCGCGAAGCCGGCTCCTCCTACCGCATCAACGGGCGCGAGGCGCGGGCGCGCGACGTTCAGATCCTGTTCGCCGACGCCTCCTCCGGCTCGCGCTCGCCCTCCATGGTGCGGCAGGGGCAGATTGGTGAGATCGTCGGCGCCAAGCCTTCCGCCCGTCGCCGCCTCTTGGAAGAGGCGGCGGGCGTCGCCGGCCTGCATGCCCGCCGGCACGAGGCGGAGATGCGCCTGCGCGCCGCCGAGACCAACCTGACCCGCCTCGACGACGTGCTTGGCCAGATCACCGGCCAGCTTGACGCGCTGCGCCGCCAGTCGCGGCAGGCGGCGCGCTATCGCATCGTCACCGGCGATATCCGCAAGGCGGAAGCGGCGCTGCTGTGGCTGCGCTGGCTGGAGGCGGCCGGCACGCTGAACGAGGCCAGCCGTGCGCTCGACCTCGCCGTCCGCGACGTCGCGGCGCGCACCCTGCAGCAGGGCGAGGCCGCCCGTTCCGCCGCCATCGCCGCCCATGGCCTGCCGGGCTTGCGCGAGGCCGATGCCGCCGTGGCCGCCGCCTTGCAGAGGCTGAGCCTTGCGCGCGGTGAACTCGACCGCGACGAGGCACGTGCCAGCGCCCGCCGCGACGAGCTCGACCGTCGGCTCGCCCAGCTTGCCGGCGACATGGAGCGGGAGCGCGCCCTTGCCGCCGATGCCGGCAGCGTGCTGGAGCGTCTTGCCGAGGAAGCCGAGGAGCTCGCCGTCGCGCAGGAAGACGTCGCGGAAATAGAGGCCGCCGCCATCGAGGCGTGCGAGGAGGCCGGCGCCGCACTGCTCGATTCCGAACGCGCCTTCGCCGAGGCGACCGCCTCGCATGCCGAACGCGCCGCCCGGCGCGGGGCGCTGGAGCGTGCCGTGCGCGAGGAGGGCGAGCGCCTTGCCCGGCTTGAGCGCGAGCTTGCCCAGCTCGTCGAGCAGCGGCGCCAACTGGAAACCGGCGCGGATGCTTCCCGCCTCGACGCGCATCGCGACACGGCCGAGGCGACACGGGAAGCCTTCGAGAATGCCGAGGCGGTGGCGCAGGAGGCGGAGGCCGCCCATGTCGAGGCACGCGCGGCGCTCGACCATGCCCGCCGTCCGCTCGCCGAGGCGGAAAAGGCGGCGCAGCGGCTCGACACCGAGGCGCGCACCCTCGCCAAGCTGCTCGATGTCGGCACCCCGCGTCGCTGGGCGCCGGTGCTCGACAAGATCCGCGTGGCGCGCGGCTTCGAGACCGCGCTCGGCGCGGCGCTCGGCGACGATCTCGACGCGCCAACGGATGTGTCCGCCCCGGTGCACTGGGCGCTGGTGCCGGCCGATGGCGACGCCGCGCTGCCCGAGGGCGTGGAGCCGCTCTCCGCTTATGTCGAGGCCCCCGTGGAACTCGCCCGCCGTCTGGCGCAGATCGGTGTGGTTGCGCGCGGCGAGGGTGCGCGCCTCGCGCCTCTGCTGAAGCCCGGGCAGAGGCTGGTGTCGCGCGAGGGCGATATCTGGCGCTGGGACGGGCTGACCGCCGCCGCCGATGCGCCGACCGCCGCCGCCCGGCGTCTTGCCGAGCGCAATCGGCTTTCCGACATCCAGGCGCAGCTGGTCGAGGCCCGCGCCGAGGTCGCCACCCATCGAAAGGCGCTGGAGGCGAGCGAGGCGGCGCTCCGCGCGGCCGGCTCGCGCGAAAACGCCGCCCGCGAGGCCCGCCGCGCCGCGCTGCGCGTCATGGAGACGGCGCGCGACGAACTCGCCCGCGCCGAGCGACAGGCGACGGAGCAGGCCGCCAAGCTTTCCACGCTGCTCGCCGGCCTTGCCCGCGTCGAGGCCGACCGCGACACGAGCGCGGCCGCGCTCGACGCGGCGCGCAACCAGGTTGCCGGCCTGCCGGCCGGTGCCGAGAGCGAGGCGCATCTCGCCGAAGTGCGCGCCCGCGTGGCGCAGGACCGTGCCGCTCTTGCCGAGGCGCGCGCCCGCACCGAAGGGCTGGCCCGCGAGCGCGAGCAGCGCGTTCGCCGGCTGTCCGCCATCGGTGGCGAGCGGGCCTCCTGGCAGGCGCGGGCCAACGGCACGGGTGAGCGGGTCGCGGCGCTGGAAGCGCGCGTTGCCGAGGCCGCGGAGGAGCGCGCCATTCTGGAGGACGCGCCGGACGACTTCGCCGCGCGCCGCCGGGCGCTGCTCACCGAGATCGACAAGGCGGACATGGCGCGGCGCGAATCGGCCGACCGGCTGGTCGCCGCCGAATCGGCACAAGGCGAGGCCGAGCGAGCGGCGCGTGCGGCGCTGGATGCGCTGGCCACCGCCCGCGAGACCGCCGCGCGCACGGAGGCCCATGTCGAGGCCGCCCGCCAGCGCCGCGAGGATCTGGTGCGCGAGATCGCCGACATGCTGGACGGTCCGCCCGACAGCGCCCGCACCATTGCCGGCTTCGAGCCGGATGCCGTGCTGCCTGACGCTGCGAGCGTCGAGGCCGATCTCGACCGGCTGAAGCGCGAGCGCGAGCGACTCGGCGCCGTCAATCTGCGGGCCGAGGAGGAACTGGCGGAGATCGAGACCCAGCAGCAGGGCCTTTCCGCCGAGCGCGAGGACCTGACCGAGGCGATCAAGCGCCTGCGCCAGGGCATCTACAGCCTCAACCGCGAGGCTCGCGAGCGGCTACAGGCAAGCTTCATCGTGGTGGATGGCCATTTTCAGCAGCTTTTCGGCACGCTGTTCGGCGGTGGCGAGGCGCGACTCGTGCTGACCGATTCGGACGATCCGCTGGATGCCGGGCTCGACATCATCGCCAAGCCGCCGGGCAAAAAGCCGCAGTCGCTCTCGCTGCTGTCGGGCGGCGAACAGGCGCTGACCGCGATGGCGCTGATCTTCGCGGTGTTCCTGACCAATCCAGCACCGATCTGCGTGCTCGACGAGGTCGACGCGCCGCTCGACGACGCCAATGTCGAGCGCTTCTGCAACCTGCTCGACGAGATGCAGCGCCTTACCGAGACGCGGTTCCTGACAATTACCCACAACCCGATCACCATGAGCCGCATGAACCGGCTGTTCGGCGTCACCATGGCCGAGCGCGGTGTCTCCAAGCTGGTCTCGGTCGACCTCGCCACCGCCGAGTCGTTCCGCGAGGCCAGCTGACGGTGGAATCGCCCGCGCGGCGCGCGCGCTGGGGGGGGCGCCGTATTTCCTCGGTGGCTCTGGCATGCCAAAAACCACCGAACGGACTCACCCAGCCACCTTCCCTTGGTGCGAACCGGGCACGAAGTGCCTGCGACAGAGCGTCCACCTGTTGATTTTTCACATATTTTTCAAATAGTTAAAACATCAGTTCACGTTCTTGACACCCCATGGGTCGAACACTATGGTGCGCCCGGTTTCGGGGATGGGAAATCCTTCTCCGGCAAAGGCTGAGCGTTGATCATGGGCGACCGGAACGGAACGGACGGCCAGAAGGGCTCGGGCAAGCCGGACATCTCCGATACCGAGCTCTCCGGCAGGCTTCGGGGGCTTGGCAGCGAGCTGGACAAGGTGCGCGCCGAGCGACGGGCCGACGAGAAGACGTCCAAGGTTCCGGACCGGACGTCGTCTGCGGCGGGAATGACGCTGGCTTTCCGGTTGGGAAGTGAGTTCGTCGCGGGAGTTCTGGTCGGTGCCGGCCTCGGCTGGGTGATCGACCATTTCCTCGGCATCGCGCCGTGGGGAATGATCGTGTTCATGCTGCTCGGCTTCGGCGCGGGTATCGCGAACATGATGCGCGCCGCCGGTGAAACCGGTCGGAAAACGCCGCCGAAGGGCGGGGCGTGAAGCTGGAATTTGGCGGTCGGCCTTGCGGCGGATCTGCGGACTTCGAATCAGCCGGTCTTCGGGCCGGCTTCTGAGGCAGGGGGCGGGCGCCTTGAGGCACCGCGTTTGAGGGCAGCGACCGACGATGGCCAGCGGAAGCGTGATCGATCCGATCCATCAGTTCCAGATCATCGATATCGTGCATCTTGGGGCGCCGGGCGGGGTCAACATCTCGTTCACCAATTCCGCCGCCTTCATGTTCGGCATCGTGGCGCTGGTGTTCTTCTTCCTCACCTACGCCACGCGCGGCCGCACGCTGGTGCCCGGCCGCCTGCAGTCGCTGGCGGAGATGTCCTACGAATTCGTCGCCAACACGGTGCGCGGCTCGGCGGGCAATGAGGGGATGAAGTTCTTCCCCCTGGTCTTCTCGTTGTTCATTTTCGTGCTGACGGCCAACTTCGTCGGCATGATCCCCTATTCCTTCACCGTCACCAGCCACATCATCGTCACCGCCGCGCTGGCGCTGGTGGTGATCCTGACCGTCATCATCTACGGCTTCGTGCGCCACGGCACCCACTTCCTGCACCTGTTCGTGCCGTCGGGCGTGCCGGCCTTCCTGTTGCCCTTCATGGTGGTGATCGAGCTCATCTCGTTCCTCTCGCGTCCCATCAGCCTGTCGCTGCGTCTGTTCGCCAACATGCTGGCGGGCCACATCGCCATGAAGGTGTTCGCCGGCTTCATCGTGATGATGACCGCCTCGGGCGTCGTCGGCTGGTTTGGCGCCGTGCTGCCGCTGGCGATGGTCGTGGCGCTGACCGCACTCGAATTCCTGGTTGCCGCCCTGCAGGCTTACGTCTTCGCGGTGCTGACCTGCATCTATCTCAACGACGCGCTGCATCCGGGCCACTGATCGGCGCGTCGCGGGAACCTCATCCAGCCAATCAACCAATCTGAACGAATCCAACAGGAGAAGATCATGGAAGCGGAAGCCGCCAAGTTCCTCGGCGCCGGTCTTGCTACGCTCGGCATGGGTCTCGCCGCCATCGGCGTGGGCACCATTTTCGGCAACTTCCTCTCGGGCGCCCTGCGCAACCCGTCGGCGGCTGACGGCCAGTTCGCTCGCGCCTTCATCGGCGCGGCGCTTGCGGAAGGTCTCGGCATCTTCTCGCTCGTCGTCGCCCTCGTCCTGCTCTTCGTGGTCTGACGTCCTGCGGAATGCGGGCGCGCCCTTGCGGGGTGCGTCCGGTTCCGCGATGATCGAGGAAGCCTGAACCATGTCCGAGGCCAACGGTCCGGCCGGTACATTCGTCATCGCCCAGGCGGCAACGCCTGGGGCGCACGACAGCTTGTCGGCGCAGAGCGGCGTGGAGATTGCTGTGCCCCCAGCGGAAGCGCATGGTAGCGGCTTTCCCCCGTTCGATGCCCATACCTTCCCCTCGCAGCTGATCTGGCTGGTGATCGCCTTCGCGGCACTCTATGTGCTGATGAGCCGTATCGCCCTGCCGCGTATCGCCAACATCCTCGAAGAGCGTCACGATCGCATCGCCGACGATCTCGAGGAGGCGGGCAAGCTGAAGGCGGAAAGCGAGGCGGCGTCCGTTGCCTATGAGAAGGCGCTGAGCAGCGCCCGCAGCAAGGCACAGGGCATCGCCGCCGAAACCCGCGACAAGCTCTCGGCTCAATCCGACCTGAGCCGCAAGTCGCTGGAAGCGGAGCTCTCGGCCAAGCTGGCGGCGGCGGAAGCAACGATCAGCTCCACCAAGACGGCGGCCATGGCCAATGTGCGCGGCATCGCCGTCGACACGGCCGGGGCCATTGTGAACGAGCTCATCGGGTCGACTCCCGCCCCGGGCGCCGTCGAGGCGGCGGTCGACACCGCCATCAAGAGCTGAGGACGCGCCATGGGTAGCGATACTTTCTGGGTCGCCGTCGCCTTCGTCATCTTCATGGGCATCCTCGCCAAGGCGGGGGCGTTCTCCGGCATCCTCGCCAAGCTCGACGCGCGTGGCGACCGGATCCGTCAGGACCTCGAAGAGGCCCGCCGGCTGAAGGAAGAGGCGCAGAAGCTGGTCGCCGAATACAAGCGCCGCCAGCGCGAGGCCGAAGCGGAGGCGGAAGCCATCATCTCCACAGCCAAGGTCGAGGCCGAGCGCCTCGCCTCCGAGGCGAAGCAGAAGCTTGAGGATCTCATCGTCCGCCGCACCAAGCTGGCCGAGCAGAAGATCGCCCAGGCCGAGGCGCAGGCGCTGGCCGACGTCAAGGCAGCGGCTGCCGACGCTGCGGTGAAGGCGGCGGAAGTGCTGCTGGCGGCCAATGTCGTCGGCGACACCGCCGACCGCATCCTGGCCTCCGCGGTCTCCGAGGTGAAGTCGAAGCTCAACTGAGCGTACCGACCGACGTAGTTTTTGAAAGCCCGGCTTCGCGCCGGGCTTTTTCGTTTATGGACACGGCTGGCGCGCTGGTTTCGAGGCCACGGATTCATTCCGGCGGACGGAGGTGTCGTCCCGATCGAAATGCTCGGGGATCGGTCGACCGCTTCCACCCGGCGTGGAAGGGGACGCTTCGGTAGTGTGGTCGATGTGGCATGATGGCCTGCGGGGCATCACGCAGGAGCCCTTACGCAATCGCCATTGCTGCGATGGTCAGGCGTGGCCCGGCCATCCACGCGACGCAGGGTTGTCTATCTGAGGTGTTGATGTCCGGCTCAAGGCCGAGCATGCCGAGCGATGTCGGCGATAGCCGCCAGGCTACGGTGTGAGTCGGTGCCGGTTTATCCCTTCCGGGGATCCAAACCGTGCCGGCCGGCAACGCGCTTCAGCTCGTCCAGCGGCGGGGGCGGTAGAAGGTGTGCTCGCCGATGCGGTCGAGTTTGCGCATCTCGCGGATCCAGTTCGGCCGCACCGACCGCGCGTGATAATGCGTCGCCCGGCCGACCTTCTCGTCCCACAGCAGCCCGTCGAGCATGTCGGCGGCGATCTGCTTGGCCTGGTCCCACAGGCGCGGCTCGTTCACCACATCGGGGATGTTGTCGCAGGCGAAGGTGAACTGGCAGGCGAGCTTGCGTTTGGCGTTCTGGTAGACCGCGCGGCAGACATCGGCGGGATAGTAGCCGGAGAAGACACGGTTCATCACCACTTGGGCGACCGCGACCTGGCCGCGTACCGGCTCGCCCCGGCTCTCGAAATACACCGCCTCGGCGAGACAGTTTTCCGAGCGCTCACGGCGCTTGCCGCTGAGTCCGAGCCGCTCGGCGGGGCTGGGGCCCTGCGCGACGCGGGCAACCGCGTCGGCGGCGGCGTCGGTCTTGGCGGTGGTGGTGGTGCCGCCGTCCGGTGCAGAGGGTTCCTCATGCAGGAAGGGTTGTGGCGGCAGTGCGGAACGATCATAGCCGAAGATGAAGGCTGCCTGCCGGTAGAGGGGCAGCGAGGCGTCCTGGCGGTCGTCGAGCGCGGCCGTCTCATCATCTGACGCCGGTTCGGTGCTGTCGGTGGTGAGGGCGATGGCGGGCCCCGCCGTCTCCAGCTGGGTTGGGTCGCCGGTCGGATCGCCGGCGGAAAGCGAATAAGCGCCTTCCGACTGCGCGGCAGCGCCGGGGGCATCGCCAGCCGTCACAGCGACGTCGTCGGCTTCCGCGGGGTCGGTGTTCACGCCGGCGGCCTCGGCCGTCCCGGTCCCGCTCCCGGCAATGACGGTGGCGCCGGTAGCACCGCCCGCGCCGGCAATGCTGGGTAGGGTCGAGCGGCCGGCCGCCGCCAGTGGATCGCCGTCCAGTGTGTCCGTAGGCTCCGCGGTGAGCCGGTCGGTCTTGCCGTCGCGATTGACGCCGACGGCGAGCAGCGCGGCGGCCGGCGGCTCGCCGATGACGGAATTGGACAGCAGCGAAGAACTGGAGGGCCAGGCGAAGGTGGCCGCCTTCAGCGTGTGCAGGGAGCTCGACAGCACAGAGATGCGGACCCGTTCGGCAACGCCCGGCTGATGCGCCAGCCGGCCGGTGATGTCCTGCAGGCCGATGGAGGTGCTGCCGCCCAAGAAGACGGCGAACAGCAGGCCAGCCCTGGCTCCATGCCGACGCAACGCAGTCCCAGCCTTCATCCCCGACGCCTACGCAACGAACTGATCAACCCCGTGGCGCGCCAGTGACAGGCAAGCCCGCGCGCCCACTGTTCCATGGTTGTCGCGCATTAACCTTGAGAGGCGGTTAATGACGGGCCGTCGCGGCGCGAGCATGTCGCCGGCGGGGCGGGATATGGCCGCCAATCTGTTGAAGATGGGCCGGCACTCCCGTCAGGCGTGTGGAAGGATCTCCCCCTCTAGCGCGGCGCCGCGGCGCGACGCAGGCGGTCGGCGATGGCTTCACCAAGCCCGCGGCGGGGCAGAGGGACGACGGCGATGGCGCTGGCGCCGCTGGCGTCGAGCGCGCGCAGATAGTCAAACAGGTTCGCCGCCGCCTCGTCGAGGTCGCCGGCCGGGCTGAGATCGCGCACCGCAAGGGCGGTCTCCGCGCCGGGCGGGTGCGCGCCGGCGAAGCTGAGCAGCGCCTCGCCGGGCCGCACCTCGCTCGCGCGCAGCCGCACCGGTACGGACGGCGCATAATGCGAGGCTAGCATGCCCGGTGCGACCGGCGCATCGGCAGCGGGGCTCGGCGTGAGATCGCCCAGCGGCGCGCCCAGCGCCGCTTCGATCGCCTCGCGCGGCAACCCGCCGGGGCGCAGCATGACCGGCACGTCGCCGGTGCAGTCGACGATGGTGGATTCCACGCCCACCGCGCTGGGGCCGGCATCGAGGATCAGGTCGATCCGCCCGTCGAGATCGGCCTGTACATGGCTGGCGCGGGTCGGGGAGACATGGCCGGAGCGGTTGGCGCTCGGCGCGGCGATGGCGCGACCGGCGGCGCGCAGCACGGCCTGCGCCACGGGATGGGTGGGCACGCGGATGGCGACGCTGGGGAGGCCGGCGCGAGCCAGCGCGCTGGTGGCCGCCTCGACGGCCGGCACAACCAGCGTCAGCGGGCCGGGCCAGAAGCGACTGGCCAGGGTTTCAGCCGCCGGGGTGAGCCGGCCGACCTTTCGCGCGCTCGCAATGTCCGGCACATGGGCGATCAGCGGATTGAAGCTCGGACGGCCCTTGGCGGTGTAGAGATTGGCGACGGCGCGTGGATTGGTGGCGTCGCAGGCGAGGCCGTACACGGTCTCGGTCGGCAGGGCGACCAGGCCCCCTTCGGTCAGCAGGCGTGCCGCCTCCGTGATGCCGGCCGCGTCCGCCGCCATTACCCGAGTTCTGCGTCCCGGCGACGCGCCGCGCGTGCTCATTGTCTCTCCCGCTCAGGCGGCTGCGATAGGACCTCGCCGGCTCATGGTCAACCGGCGGGAATGCGTAGAAAAACGCATGGCGGCGCCCGGCGCGACTGGCTCGCCGACCGCACGTGGCATATCGTCCACCATCTGCTGATGCTGGAGCGAGGAGAAATCCGTTTCCAGCCAAGAATCCAACAGACAAAATCGACTGAACAGACAAGAGCCAAACGTCCAGGGAACGCCATGACCACGCTGCTGATCGCGCACGACGCCTGCCTTGAGCATCTCACCCCCGCCGGCCATCCCGAGCGGCCCGACCGGGTGCGCGTGCTCAACCGCGTCTTCGAGGACGAGTCCTTCGCGACACTCGCCCGCGAGCAGGCACCTATCGCCCAGCGTGCGGACATCGTGCGCGTGCATCCCGAGGATTTCGTCGACGCGCTGGAAGCTGCCATTCCCGAGGAGGGGCTGGTGCGCATCGATGGCGACACGGTCATGTCGCCCGGCACCTTCGAGGCGATCTCGCGTGGTGTCGGCGGCGCGGTGCTGGCGGTGGACGAGGTTCTGACCGGCAAGGTGTCGAACGCTTTCGTCTCCATGCGCCCGCCCGGCCACCATGCCGAGACGCGCACCCCCATGGGCTTCTGCCTGTTCAACAATGTCGCCATCGCCGCGCGGCACGCCCAGGCAGCCCATGGCATCGACCGCGTCGCCATCGTCGATTTCGACGTGCATCACGGCAATGGTACGCAGGAGATCTTCTGGTCGGATCCGAGCGTGCTCTACGCCTCCACCCACCAGATGCCGCTGTTTCCCGGCACGGGAGCGGTGGGCGAGCGCGGCACCACCGACAACATCGTCAACGCGCCGCTGCGTTCCGGCGACGACGGCGAAGCCTTCCGCGAGGCGTTCGAGAGTCGCATCCTGCCGCGGCTGACGGCGTTCGGGCCCGAGCTCATCATCATCTCCGCCGGCTTCGACGCGCATACGCGCGATCCGCTCGGCAACATCAACCTGCTCGAACAAGATTTCAGCTGGGTCACCAAGAAGCTGATGGAGGTCGCCGACAAGCATTGCGGCGGCCGGATCGTCTCGGTCCTGGAGGGCGGCTACGACCTCGAAGGGCTGGCCCGCTCCGCCTCCGCCCATGTCATGGCGCTGATGCGCGGCTGAAGGCGGGGGGTGAGTGCGCGCCCCCGAGCCTGTATAAGGGGCGCGATTCACAGCGGGAGGCAGCCATGACAGATGCGGCGAATGTGGAGACGCTCAGCTTCGAGAAGGCGCTGGCCGAGCTCGAATCGATCGTGGCCAAGCTCGAAGGCGGCAATGTCCCGCTGGAGGAATCGATCGCGCTCTATGCGCGCGGCGAGGCGCTAAAGACCCGCTGCGACGCCCTGCTGAGGGACGCCGAGGCGCGGGTCGAGAAGATCACGCAGGGTGCGGACGGCCGCCCCACCGGCACCGTACCGCTGGACGGCGAATAGCGGGCGCGCGCGGCAAGGGTCTGGCGGGGGGCGCTTCCGTGACCATAAGGCTGCGCGCCCACCATCTGCTGTGCCTGCTGACCTATATCGGCAAGGGCTACACCCCCGCCTTCGTGGCCCAATATGACGCGCTGGTTGCGCGGCTGAATGCGGGCGAGGGTGCAGTGCTGGTCGAGGGGCCGGACGATATCTGCGCGCCGATGCTGGAGGGCGGACACCATTGCCTCAAGCCACGCATCACCGCCCGCGACGCGCAGGCGCTGGCCGACCTCGCGCGGCTTCTCGGCCATCCCCTCAGTGCGGGCGAGCCCGTGCCGCTTGATGGCGTCGCGCTGGCGCGGATGCGACGGGCCTTTGCCGATGGTATAATTCGGCAGGCTTGTGCCCGCTGCCAGTGGTCGGAACTGTGCACCGGCATTGCCGCGGCCGGCTTTGCCGAGGCACGCCTCGCCGGAGCGGAGTCGCGTCAGTAGATACCCGGCACAAGCCGCGCGGTGCGGGCGCTGTAGGCGCGGTACTGGTCGCCAAAGGTGTCGAGCATCATCTGCTCCTCGCGGCCAATGCGGAAGGCGTAGAGGATACCGAAGCCGACGAAGCCCGCCGGCCCGGCGACCCAGTTCGGGATCAGGATGAGCTGCGCCAGCGCCCACAGGAAGAAGGCCGAATACATCGGGTGCCGGACATAACGGTACACGCCGCCGGTGATGAGGTTGTGGTTGTCCTTGATTTCCAGCGTCACCGACCAGTTGCGGCCGAGATCGGCATGGGTGCGGCGGAACAGCCAGAGGGAGAGGGCGAACACCAGTGTGCCGAGCCCGAACTGCACCACCGAATAGGGGTAGTCCGCATAGTCGAACACATGCGAGGTCGCCCAGAACAGCGGGATGATACCGAGGCCCATCGTCGAGCAGGAGAGCAGGACCAGTTCCCGCAGCCGGTGGCGCGCATCGACCACGCGCTCGCGCTTCACCTTGCGCTCGAAGGGGATGCGGATGACGTACCAGCCGATCACGCCGACGGCCCAGACGATCTTCGCTGCGAGGAGGAGGTTCATGGAGTTTCCGTTGTCTACGCGATCAGGGAGCCATCCGCGTCGAAGCGTCCGAGCGGCCCTTCCGGGCGCGAGGACAACTCGGCGAAGGGAAGCGGACCGAGCACGAACATGAAGTAGTCGTAGGGAGCTTTCTGCTCGTTCGCCAGCAGGAACTGGTAGTGGATGCGCATGGCGTGCCAGCGCAGCTTGTCGAGCTTTTCCTGCGTCAGCATCCGCTTGATATTGGCGTCGCGCAGCACAGGCGGTCCGTCCGTCGTCACGTCGAACTCGATATCGCGTAGCGTGACCGGATGGAACCGGTAGAAATTGATCGAGTCGTGCCGCGCCTGATATTCGACCCAGCTCAGGCCCGGCGTGTCCGCGGCGCGCTGCGCCTGGCGGCGCACCTTCTCGCCTTTGCTGTGGAGGGCGAGCTTGGGGATGGTCGCGCCGCAGGTGAGGAAGGCAAGCCGGGTCGGACCCGCCGCCAGCGCCGGCTCGTGGTCGAGCGCGCGGTCCAGCACGCCCAGCATCAAGGTGGCACCGAGGCTGTGGCCGACCAGGATGACCTCGTCATAGGCGCCCGAACGGATGGCCGCGACCAGCACGTCGGCGAATTCATCGAGCCGGCGGTCGAGCAGAGGCGTGCGGTCATGCAGATAGTTGCGGGCGAGATCCCAGTCGTCGAGCGCCTGGTGCAGGCGCCAGTCGCGTCCCGGCCGGTGGAACAGCGCGAAGAAGGTGGCGATGCCGGCGGCCAGGCCGGCGAGGGTGGGAAGCGGCTCCGGCATAAGGCCCGTGGCCAACCAGTCCACCAATTCTCCCGCGAGCACGCCCGCACCGACGAACAGGCCGACGATCACGAACGGGAAAAAGAAGAAGAAGCCGTAGCGCAAATTGGCCGGAAAATAGCGCCGCGCCGCGCCGCCGGCGAGGAAGTCGAACAATCCGCCGAAGCCGCGCCACAGACGCACCGGGTCGGGACGCTCGTCGAGCTCGACGATGATGTCCTCCCAGCGCAGGATCCGGTAGTCGGTGTTCTTTGACCAGTTCGGGCCGTGGCTTTTCACGTCCCAGCGCGCGTAGCATTGCTGTCCGTCGTCAAGCCGGTCGGATACCTCGACGTCGAGCGACCAGAGCTTGGCGAAGCGCCCGGCCTGGTTGGCGAAGCGGCCATGGTGATAATCCATGTCGGTGGGGTCGTGGCCCGGCAGGAACAGCACGAGCCGGCGGCCGCCGTCGCGTCCGGTGGGAGGCTGTTCACCATCCAATGCCGCGCTTCCCGGCGCTTCCACATTCATGATGCGGGTTCTAGCGGAAGCCGGCGTCCCGATCCAACATTTGTGACCCGTTGCGGCGGCGTCTCCACATGGTCCTGCGCTTTGCCGTGCATTTATAGGGTTTGCCGCGTGTCGCGGCACCGCTGCGGTCGCACCGGACGGCGGCCCGCGTTGCGAGTCGGTTAACAACTGTGTATGCCGTTGAACTTCGTCCGCGGCACCGTATTTGTCCGGATGGAGACGTAACCGGAGACGTCATTGACCCGCCCGTCCACGCCGCTTCTCGACACGATCAGGGAGCCAGCCGATCTTCGCCGCCTGCCGGACGAGCAGCTCCCCCGGTTGGCCGAAGAACTGCGGGCGGAAACAATCGACGCGGTATCGGTGACCGGCGGGCATTTGGGGGCCGGGCTCGGCGTGGTCGAATTGACCGTGGCGCTGCACCACGTCTTCAACACGCCCGACGACCGGCTGATCTGGGATGTCGGCCACCAGTGCTACCCACACAAGATTCTCACCGGCCGGCGCGAGCGCATCCGTACGCTGCGCCAAGGCGGCGGGCTTTCCGGTTTCACCAACCGCACGGAAAGCGAATACGACCCCTTCGGCGCCGGGCATTCCTCGACCTCGATCTCCGCTGGCCTCGGCATGGCGGTGGCGCGCGATCTCGACGCGCTGAAGGAGCCCTTCGCGGCCCGGCGCAACGTGGTCTGCGTCATCGGCGACGGTGCCATGTCCGCCGGCATGGCCTATGAGGCGATGAACAATGCCGGAGCGATGGATTCCCGCCTCATCGTCATACTCAACGACAACGACATGTCGATCGCCCCGCCCGTGGGCGCCATGTCGGCCTATCTGGCGCGGCTGATCTCCGGGCGCACCTATCGCTCGCTGCGAGAGACCGCCAAGCAGCTCGCCGGCAGCCTGCCGAAATTCTTCGGCCGCCAGGCGGCGCGGGCGGAGGAGTTTGCGCGCGGCTTCTGGACCGGGGGCACGCTGTTCGAGGAACTCGGCTTCTACTATGTCGGGCCGATCGACGGGCACAATCTCGACCATCTGCTCCCCGTGCTGCGCAATGTGCGCGACGCCGAGACCGGCCCGGTGCTGGTTCATGTCGTGACCCAGAAGGGCAAGGGCTATCCGCCGGCGGAAGCCTCGGCCGACAAATATCACGGCGTGCAGCGCTTCGACGTCGCCACCGGCACGCAGAAGAAGGCGGCTTCCAACGCGCCGAGCTATACCAGCGTGTTCGCCGAGAGCCTGATCGACGAGGCGCGGCGCGACGACAGGATCGTCGCCATCAACGCCGCCATGCCCGCCGGCACTGGGCTCGACCTGTTCGCCCGCGAATTTCCCGAGCGCAGCTTCGATGTCGGCATCGCCGAGCAGCATGCCGTCACCTTCGCCGCCGGGCTGGCGACCGAGGGCTACAAGCCGTTCTGTGCCATTTACTCGACCTTCCTGCAGCGCGCCTATGACCAGATCGTGCATGACGTGGCGATCCAGCGCCTGCCGGTGCGCTTCGCCATCGACCGCGCCGGGCTGGTCGGCGCCGACGGCTCGACCCATGTCGGCGCCTTCGACATTCCCATGCTGGCAACCCTGCCCGGCATGGTGGTGATGGCACCCGCCGACGAGGCGGAGCTGGTGCACATGGTCGCCACCGCCGCCGCCTATGATGAAGGCCCCATCGCCTTCCGCTATCCGCGCGGCGAGGGTGTCGGCGTCGAGCGCCCGGCCCACGGTGTGCCGCTGGAGATAGGGCGTGGACGGATCGTCCGCGAGGGCTCGAAAGTGGCGCTGCTATCGCTCGGAACACGGCTCGCCGCATGTCTCGCGGCGGCGGACCAGCTCGGCGGCTTCGGGCTGTCGACCACCGTGGCCGATGCCCGCTTCGCCAAGCCGATCGACCGCGAACTGGTGCTGGCGCTGGCGCGCGAGCACGAGGTGCTGGTCATCGTCGAGGAGGGCGCCACCGGCGGTTTCGGCAGCCATGTGCTGACCCTGCTGGCGGAAGCTGGTGCGCTCGATCGCGGCCTGAAGGTGCGCAGCCTCGCTCTGCCGGATCGCTTCATCGATCACGATTCCCCCGCCGTGCAGCTCGGCCAGGCCGGCCTAGACGCGGAAGGCATCGTGCGCGGCGTGTTCGGCGGGCTCGGCCGCTCGGATGGTACGGCCGTCACCCAGCTGCGCGGCTGAAGCCCGCTAAAGGCGGCGGCAACGGATGATGCGGCGATGAGCACGGACGATTCAACCGCCGCCATGCGCGACCGCGCCGACCGCGTGCTGGTGGCGCGCGGCCTGTTCGAGAGCCGTGCCCGTGCGCAGGCCGCCATCGCCGCCGGGCTGGTCAGCATCGCCGGTCGGCGTGTTGCCAAACCCTCCGAGATGATTGCCCGCGATGCCGAGATCGAGGCGCACGAAGCCTATGAATGGGTGTCGCGCGGCGGGCTGAAGCTGGAGGCCGCGCTCGACGCTGCCGGCCTCGACATTACCGGTGCCGAGGCGCTGGATGTCGGCGCCTCCACCGGGGGCTTTTCGCAGGTGTTGCTGGCGCGGGGCGCCCGGCGGGTGCATGCGGTCGATGTCGGCCGCGACCAGCTGCATGCGCGTCTGCGTGGGGATGCGCGTCTCGTCTCGCTGGAAGAGACCGACATCCGCGTTCTCGCGCCCGGCGCGCTGCCATCCGCCGATATCGTCACCATCGATGTCAGCTTCATCTCGCTGGAACAGGTGCTGCCGGCGGCGCTCGCCCATGCCGCGCCCGGCGCCCGACTGGTGGCGCTGGTGAAGCCGCAATTCGAAGTCGGCCGCGACAAGCTCTCCAAGGGTGGCATCGTCAGGGATGCGCAGGCGCGGCTTGAGGCCGTGGAACGGATCGCCGCCCTGCTCGCCGCGCGTGGCTGGCGGGTGATGCACCGTCTCGCCTCGCCCATTCTCGGCGGCGACGGCAATGAGGAGTTCCTGCTGGTGGCGGCGCGGACGGAATGAACCCGTCCGCGCCGGTTTTCGTTCCGGGCTCGCGCCCGTCAGGCGGCGCGGCGCGCCGGACCCTTGTCGGCGACGAGCGCGCCGGCGAGCTTCTCCGAGACATAGCCGAGGGCCGCGCCGGCGATCATCGACAGGATGATGGTCACCAGCGGGTTGACGAGGCTCGCCGCGGTCAGGTTGGCGAGCCCGTCGGCCGTCAGCAGCGCGAAGGCGGCGGTGGCGGCAAAGCCGTAGACCAGCGCCGGGATGGCGGCGAAGGCCGGCATGTTGGCCAGCAGGATCATCACCAGCACGCCGACGCCGACGCAGATGCCGGCCCATAGCGGCAGGCCGAGGCTTTCGCCGAGGCCGCCACGACTGACGGCCAGTAGCGTCAGCCACGCCATGACGGCGCCGGCGATGTTGGCCATTATGGTGGCCTTGAGCCCGGCTTCCTTGCCTCCGCAGTGGAAGAAGCAGGCCCAGGCGATGAAGGCGGCCCAGATCTGCAGGCCGCCGGCGAGAGGTCCGAGGAACAACCAGGTGGCAACGCCCCCGAGTACGCCGATACTGATTGCAAGCGCCGAGATGATCGACATGAATTTCCCCTATGCGTGCGCTTCCGAACTTATTATTATGTGCATATGCGAAGTAAATTAGGCCGATCTAATGAATATTAGGAATCAGCCGACGTCATAATACATGAAATCGACGCAAAGCGCATGTCGTTGCAGGGTGGTGGCAAATTGAATAGCGTAGACGCTGTGTCAATACATAATATTGCATGGGTCATGTCAGCGGCGTGCCCTCGATGAGCAGTACGAGGCTCGACATTACGCGGATCGGCCCGCGCGGCGACGGGGTGGCGCCGAGCGCGGATGGCCCGGTTTATGTGCCGCTCACCCTGCCCGGCGAGCATGTCGAGGTCGAGCGCGAGCATGATCGCGGGCGGCTGCTTTCCATCGTCGAGGCGAGTGCGGACCGGATCGAACCGATCTGCCGCTATGTCGGTTCATGCGGCGGCTGCGCGCTGCAGCATTGGCGCGCCGAACCCTATGAAAACTGGAAGCGTGATCTGGTGGTCGACGCGCTGGCGCGGGTTGGGCTGGAGCCGCCCGTGGCGCCGCTGGTGCCGGCACATGGCGCCGGGAGGCGGCGCGCCACGTTCCATGCTCGCTCCACCGGCGGCAATCCGCGCAAGGGCGAGGATGTGCTGACTGTCGGCTTCGCCGGGCGGCGCAGCCACGCCATTGTCGCTATCGATGCCTGCCCGATCCTGGCGCCCGAACTCGCCGGCGCGCTGCCCGCCGCCTGGGCGGTGGCGCAGGTGTTGGTCCCGCTGGCCAAGCCGCTCGACATCCAGGTGACGGCGAGCGAGACCGGCCTCGACATGGATGTGCGTGGCTCCGGGCCGCTGATGCCGCGCATCGTTGCCGCGTTGGCGGAGGTCGCCGGCCAGCAGCGCCTCGCCCGGCTGACGCGCCATGGCGAGCTGGTACTGCAGCGCGAGCCTCCGCTCGTCACCATGGGCCGTGCGCGCGTGCGGCTGCCGCCCGGCTCCTTCCTGCAGGCGACGGCGCAGGGCGAGGCGACGCTGTCGCGACTGGTCGGGGAGGCCATGATACGCGGGGGCCGGATCGCCGATCTGTTTTCGGGGGTCGGCACCTTCGCGCTGCGGCTGGCCGAGGTGGCCCGCGTGGCAGCTTATGAGACCTCGGTGCCCGCCGTCGAGGCGCTGCTCAATGCCGTGCGCAACACGCCCGGCCTCAAACCGGTGACGGCCGAGGCGCGCGACCTGTTCCGCCGGCCACTATTGCCGCTGGAGTTGAAGAATTTCGACGCGGTGGTGTTCGATCCGCCGCGCCAGGGCGCGGAGGCGCAGGCGACACAGCTGGCAGCAAGCAAGCTATCTCTGGTGGTCGGGGTGTCGTGCGATCCCGTGACCTTCGCCCGCGACGCCCGCATTCTGGTCGATGGCGGCTTTCGGCTGGAGAGCGTCACCCCGGTCGACCAGTTCCTGTATTCCTCGCATGCGGAGCTGGTCGGCGTGTTCCGGCGGTGAGCTCCGTGCGGGATGGCCAGTGCGATCAGCAAGGAACTAGCCCGCGGGAGAGAGCGGCGCCGATATCCGGCACCGTCTCGATGCCTTCCAGCAGCGCAAGTAGCCCGGCGGCACCGGCATCGCCGAGAGCGACCGCCGCGTTGTCGCAGAATTTCCGCGCCACCGCGTCGGCGGGGAGCGGGCGCAACACGCCGCCCGGCGCGTCGACGATGAGGGCGGAGCTGTGCTGCGTCCCATCCTTCAGCCGGATGTCGACCCGGCCCGCCGGCCGGCGCTGACCGCTCATCAGTTCGCTCGCCTGCGCATCGACCCGGCCGGTCACGCGCGCGGCCAGCGCCTTCACCTCTGGCGAGGTCATGGTCGCCTCGTTGTACCAGTGAGGGCGGGACAGGCGCAGCGCCAACGCCGCCAGCGTGTAGGGAAAGGAGAACTGCGCGTCATTGATGCTGAGCGGGGCGGCATCCATGAAGTCGCGCAGCAGCGCCGCGTCGGTATGCACGACGATGGCGTCGATCGCCTCCGGCGCAATAGCATGCTCCGCCAGCAGGGCCTCGAAGGCACTGAGCGTCGTGTGCATCCAGCGGCAGGCCGGGTAGGGCTTCAGTGTGTTGAAGCCCAGCGTCCAGTTCTCGCCCAGGCCGTCGGTGAGGCGTTCCGGCTCGAACCGGTCGGAACCAAGCATGCGCCAGAGGCCGGAGGGGCCGTCCAGCACTGCCTTGGCGCCGACGAGGCCGGCGCGGTGCAGGCTGACGCCGCGCACGCCCGCTTCCGCCGCCGGTGCGAGGAAATCCTTGAAGGTAATGAGCGGCCGGCGCTCCCAATTATATTTCCGCAGGCTCGGCACGCTGGCAAAGGTGCCGGCGAAGCCGAGCGCGTTTTCCATCTCAGCTTCGTCGAGATCCATCAGCCGGCCATAGGCGACGGCAGCGCCGATCGCCTGATGCTGGCACACGCCATAGACTTCGCGAAAGCGCTCGATGCTCGGCTGGATGGCACGGATCAGCCGATTATTGACCTCATAGCCGAGCGCGACGGCGGTGACGAAGGTGGCGCCTGTCACCGTCCGCTCGAAGCAGGCGCTGAGCGCGGCAGCCACGATGGAGGCGCCGGGGTGCCCCATGCCGCGCCCGTTCTCGTCATCGAGCCCGTCGTCGAAATCGAGCGCGTTCATCGCCGCCGCATTGACGAAGGCGGCTGCGATCGGGCCGAGCCCCTCGCTCTCGCCCAGCACGCGGCAGGGGCCGGGGCGAGCCTCGATGCGCGTGGCGGCGAGGATGCGCTGCTGCATGCCGGTCGATGCGCCGGCAAGGCCGCAGCCGATGCTGTCGAGAATGTGGGTGCGTGCCTTCGCCCGCATAGCCATCGGGATCGCCGCGCCGTCGAAGCCAGCGGCAAAGCGACAGATGGCGGCGGTGACGGCGGTGTCCATGGGGTCAGCCGAGGAAGGTACGGTCATAGAGCTCCGACAGGCGGCGGGTCATCGGGCAGGGCAGTTCCGCGCCGACCGGCCGCCCGTCGAGGCTCCTCACCGGCGTGATGCCGCCGAACGTGCCGGTAACGAAAGCGCCGTCGGCATTATAGGCGTCGGCAAGGGTAAAGTCGGTCTCGCGGCAGGCAATGCCCTCCTTCGCACAGAGCTCGATCACCTTACGGCGGGTGATGCCCTTGAAACAGGTGCGGCCAGTGGAGGTGAGCACCTCGCCGCGCTTCACGATGAAGAAATTGGTCGAGTTGCAGCTGGCGATGAAGCCGTGCGGATCCAGCATCAGCGCCTCATGCGCGCCGGCGGCGATGGCCTGCAACAGCGGGCGGATGAAATTCAGCCGGCTATGCGAATTGAGGTGCAGGTCGAAACTGTCCGGGCCGGAGGTCCGGAAGCTCGAGGTGAACAGCTTGATGCCGGCCTTCTTGATCTCCGGATCCGGCACCTTGAACTCGGCGGTGATGGCGATCGTCGGCCGGCCGAGCGCATTGCGCGGGTCCTGATGCACGGTGGTCTTCTCGCCGCGCGTGACCATCAGGCGGATATGGCCGCCATCGGTCATGGCATTGGCGGCGCAGAGTTCCTCCAGCGCGGCTTTCATCTGCGGCTTCGACATGCCGATGTCGAGGGCGATGGTATTGGCGCCCTCATAGAGCCGGTCGAGATGGTCGTCGACCAGCACCAGCCGGCCCTTCGCCATGCGGATGCCTTCCCACACGCCGTCGCCGAGGCCGAAGCCGGCGTCGAAGATCGACACCATCGCTTCGGCGCGCTTGACCAGACGGCCGTTGAGCCAGATCCACAGATCGTGGTTGCGCGGGTCCTCGACCGGCGTCTGGGCGCCCTTTTCCTCGGCCATGTGGTGTCTCGCTCAAAAATGGAAGGCGGAGAAGCGGCGCAGGAAGGCCTGCGTGCGCTCCTTGCGCGGGTTCTTCAGCACCTCGTCGGAGGTGCCCTGCTCATGGATACGCCCCTCGTGCAGGAACAGCACCCGCGTCGCGAAATGGTAGGCGAAACCGAGCTCATGGGTGACCAGCAGCATGGTGCGCCCTTCCTCGGAGAGGCCGAGAATGACGTCGAGCACTTCGCCGACCAGCTCGGGGTCCAGCGAGGAGGTCGGCTCGTCGAACAGCAGAATCTCCGGCTCCATGGCGAGCGCGCGGGCAATGGCGACGCGCTGCTGCTGACCGCCGGACAGGCGCTGCGGATATTGCTCCGCCTTGTCCGCAAGGCCGACGCGCGTGAGATAGTCCAGCGCCGTGGCGCGGGCCTCCGTGCGCTTCATGCCCTTCACCGTCACCGGGCCTTCCATGACGTTTTCGAGGACCGTCATGTGGGGGAACAGATTGAACTGCTGGAAGATCATGCCGACACGGGTGCGCAGCCTGCGCAACTCGCCGGACCCGGCGGTGATAGCGCCGTCGCGGCCCTCCACCCCGATGGCGATGCCGTCGAGGGCGATGCGCCCGGCACTCGGCATCTCCATGAAGTTGATACAGCGCAGCAGCGTGCTCTTGCCCGAGCCCGAGGAGCCGAGAATGGCGATGCGCTCGCCGGCCCCGACCTTGAGGTCGATGCCCTTCAGCACCTCGTTGCTGCCGAAGCTCTTGCGCAGCCCCTCGACGGCGAGGACGGGGGGTGCCTCCGCCGATGTCACGTCCACCATGGCGCTCAGGCTCCCTTGGAATTGAGGCGACGCTCAAGCGCGTAGGCGGCCAGCGTTCCCGGATAGATGAGGACGAAATAGATCACCGCGACGACGGTGAAGGTCTCGAGCGGCAGGAAGGTCTGCGTGCTCAGCATCTTCGCCTCGTACATCAGCTCCTGCACGGTGATGGTGGAGGCGATGGAGGTCATCTTGGCAAGCTCGACGCCGCGATTGGTGAAGGCGGGCACCATGCGGGCCAGCGCCTGCGGCACCGCCACGCGGCGCAGCAACTGCCATTCGCTCATGCCGATGGCGCGGCCCGCTTCCCATTGCCCGGCCGGCAGCGATTGCAGGCCGGCGCGCCAGATCTCGGCGCAATAGGCGGAGGTGTTGAGGAACAGGCCGAGCGCCGCGGCGGTGAAGGCGCTCGGCTGCCAGCCGGACAGTGAAGGCAGCGCGTAGTAGAACCAGATCAGCTGCACCAGCACCGGGGTATTGCGGAAGATCTCGATATAGGCGGTGGCGATCAGGTTCGGGACCCGGCGCGCGGAGCCCCGCGCCAGACCGATGAACAGCCCGCAGACCAGCGCGCCGGAAAGCGCGATGGCGAAGAGCAGGATGGTGAGCTTCAGCCCGCGCAGCAGCAGGTCGCTGTTGGCCAGAATCTCGCCGAACTGGAACGTGTAATTCATGGTGCTCATCTGGCGATCACCTTGCGGCCCGACGGGCGAGGCGGTGCTCCACCGCGCGCATGCCGAGGCTGGCGACGAACAGCACGCTGAAGAACATCACCGCCACCGTCGAATAGATCTCCATCGGGCGGTAGGTCTGCGTCGCCAGCACCATCGCCTTGTAGACCAGCTCGCCATAGGTGAGCGTGGCGGCGAGCGATGTGGTCTTCACCAGTTCGAAGGAGCGCTCCATCAGCGGCGGGATCATCCGGCGAAAGGCCTGCGGCAGGATGATGCGGCGCATCAGCTGAGCGTGGCTCATGCCGATGGCGCGGCCGGCTTCCCATTGCCCGCGATCGACCGAGATGATGCCGCCGCGGAACACTTCGGCGAAGAAGGCGCCGGACTGGACCGAGAGCGCCGCCGCCGCTGCGGCGAACGGCGTCAGGCTGATGCCGGTGAGGATCGGCAGGCCGTAGAAGTACCAGAAGAAGTGCACCAGCGGCGGGGTGTTGCGGTAGAATTCAATGATCGCGGTCGCGGGGAGCGAGACGAAGCGCGACGGCGCCAGCCGCCCCATGGCCAGGACAAGCCCGATGGCGAGGCCGAGCCCGATCGAGAAGCCGGAGAGCTTCAGCGTGTTGACCAGCCCTTCGAGCAAAACGCCGAAATTCAGCCAGACCGGCCGGAAGTCCCACACATATTGCATTCGGTTCGGCCTTGCCGGTCGTCGATGGGCGGACGGGCGCAAAAGCGGATCGGCGCGCCGATGCCAGGCGGCGCGCCTATGGAAAGGGCGACGATCAGGCCTTCCAGCGCTCGCGCATGATGGCCGGAGTGGCGGCGGGGTCGATGCCGCGGAAGGCCAGATAGTCCTCGAAGATCTTCTGGGTCTGGCCGGTGGCATAGAAATAGCCGAGGCAGACGCCGAGCCAGTCACGCCAGCTCTTGTCGGCGACATTCGGCACGGCGGCACTGGAAGGGGATTCGCGCATCGGCTGCGGCAGGATGATCTTGCCCTTCTTGATGCGGGACTGCAGCATCACCAGTGCCGGATGGAACAGCGAGATGCCGTCCATGCGCCCGGCGATGAACGCCGCGCCGGTTTCATCCGCGCTGGGGAAGCGTTCGATGGTGGCCTTGGGCAGCCGCACGGTGATGTCGCGGTCCGGTGAGGTGCCGAGCACGACGCCGATGCGGAATTCCGGCTTGTTCATCTCCTCCCAGCTGGTCACGGTCTGGCCGTCCGCCAGCAGGACGCCCTGCGCGTACCAGAACATGGGCTGGATCGGGAAATCCACCGCCAGCGCGCGCTGCGGGGTCGCGTCCATGGTGAACATGACGTCGAACTGTCCGGCCTGGAGTGCCGCCACCGCATTACCCCAGGTGGTCTCGACCGGAACCGGCTTCACGCCCAGCTCCTTCGCCACCGCCACGCCGGTTCCCCAGCCGAGCCCGTACCACTCGCCGGACCGCTGGTCCTTGTAGAACCACGGCTCGCCCGGCGCGACGCCGATGCGCAGCTCGCCACGGTCGCGGATCACCTTGAGCGTGCTGCCGGCCGCACCGTCCTGGGCGAGCACCGGGCCAGAACTGGCAGCGAGCGCCGCGCTCGCGCTGAGGAGCGATCCGGCGGCGAGAAACGTACGGCGGCTGCCGATTTGTTCAGTCATGTGGTCATCCTCTGGAACTGGACGGAGAGATGTATAGTCTTTTTATAGATAATTTGACAGTAAGTTTCTTATACGAACATTTTATTCCCAGTGCGAAACTGTCAAGGAGATTCAGGTGGGGTCTCCTCGAAGCTGAGGCTTTGATCGGCGGCGCAGACCCAGAAGATCTCGGCATCCTCGGCGCCAGCGCTCAGAAGCGCATGCCCCATCGTGCTGTCGAAATAGACGCTGTCGCCCTCCTCGAGGGTCATCGGCGCATAGAATTCGGTGAGCAGGGTCACCCGACCCTTCAGCACCAGCACGACCTCCTCGCCGGCATGAGCGACGAGCGTGCCGAATTCGCGCGCCTCATGAGCGCGCAGCCGCGCCTTCATCGGCTGCATGCGCTTGGCGGTGAGATCCGAGCATAGCATTTCCAGCGTATAGGCGCGGGTGCGGATGTAGTCGCCCTGGCCGGCGCGGGTAAGCGAGCGGCGGCCATGCGGCGCCTGCTTGCGCGCCGAGGAGAACAGCTCCGAAATATCGACGCCGAGCCCCTGGGCGAGGCGGATGATGTTGTCATAGGTCGGCGAGAGCAGGTTGTTCTCGATCTTCGAGATCGCCGAGGGCGAAATGCCCGCGCGCTCGGCTACCTGCTTGATGGTGAGGCCGGCACGGCTGCGCAGTCCCCGCACCCGAGCGCCGAGTTCGATCCCGTCGCTCTCGCCGGTCTTCATGTCCATCGCGGCGCCTCCGGCCCTGGTGCGGACTAACGGATTCCATCAAAACACCATCACCGGAAACGAACAATATATTCCGATAGGAAAATGATCGGGCTGATCTTTGATGCGCCGCCGCGCATTGCCGCGCCCGGTGGCGATATCCGGCGATGAAGCGTCTTCAGTTGCCCCAGCGCTCCATCCACATGCGCTCGCCGATCGTGCAGGAGACGCGCGGCGCGTCGGCGGCGCGATGGACCATTTGCGGTTTCGGCGGCACCACGCCAGCGATCTCCAGCACCAGCTTGGTCTTGATCGCGCTGGCGAATTCATGCGTGCCGCGCACCGGAATGACGAAGGCGCCGGGGCCACCGATCACGCAATCCTCGTAATAGGCGTCGAGCTCGCCGATATCGAGCATGGAGCCGGCCGGTTCCTTCAGCATAAGCGGCAGCCCGTTGATGGTGATGCCGCGCGCCACCACGTCGTCGCGCGTCGGCTCGACCATGGCGCCCTGGTTGTTGGTGCCGTCGCCGGAAATGTCGATGACGCGCCTGAGGCCCTTGATGGCGTTGTGCTCGATGAGGCCGGCGCCGAACTCCATCGCCCCGGAGATGGAGGTGCGGTAGACGCGCCGCACCGGCGCCGAGCGGATCGCCTCGGCAAAGCGCCTTGCATCGTCGGCGCCACCGATCAGCGTCCAGTCGACAACGATCTTCTGCTCGTCCGAGCCCGCCCATTCCATATAGGCGATGGCGACCTTGCCGTTCGGTCCCAGCTTCAGTGCGTTGAGGAATTCGGTCGAGGTAACGGCGTTGACGTAGCCCTCGCGCTGCAGCGCCAACTCGTCGAGGTCCATGGAATAGGAGACGTCGACGGCCAGCACCAGCTCGACATCGACCTGCTCGTCGGCGCGGGCCTCGGGCACCGCGAGCGGTCCCCACAGCAGAGCGACAGCAGTCAGCCACATGCGCATGCACGACATCGCGACCTCCGTCGGTGACGGGACCTCGACGTGTCAGGGACGCGTCACAATCATGGTGGCACGGCTGACCAGTGGCCTGAAGTCGAAATTGCGGGCACCGGGCATTGCCCGATGCCGTTCGCGTGAGCGATCGCTACTGCGGTAGGGGCGCTCAGACGTCCAGCGTTTCCGTGCCGGTGATCTCGATGCCGAAACCGGCCACGCCGACATAGGTGCGGGCCCGCGAGGCGAGCAGACGAATCGAGGAGATGCCGAGGTCGCGCAGGATCTGCGCACCGAGGCCCACTTCGCGCCAGTTCTCGTCGCGCAGGCGCGTGCTGTCCTGCGGCTCGTCGGCGCCGACCGTGCTCGCCGGCACGCCGGTGGTTCCGTCGCGCAGATAAACCAGAACACCGCGGCCCTCGACCTTGATGCGCTCCAGCGAGGCGCGGATCGCCTTGCCGCCAGTGAACACGTCGCCGATCGGATCGGCACGGTGCAGGCGCACCAACACGTCGCGCCCGTCGCCGATCTTGCCGTGCACCAGCGCGATGTGATTCACCGATTCGAACGGCGTGACATAGGAGATGCCGTGCATCTCGCCGACCACGGTCGGGGCCGCGAATTCGGCGGTGCGGGTCACCAGCTTCTCGCGCAGCTGGCGGTAGGCGATGAGGTCCGCCACCGAGATGCGGGTCAGCTTGTGATGGGCGGCGAAGTCGGCGACCTTCGGGCCGCGCATCACCGTGCCATCATCGTTCACCAGTTCGCAGATGACGCCGACCGGCTCGAGATTGGCCAGCCGGCACAGATCGACCGCCGCCTCGGTATGGCCCGAGCGCATCAGCACGCCGCCCTCGCGGGCGATCAGCGGGAAGATGTGGCCGGGGCGGACGAAATCGGCGGCGCCGGCATTGGGGTTGGCAAGGCCGCGTACCGTGGCGGTGCGGTCCTCGGCGGAAATGCCGGTGGTGGTGCCGTGCTTGTAGTCGACCGAGATGGTGAAGGCGGTCGAATGCGGCGCGTCATTGTCGGCCACCATCGGGCTGAGGCGCAGCCGCTTGGCGTATTCCGCCGGCAGCGGGGTGCAGACGATGCCGGAGGTGTGGCGCACGATGAAGGCGAGCTTCTCGGGGGTGGCATGGACGGCGGCGACGATGAGGTCGCCCTCGTTCTCGCGGTCGTCGTCATCGGTGACGACGAGCATCTCGCCGCGGGCAAAGGCCTCGATCGCCGCTTCCACGCGGGACTGCAGATTGTCGCTCATCAATGCCACCTCGACGCTATCAAGTCCGAGAAAGTCGTTCGGCGTCACCGCCCCGCTGGTGGCGGCGGCGATGCGTGCGCCCGCTTCCCGGGAGACCCAGGCCTGCTGGTCGTTGCACAATGCGGTAATGCTGGCCGGCGACAGGCCGGCGGCGCGCGCGAAGGCGCTGCGCGTCGTGCCGGTGAGGGTCAGCCAATCCGCAAGTTTCATGCGGGCATGTTACGTCGACAAGCTTTCGACCGCAATGAAAAGTCGAAGCTGGCTTCAGCAATACTGAAATTGCGTTTCGGTTAGCGTCATCCCGGAGCGTCATCCCGGCTCTCTGCCCTGCGGGTTCCGGCCGGGATGACGTCGATAGGGCTGCTTATCGCGGGAACGGCCAGACCGGCGGCGTGCCCACCTGGCCGCGATGGCGCAGCAGGTGGTCGGCGAGCACACAGGCCACCATCGCCTCGCCCACCGGCACCGCGCGGATGCCGACGCACGGGTCGTGGCGGCCCTTGGTGACGATCTCGGCGTCCTCGCCATGGCGGGTCACGGTGCGGCGCGGGGTGAGGATGGAGGAGGTCGGCTTCACCGCAAAGCGCACCACCACCGGCTGCCCGGTGGAGATGCCGCCGAGAATGCCGCCGGCATGGTTGGCGAGGAAGACGGGCTTGCCGTCATTGCCCATGCGCATCTCGTCGGCATTGTCCTCGCCGATCAGCGTGGCGCTGGCGAAGCCCTCGCCGATCTCGACACCCTTCACCGCGTTGATGCTCATCAGCGCCGCCGCGAGATCGGCGTCGAGCTTGCCGTAGAGCGGCGCGCCGAGCCCAGGTGGTACGCCCTCGGCCACCACCTCGATAACGGCGCCGACCGAGGAGCCGGCCTTGCGGATGCCGTCAAGATAATCCGCCATGCGCGCGGCCGCCTGCGCGTCCGGGCAGAAGAACGGGTTGCGGCCGATCTCGGCGCTGTCCCAGTTGGCGCGGTCGATGACGATCTCGCCCATCTGCACCAGCGCGCCGGTGAGGGTGACACCGGGCAACACCTTGGCCGCGATGGCGCCGGCGGCCACGCGCACCGCCGTCTCGCGCGCCGAGGAGCGCCCGCCGCCGCGGTGGTCGCGCAGGCCGTATTTGACGTCATAGGCATAGTCGGCATGGCCGGGCCGGTAGCTCTCGGAGATCGCCGAATAATCCTTGGAGCGCTGGTCGACATTCTCGATCAAGAGAGCGATCGGCGTGCCGGTGGTCACCAGCGTACCGTCCTCCTCGGTGAGGGTTCCCGAGAGGATCTTCACCTCGTCCGGTTCGCGGCGCTGGGTGGTGAAGCGCGAGGTGCCGGGGCGGCGCCTGTCCAGCGCGTCCTGCACCTCCTCCAGCCGGAAACGGATGCCGGGCGGGCAGCCATCGACGACGCCGCCGATCGCCGGTCCATGGCTTTCGCCGAAGGTGGTCACGCGGAAGAGGTGGCCGAAACTGTTGAAGGACATACCGGATCGTCACGGAAAGCTATGAAACTTCAAGGCTTGTAGGCGTCCCCGCGACGGGCGTCAAACGTCGCGCCCACCTGTCCGCGACGGTAAGGTGGGGTGCCGGGCATGGCCAAATCGGGCATCCGTGCTACATAATGCCGACACGAGGTTGCCAACCCGAACCCAATGCCCCTGTTCGAAATCGCCGTCGTAATTCTGCTCGTCCTGATCAATGGCGTCCTTGCCATGGCCGAGCTTGCCGTCGTTTCTGCCCGTCCGGCGCGTCTGCGCGGCATGGCCGACAACGGTTCGTCCGGCGCGCGGATCGCGCTGGCGCTGGCCGCCGACCCCGGCCGCTTCCTCTCCACCGTGCAGATCGGCATCACGCTGATCGGCATTCTGGCGGGTGCCTTCTCCGGCGCCACGCTGGGCGACATGCTGGGCGAGTGGCTGCGGGAACAGGGCATGGCGCCCGGCCTTGCCGGTGGACTCGGCTATTCGCTGGTTGTGGCGGCGATCACCTATGTCTCGCTCATCATCGGCGAACTGATCCCCAAGCGGCTGGCGTTGCAGAGCCCGGAGCGGCTGGCGAGCTTCATCGCGCCGGCGATGATGCTGCTGTCGCGTATCTCGCTTCCGGCGGTCTGGCTGCTCGACGTTTCCTCGCGCCTCGTGCTGCGCCTGCTCGGTGAGAGCGGCAAGGGCGACGACAGCAACGTCACCGACGAGGAAATCCGCGCCATTGTCGCCGAGGCGGAGACCGCTGGGGTGATCGACCCCGACGAGCGCCGCATGATTGCCGGCGTGATGCGCCTTGCCGACCGGCCGGTCCGCGCAGTGATGACGCCGCGCACCGACATCGACTGGATCGACCTCACCGACGCCCCCGACGTGGTGCGCCAGACCATCCGCGAGACCGGCCACACCCGCATGCCGGCCTGCGAGGGCACGGTGGAGGAGGCGGTCGGCGTCATCGACATACGCGACCTGCTGGAAGCCTATCTCGATGGCACGACGCCGGACCCGCGCCAGCTCGTGAAGCCGGCTGCCGTGCTGGTGGAGACGGCCGGCGCGCTCGATGCCATGAAGGTGCTGCGCCATGCGGAATCGCCGCTGGCGCTGGTGGTGGACGAATATGGCTCGATGGTCGGCATCCTGACGCCTGCCGACCTGCTCGACGCCATTGCCGGCACGGTGGTGCTGGACGAGGCGGGCAAGGTGAAGCCCGACGTGGTGGAGCGCACGGACGGCAGCTTCCTCATCGCCGGCTCGACGCCGATCGACGAACTGGCCGAGGTGCTCGGCATCCGCATTCCGCAGGATGCCGGCTTTCACACGGCGGCCGGCTATGTGCTGCACGAGCTCAAGGCGTTGCCTGAGGAAGGCGCTGTGTTCGAAGCGCTGGGCTGGCGCTTCGAGGTGGTCGACATGGACGGAAGGCGGATCGACAAGATCCTCGTCGCCCGTGCGGTCAAGCCGCGCCGACGCGCGCCGATGATGGGCTAGAGCACGCGCCGGTCGGATTGCGGAGCAATCTGACCGGATGACGCGTTCTCTATCAATGATTTAGAGACTGATTTGCCGATCAGGTTGTTTCAACCTGATCGGATCAGGCTCTAGCGCAGGTTGCGGTCCATGGCATTGGCCATGGACGAGCCGGTGCCGGCGGCCGCGCCGCCATAGCGCGTGCCGAGGCCGGCGACGACGGTAACGATCGCCACCGCCAGCGCGGCGGCGATGAGGCCATATTCCAGGCCCGTGCCGTGAGGGCGACGCGCGACGGCGACGCGGCGCCGGTGCACCATGTCCCGTCCTGCCATTTCCCTGTCCGCCAATTCTCGCATGGGGCGTACTCTGCTTGCGCTCGACTGCATCGCCGCCTGTTTGATGACGGCCTTTATTATGCGGGCACCTTGGGCCCGAGAGGTTGCTCACCTGTTAAAACGCTTCCGCAGCCCGGCCGGGCGCGGCGAAGACTTGGCCTGTGGTTAATGTTTTGCAGCCGCCGGTAGTGCCCCGGCACCACTCGCGCCTGACCGCCGCGCGATTACTGTCCGCGCGGCTTGGCGCGGCGTGTCGGTTCGGCATGGGCCGGGTCTTCCGGCCAGGGGTGCTTGGGATAGCGCCCGCGCATGTCGGCGCGCACATCGCGCCAGGAGCCGCTCCAGAAGGCCGGCAGGTTGCGCGTCAGCTGGATCGGCCGGTGCGCCGGCGAAAGCAAGGCGAGGGTGAGCGGCACCCGTCCGCCGGCGATGGCCGGGTGGGCGGTGAGGCCGAAAAGTTCCTGCACCCGCACGGAGATGAGCGGCCCACCCTCGGCGGCGTAGTCGATCGGCAGCCGCGATCCCGTCGGCACCTCGAAATGGGTCGGTGCGTCCTCCTCCAGCCGCCGCTGGAGGTCCCAGGACAGCAGACCGGAGAGCGCGCGGCCGAGCCGATCGGCATCGATCTGCCCGAGCCCGGTGAGCCCTTCCAGCGCCGGGGCGAGCCACTGCTCGGCGCCGGCCGCCAGCGCCTCTGGCGACACATCCGGCCAGATGCCGGGCGCGCTGGCATGGAGGAAGCGCACGCGGTCCAGCCACTGGCGCTGGTGATCGGACCAGTTCAGCCGCTCCAGCCCCCGCGCTGCGGCGGCGCGGGCCAGCGCGCGGACGGCATCGGGCCCCATGGTGACGGGTGCGGTGCGCTCGGCGAGGACCAGCGAGCCGAGACGGCGGACATGGCGGGCGCGCAGCGCGCCGGCGGCCGTGTCGAAATTCGTCTCCACCCCTTCGGTGATGGCGTCGCCGAATTCGGCCTCGATCTCCGCCTCGGTCAGTTCGGCTGCCAGCAGGATGCGCGCCTCGTCCGCTGTGCCGGTGAGTTCGGCGACGGCGAGGTAGCGGCCGCGGGCGAGCGGGGACGTCGGGTCGAGCACAGCCCCCCGCCCGTTCGCCAGCACGAAGCGTCGCCCATCACCGCGTGCGCGGGCGATGCGGTCGGGGAAGGCCAGCGCCAGCAGCACGGCCGGCGAGGGCCGCGCGCCCGCGGCCATATCGGGCAGGCGCTCGGCGGCACGGGCGGCCTCCTGCGCCCAGCGCTTGGCGAGGTGGCGGGCCTCCTCTGCGCGGCGCGAGCGGTCGCGGCGGAGATCGTCGAGCCGGTGGAGCAAATCGGGCGCGTCGCCCCCGAGGCCCCGCTCGGAGACGATGGCGGCGATCAGCGCCGCCTGTTCGCCGGCGCCGTGGCGGGCACCGTCGATCACCATGCGGGCAAGGCGCGGCTCCAGCGGCAGGCGGGCCATGGCACGGCCGCGCGCGCTCACCTGTCCGTCCTTGTCGAGCGCGCCGAGCGCGGCAAGCAGGTTTCTCGCCTCCGTCACCGCGGGCTCCGGCGGCGGATCGAGGAAGGCCAGCGTCGCCGGATCGTGCACGCCCCACACCGTGAGGTCGAGCACCAGCCGGGAGAGGTCGGCGGCGAGGATTTCCGGTGTCGCGAAAGCCGGCAGGCTGACCGTCTCCGGCTCGCTCCACAGTCGCCAGCACACGCCGGGCTCGGTACGTCCAGCGCGGCCGCGCCGCTGGTCGGCACTGGCGCGCGCGACCCGCACCGTCTCCAGCCGGGTCAGCCCTACGCCCGGCTCGAAGCGCGGCACGCGGGCAAGGCCGCTGTCGATGACGAGGCGCACGCCCTCGATGGTCAGGCTGGTCTCGGCGATGGAAGTGGCGAGCACCACCTTCCGCCGCCCGACCGGGGCGGGCGAGATGGCGCGGTCCTGCGCGCGCGGATCGAGCGCGCCATAGAGAGGGTCGATGTCGACGGAGGGGTCGCGCACCGCCTCGCGCAGGGCCCGCTCGGTGCGGCGGATTTCGGCGACGCCGGGCAAGAAGGCGAGGACCGAGCCGGTTTCGCTGTTCAGCGCCCGCAGCACTGCGTCGGTCATCTGCCGGTCGATGGGCGCACGAGGGTCGCGGCCGAGATAGCGCGTCTCGACGGGATGGGCGCGCCCGAGGCTCTCGATGACCGGCGCCTCGCCCATGAGTGTCGCTACCCGCGCGCCGTCGAGCGTGGCGGACATGACGAGCAGGCGCAGGTCCTCGCGCAGCGCGCCTTGCGCGTCGAGCGCCAGCGCCAGGCCGAGATCGGCGTCGAGGCCGCGCTCGTGGAATTCGTCGAACAGCACGGCGGCGACGTCGGAAAGCTCCGGGTCGTCCAGCACCATGCGGGTGAAGATGCCCTCGGTGATGACCTCGATGCGGGTATTGCGGCCGACCTTCGAGCCGAAGCGGGCGCGGTAGCCGATGCTCTCGCCGGCCTTCTCGCCCAGCGTGGCGGCCATGCGCTCGGCGCTGGCGCGGGCGGCGATGCGGCGTGGCTCCAGCACGAGGATGCGCCGGCCCGCGACCCAGGGTTCGTCGAGAAGGGCGAGCGGCACGCGCGTGGTCTTGCCCGCGCCCGGCGGGGCGACGAGCACGGCGGAATTGCCCGCGCGCAAGGCGGCGGTCAGCGCCGGCAGGGCGTCGTCGATCGGGAGGGGGGAGGGAAAGGCGCGCATCGTGCCTGCACATAGCAGATGCCGGCCGACTCAAGAATGTCATCCCGGATGGCAGCGAGGCCATCCGGGATGATGATGTCTCAGACGAGGCTCACATCACCGCGTCGATGGTGCGGCCGATCTTGTCCACCAGTTCGCCGACCTGCGACTCCGAGATGATCAGCGGCGGGCTGACGGCGATAGTGTCACCGGTGACGCGGAACATCAGGCCCTCGTCGTGGAAACCGGCTTCCATCGCCTCATAGCCGCGCTTGCCGGGGCCTTCCGCCTTGGGCGCCATGTCGAAAGCCGCGACCAGGCCGACGGTGCGGATGTCGAGGATGCCAGGCTTGCCCTTCAGGCTCATCGCCGCATCGGCGAAGGTCGGCTCCAGCGCCCTGGCGCGCTCGAACAGGCCCTCGTCGCGGTACACGTCGAGAGTCGCGATCGAGGCGGCGCAGGCCAGCGGGTGGCCGGAATAGGTGTAGCCGTGGAACAGCTCGATCACATGGTCCGGGCCGTTCATGAAGGTGTCGTAGATGTGCTTGCGCACGATCACGCCGCCCATCGGCACCGCGCCCGAGGTCACGCCCTTGGCGAAGGTGATCATGTCCGGGACGACGCCATAGCGCTCGGCGGCGAAGGGGAAGCCGAGGCGGCCGAAGCCGGTGATGACCTCGTCGAAGATCAAGAGGATGCCGTATTTGTCGCAGATTTCGCGCAGGCGCTTGAGATAGCCCTTGGGCGCGGGCAGGCCGCCGGTGGAGCCGGCCATCGGCTCGACGATGACGGCGGCGATGGTCTGGGCGTCGTGCAGGGCGACGATGCCCTCCAGCGCGTCGGCGCGCTCGGCGCCCCATTCCGGCTCGCCCTTGGAGAAGGCCTGCTTCTCGCGGTCATAAGTGTGCGGCAGGTGGTCGGCGCCGGGCAGCAGGGCGCCGAAGAAGCGGCGGTTCGGCGAAATGCCACCCACCGTGATGCCGCCGAAGCCGACGCCGTGATAGCCGCGCTCGCGGCCGATCAGCCGGGTGCGGGTGCCGTTGCCGCGCACGGCATGGAAGGCGAGGGCGATTTTCAGCGCGGTGTCGCCGGCTTCCGAGCCGGAATTGCAGAAGAACACATGGTCGAGGTCGCCCGGCGCCAGCTCGGCGATGCGCGAGGCGGCGGTGAAGGCGAGCGGATGGCCGAACTGGAAGGTTGGGGCGAAATCCATCTCCGCCGCCTGCTTCTGGATCGCCTGCACGATCGGGTCGCGGTTGTGGCCCGCATTCGAGCACCACAGGCCGGCGGAGCCGTCGAGGATCGCCCGGCCCTCGGGGGTATAATAGTGCATGTCCTTGGCGCGCGAGACCATGCGCGGGCGGCGCTTGAACGCCCGGTTGGCGGTAAAGCCCATCCAGAACGCCTCAAGGTCGTTCGGGCTGGCCGCGCTGGCGGCGTCGATATCGTAGGCGACAGACATGATGAGCTCCGGTGCAGGACGGTCGACGGCGAGGGCCGCACTTTTTCGTGTCATGTATAATGCGTGGGCATCCGCACGCTCACGAGAAAAAGTGATGATGTGATCACTTTCCTTTCTGACCGCGAAGGCGCGCCTTGACCATGCGGTGCTGCGTCGCCATCAACTCGCCGCAAGCCGTGCTAAAGTCACCTAACGTCACCGCCGCTTTCATGATGGCGCGCGCATGATAACAGGATTTCACCAGTGCCCGACAGCACGACAGCCGATTCGCCGGAGGCCGCTGCGGCGCTGCCGGACGGCGCCTCGCCGGACGCCGGCGCGGAGGCGGTGCGGCGGGCGCTGGCGCGGGTTCTGGAGTCAGAGGAACTGCGCTCGTCGCCGCAGCTGGCCAACATCCTGCGCTTCGTGGTCGAGGCGACGCTGGAGGGCCGTAGCGACGCCATCAAGGGCTACACCATAGCGGTGGAGGCGCTGGGGAGGGATGCCTCCTTCGACCCGCAGGCGGACCCGATCGTCCGCGTGGAGGCGACCCGGCTGCGCCGCGCGCTGGAGCGCTATTACGCCGGCGCCGGCGCGTCCGAAGAGATCGAGATCGTGGTGCCGCGCGGCAGCTATGTGCCGCAATTCGTCCCCCGACCGATGGCGGCGTCTCCGGATGCCGCGGGGCAGCCGCCATTGGCGCCCGCCGATGCCACGCCGGACCTGTCGCCGGACGACGCCTCGCTGCCCCTTCCGGCCTTACCGCCGACGGCGAAGCCCCCGCACGGGAGCGTGGCCCGCCTCGCCACCGTGGCCACCCTCGCGCTGCTGATCCTCGGTCTCGTCACCGCCCTTACCATCGACATCGTCGACCCGACCGGTTGGCGGGCGCTGATTTCCAGCGCCGTGCTGCGGCCGTTGGAACGCACGAACCGCCTTGGCATCCCGATGGTGGAGGTGAGGTCTTTCGATACGACGGGCGGCCAGCCGCTGCCGCCCAGTATGGTCGCGGGCGCCGCTCGCGTGGTGACGGCGGGTGACTTCACCGCGCGGGCGGTCGAGGTGCGCATACGTGACGCGCTGGCCCGCTTCGATCTGCTCGACGTCCTGGCGAGCCCCGATGCCCGTCCCGTGCTCAATTGCGGCTCCGGTGGCGTGTCGCCCAATTCTGCCTTTGCGCTCAGCGGTTTGATCGAGAACCATGACGACGGCAGCCTGTCGCTGTTGCTGCGGCTTTCCGATCTGTGCGACGGCACCATCGTCTGGTCGCACGAGTTCGACGGAATCAAGCGTGGCGGGGATTCGAGCCTGGCCGAGACCGGGCTGGTGCGCGACATCATGGCCGCCATCGCCGAGCCCTATGGCGTGATTCAGGCCCGCGCCCGGTCCCGTGTGACGGCGGCGGGCGGACCGGCGGGGGCCGGCCCCTATGGCTGCGTGCTGATGGCCTATACCTATTGGCGCAGCTTCCTGCCGGCCGATCACCTGAAGGCGCGCCAGTGCCTCGAACAGGCGGTGGCGGCGGACGGTACCTTCGCGCTCGGCTACGCGCTGCTGGGCGAGCTTTATCTCGACGAGCTGCGCAACGGTGCCAACCCGCAAGGCGGTGCGCCGGCGCTGAACCGGGCGCTCGCCGCCGTGGAGCAGGCGGTGGACCTCGCGCCCACCAGCGCCTATGCGCGGCGCGTGCTGATGGATGTGCATTTCTTCCGCGGCGAGCGCGGCGCGGCCGTCGCCTCCGGCGAGGCGGCGCTGGCGCTGAACCCTTATGATGTCGAGATCCAGGCCGATGTCGGCGGGCGGCTCATCTCGCTGGGCGAGAGCGAGCGGGGCGAGGCCATGTTGGCGAGCGCTGCGCATGCCGCACCCGGCCTGCCGCCCTGGACCGATTATCACCGGGTCATCGCCGCCTATCTCCGGGGCGATGCGCCGGCGGCGGCCGCCGCCGCCGACCAGCTGATGGGCGATGGCTATGCGCCGGGCCTGCTGGCTCGCGCGCTGGCCGCCCATCTTGCCGGCGAGGGCGAGGCTGCGCGCGCCGATGTACGCAAGCTGACCGAGATCGCCCCGGCCTGGGGTTCCGATCCCGACATGATGATCGCGCGCTTCTTTCCCAATCCGGAGATCGCGCGCCATGTCCGCGACGATCTCGCCGCCATCGGCCTGCCGGTGCGCAAATCCTCCGCCGCGGCGAATTGACCTAGGCATTCGGGAAAGTCCACGCCTGGGGCAGGTGCTGCATGGCGCCGCGCGCGCGAACCGGCTATGAGCCTGACATCTCTTCGCCACTCTCTCGCCAGTCGGGTTTCTCCCATGTCGGACAGCTACGATCTCGCCATTGTCGGTGCGGGCGTCGTCGGGCTCGGCCACGCCGTGGCCGCGCTCCGGCGCGGGCTCAAGGTGGTGGTGATCGACCGCGACGCGCAGGCCAACGGCGCCTCGATCCGAAATTTCGGCTTCGTCACCGTCACCGGCCAGCAGCGCGGCGAATGCTGGCGCCGGGCCATGCGCTCGCGCGACATCTGGGCCGAAGTGGCGCCCAAGGCCGGGATCGAGGTCATCCATCGCGGCCTCCTCGTCGCGGTGCGCCGGCCAGAGGCGATGCCGGTGCTGGAAGCCTTCAAGGCGACGGAAATGGGCGAGGGCTGTGAGCTGCTGACGCCTGAGCAGGCGCGCGACCGGTTGCCGGCGCTGAACGGCGAACTCTCGGGCGCGCTGTGGAGCCCGCACGACATGCGGGTGGAATCGCGCCAGGCGATCCCCAAGCTCGCGGCCTGGCTGGCCGCGCAGGGCGTCGCCTTCCGCCGCGAGACGGCGGTGACGGGCGTCGAGCCCGGCAAGGTCGTTACCTCCGGCGGCACGGTGAAGGCGGCACGCATCGTGGTGGCGCCGGGCGACGACTTCCACACTTTGTTCGAGGACCGCTTCAAGCTCTACGGCGTCACCCGCTGCAAGCTGCACATGCTGCGCGTCGGCGATCCCATGCTGGGCCGGCTGCCCGGCTCGGTGATGACCGACCTCTCGCTCGGGCGCTATCTCGGCTATGCCGAGCTGCCCGAGGCCGAGCCGCTGAAACGCCGTCTCGAAGCCGAGCAGGCCGCGCATCTCGCCCATGGCGTTCATCTCATCGTCGTGCAGTCGGCCGATGGTTCGCTGGTGGTGGGCGACAGCCACCATTACGGCGCGACGCCCGACCCCTTCGCGCCGGACTTCGTCGACGAGCTGATCATCGACGAATATGCCGCGCTGTTCGGCCGCCGGCCGGCGGTGCTGGAGCGCTGGATCGGCACCTATGCCTCGGCTTCCGACCGGCTCGCCTTCATCGACCGGCCCGATGCCACCACCCGCCTCGTGGTGGTGACCAGCGGCACCGGCGCCTCCACCGGCTTCGCCATCGCCGAGGAAGCGGTGGCGGAACTGTTCGACTGATCCGGCTTTTCCCGGCATTCCCGGCCCGCCTTCACCGGGGCGGCAACAGGAGACAAACGCATGGCCCTCAAGGCGCTCATTCTCGACTGGGCCGGCACGGCGGTCGATTTCGGTTCGCGCGCGCCGATGGGCGCCTTCGTGGAGGCCTTCGGCCAGGTCGGCGTGACCATCTCCATCGACGAGGCCCGCGGGCCGATGGGCCTGCCCAAGCGCGACCATGTGAGCGCGCTGCTCTATAGCGCGGAGATCGCCGCACGCTGGCAGATCGTCCATGGCGCCGCACCGACAGAGGCCGATGTCGACCGCGTGCTCGCCATCTTCGAGCCGCTGAATGTTGAGGTGATCCCGCGTCATGCCGACCTCATTCCCGGCCTCATCGACGTCATCACCGAAGCGCGCCGGCGCGGCATGAAGATCGGTTCCACCACCGGCTATACCCGCCCGATCATGGAGAAGCTGCTGCCGCTGGCCGAGGCCGCCGGCTATGCGCCGGACAATGTGGTGTGCGCCGGCGACCTCGCCGCCGGGCGGCCGAGCCCGCTGATGATGTACCGCACCTTCGCCGATATCGGCGTGTGGCCGCCCTCAAGCTGCGTGAAGCTCGACGACACCGAGCCCGGTATCGCCGAGGGGCTGGCCGCCGGCACCTGGACGGTCGGCCTGTCGCTCTCGGGCAATGCGGCGGGCTTGTCCAAGGCCGAGCTCGACCAGCTGGCGCCGGATGACCGCGCCGCGCTGCGCAAGCGCGCCTCCGACAAGCTGTTCGCCGCCGGCGCGCATTTCGTCATAGACACGGTGGCGGACCTGTTGCCGGTGCTGGACGCCATCGAAGCCCGCCTACTGGCGGGGCTGCGGCCTTAGTCTTCCCGACAAGCGTCATCCCGGAACGGCCGTCAGGCCGTATCCGGGATCGCCATCCGCGTCGGCACGCGATCCCGGCTCTCCGGCTACGCCTGCGGCCGGGATGACGCTGGATGTGAAATCCCCCACGCTTGCCGCCCGGGTCCGCGTCCTCTAAACCCGCGCCATCATTCGTGAAGGACGGCGCCTCACCATGGCCAAGGACAAGCCCAGCAAACTGAAAGCCCGCATGCCGCGCGGCTTCGCCGATCGCGGCCCGGCGGAACTCGCCTCGACCCGCGCCATGCTGGAGACCATCCGTAGGGTTTATGAGCTGTACGGCTTCGAGGCGCTGGAAACCCCGTTCATCGAATATACCGACGCGCTGGGGAAATTCCTGCCCGACCAGGACCGGCCGAATGAGGGTGTGTTCTCCTTCCAGGACGACGACGAGCAGTGGCTGTCGCTGCGCTACGACCTGACCGCGCCGCTGGCCCGCCACGTCGCGGAGAATTTCGACAAGCTGCCGAAACCCTTCCGCAGCTACCGCGCCGGCTGGGTGTTCCGCAACGAGAAGCCCGGTCCCGGCCGTTTCCGCCAGTTCATGCAGTTTGACGCCGACACGGTGGGCGCCCCCACCGTCGCGGCAGATGCCGAGATCTGCATGATGATGGCCGACACGCTTGAGGCGCTCGGCATCAAGCGCGGCGACTACGTCATCAAGGTCAACAACCGCAAGGTGCTCGACGGCGTCTTGGAGGCTATCGGCCTCGGCGGCGAGGAGAATGCCGGGCGCCGGCTCACTGTGCTGCGGGCGATCGACAAGTTCGACAAGGTGGGCATTGACGGCGTGCGCGACCTGCTCGGCGAGGGTCGCTGGGAGAACCCGGCGGCCAAGAGCGGCGACTTCACCAAGGGCGCGGGGCTGGACGAGGGGCAGGCCGCCGTCGTGCTCTCCATGCTAACGCCGGGCGGGGGCGAGTTCCTGCCGGCGAGCAATGCCTATCTCGAAGGCCGGCAGGAACTCGATGAGATCGCCGCTCTGGTCAATGGAGCCGGCTATGAGGAGCGTATCCGGATCGACCCCTCCGTCGTGCGCGGCCTCGAATATTACACCGGCCCGGTCTTCGAGGCTGAGCTGACCTTCGAGGTGAAGGACGAGAAGGGCCGCCCGGTGCGCTTCGGTTCGGTGGGTGGCGGCGGGCGTTATGACGGGCTGGTCGGGCGCTTCCGCTCGGAACCCGTGCCGGCGACCGGCTTCTCCATCGGCGTCTCGCGCCTTGCCTCCGCGCTGTCCTATCTCAAGACCGATGCTGCGCCGGAGTTCGGCCCGGTGGTGGTTGTCGTCATGGACCGCGACCAGAGCGCGCACTATATGGGCCTCGTCGCCAAGCTGCGTGCGGCCGGAATCCGCGCCGAGATGTATCTCGGCAACCCGAAGAATCTCGGCAACCAGTTCAAATATGCCGACCGGCGCAACTCGCCCTGCGTGGTCATCCAGGGTTCGGACGAGCGCGCGGCCGGCACCGTGCAGATCAAGGACCTGATCGAGGGCGCCAAGGCGGCCGCGGCAATTGCCGACAATGCCGAATGGCGCGAGAGCCGTCCGGCGCAGTTCGCCTGCGCGGAAGCCGAGCTGGTCGCGAAGGTCATCGAGGTGCTGGACCATCACGGCGTTCCGCACGGCGACGCGCTGAACTGAGGCGCGGAACCGAGGCCGCGGGTCCGGGCACCGCGCGGTGCCCGGAAACCATGTCATCGCCCGTGCATGGACCGCGCCGGCCCGCTTTGCTAGAAGCGCGCAACGCCTCCGAACACCGGACCCGAGCCTCATGATCGCCGACCTCAGCCACGCCGAGGAACTGCTCGCGCTCTATGCGCGCGCCGGGTTCTCGCGCGTCGAGCCGCCGGTGCTGCAACCCGCCGACGCCTTCCTCGACCTTTCCGGCGAGGAAATGCGGCGCACCATGTTCATCACCACCGATCCGGACGGACGCGAGCTGTGCCTGCGGCCGGATCTCACCCTGCCGGTGTGCCGCCTCTACATCGCCGAGGGCGCGGTGCAGCCGCGCGACTTCGCCTATCTCGGCCCGGTGTTCCGCTCCGACGTGCCGGAAGGCGAGTTGTTGCAGGCGGGCGTCGAATCCTTCGGCCGCACGGATCGTGAGGCGGCGGATGCCGAATTGCTGGCGCTGGGGCTGGAGACGGCGGCAATCTGGGGCGTGATCGAGCCGACCATAAGGCTCGGCGATGCCGGCCTGTTCGCGGCGCTGCTCGATGCGCTCGACCTGCCGCCGGGCTGGCGGCGGCGGCTGATCAAGGATTTCGCCCGCTCCGGCGACCTCGGCGCCGATCTTGCCGTGCTGAAGCGCCCGGATGCCGGCGGTGTCGCCTCGCATGCCGGCGTGCTCTCGGCGCTGGCGGGCTCTGACCCGGCGGCAGCGCGCGCGCTGGTGACAGACCTCCTCTCCATCGCCGGCATTTCCACCGTGGGCGGGCGCAGCGTGTCGGAAATCGCCGAGCGCTTCCTCGAACAGGCAGCGCCCGGCGACGCGGAAGGGTTGTCGCCGGAGAAGGTCGCGGTGCTGGAGCGCTACCTCGCCATTCAGGGCAATCCGGACGCGGCGGCGCGCGCGCTGCGCCAGCTCGCCGACGATGCCGGGCTGAACCTTGCCCATGCGCTCGATGCTTTCGAGGCCCGCACCAATTTCATCGCCGCGCAGGGCATCGAGGTGGAGCGGCTGCAATTCGCCGCCGCCTTCGGCCGGCCGCTCGACTATTATTCCGGCATGGTGTTCGAGCTGCACGAGAACGGAGCGGGAAAGCTCGACCAACCGGCGCCGCTGGTCGCCGGTGGGCGCTATGACGGGCTGCTGGCGCGGCTGGGGGCCGCCGAGACCATTCCGGCCGTGGGCTTCGCCGTCTGGCTGGGGCGCCTCGACGCTGTGGAGGCCCGCCTATGAGCTCGCCGCTGATCGTCGCCGTGCCGTCCAAGGGCCGGTTGCAGGAAAACGCCACCGCCTTCTTCGCCCGCGCGGGGATGAACCTGACGCAGTCGCGCGGGGCGCGCGACTATCGCGGCACGCTGACCGGCGTCGAGGGCGTGGAGGTGGCGTATCTCTCGGCTTCGGAGATCGCCTCGCAGCTCGCTTCCGGCGCGGTGCATCTCGGCGTCACCGGCGAGGATCTGGTGCGCGAGAACATCACTGAGGCCGATTCCAAGGTGCTGCTGGTGGAAGGGCTGGGCTTCGGTCACGCCAATGTCGTCGTCGCCGTGCCGCAGGCGTGGATCGACGTGCGCACCATGCGCGACCTCGACGACGTGGCGACGCATTTCCACGCCACGCGCGGCCGGCGCGTGCGGGTGGCGACCAAATATCTCAACCTGACGCGGGCCTTCTTCGCCCGCCACGGCATCGTTGACTACCGCATCGTCGAAAGCCTGGGCGCCACCGAGGGCACGCCGGCGGCCGGTACGGCGGAACTCATCGTCGACATCACCACCACCGGCTCGACGCTGGCGGCCAATGCGCTGAAGGTGATCGACGATGGGGTGATGCTGCGCTCGGAAGCCAATCTCGTCGCCTCGCTTCATGCCGACTGGAACGAGGGCGCGCGCGCGGCCGCGCGGGCGCTGTTCGACCGGGTGACGGCGGCCAAGCGCGCGGCGACCATGCGCGAGGTGAAGACGCGGTTCAGCGCCTGCGACAGCGCGGTGGTGCAGGAGGCGGTGCGCCGCTTCCGGGCGACCGCGCCGTTCGGCGCGCCGACCTCGTCCGGCATGGTGACGCTGCACTGCCCGCCCGACACGCTGCACGGCCTTGCCGTGTTCCTGCGCGAGCGCGGGGCCTCCACTGTGTCGGTGGGCCCGCTCGACTACGTCTTCGCGGCGGAGAACCCGCTCTACGAGAAGCTGGAAGCGAAGATCGGTTAGCCCCGCGCGGCCTGCGTATCGGCTCGCGCCTGAAGATCGCCCGCGAAAGCCACCGCCTCGCCAATGGCATGGCCGAACAGGATGAGGCACGGGCCGGTGGCGCCATCCGCCACCGCCTGCTCAAGCGCCGCCGCCAGCGTCGCCACCGTAGCTGGCACCTGCCGCTCCTGCGGCCGGGTGGCGGAGAAGATCGCGATCGCGGGCGTCGCCGGGTCGAGCCCCGCAGCCGTCGCCTTGCCCGCGAGTTCGCCCCAGGTGCGCTGGGGCATGTAGACCACCGTGGTCGCCGCCGGGTCGGCCAGCGCCCGCCAGTCGAGGTCGCGCGGCAGCTTGCCGTCGCGCGCATGGGCGGTGATGAATTGCAGCCGGCGGGCATGGTCGCGATGGGTCAGCGACACGCCGAGCCGGCTCGACGCGCCTTGCGCGGCGGTGATGCCCGGCACCACTTCGACGGGAAGCCCCGCCATGCGGGCAGCGGTGATTTCCTCGCCAGCGCGGCCAAACACCATGGGGTCGCCGCCCTTGAGGCGCACCACGCGCTTGCCCTGCTTGGCCAGCGAGACCATCAGCGCGTTGATGTCGTCCTGTTTGCAGGAAGGCTTGTAGCCGGTCTTGCCGACCAGCATCTTCTTCGCCTCGCGGCGGGCGACGTCCAGCACCGCCGGCGAGACGAGGTCGTCATAGAGCACGACGTCGGCCGATTGCAGCACCCGCACCGCCTTCAGCGTCAGCAGTTCCGGGTCGCCCGGCCCGGCGCCGACCAGCGCCACCGAGCCGCGCGGCGCTTCCGCCCGCTCGATCTCGGCGCGCGCGAGGAGGCTCTCGCGCAAGGCGTCCGACGGCGCGGCCTCCGGTGTTTCCAGCGCGGCTTCGGTGAAGCGCTCCCAGAAGCGGCGGCGCCCCTGATAGGACAGCGCCAGCGCGGCAACCGAGGGGCGCCAGCCGCGCGCGGCCTCGGCCCAGCGCTTGAAGCCTTGCGGAATGACGGATTCGATCTTGGCCCGCACCGCCTGCCCGAACACCGGGGCGGCGCCGTCGGTGGAGATGCCGACGACCAGCGGCGAGCGGTTGACGATGGCGCCGAAGGCGAAGTCGCAATAGGCCGGCTTGTCCACTACATTGACCGGCACGCCCGCGGCGCGGGCGGCGCGGGCGAAATGCGCGCCCTCCTCGTCTTCTTCGATGGCGCCGATGGCAAGCGCGGCACCGGCGAGGTCGGTCTCCGACCAGTCGCGGGCGATGAGCCGCACCGGCCCGCCGGGCGGGTTGGCGGCCAGCGCGAGGAGATCGGTGCAGGGCTCGGGGGCGTACACCTCGACCTCGGCTCCGGCGGCAGAGAGAAGTTCCGCCTTCCAGCTTGCCGCTTCCGACCCGCCGGCCAGCACCACGCGGCGCCCGGCAAGTGCGAAGAACACCGGCAGCCGCGCGAGCGGCGCCATTCGCCCGCCGGCATCGCCTGAATGCGGGGTCGGTTCGCGGAGGGGAGCGGTGGCGTCGCTCATGCGGGAAAACGGTTCCTGAGGTTCATGGATGTTCTATCACACAAAAACTATGTTTATTGAAATCAATAAACAGCGATGTCACGGAAATATCAATGCTGCTTTTCCGACAGCCGGTCGGTCCAGGCCAGCACCACGCCGGACAGCACGAACACGACATGGATGATGACCAGCCATGTCAGCTGCTTCTCGTCCACGCCGCGGTCGAGATTCATGAAGGCTTTCAGGAGCGCGATGGCCGAGATGGCGACGATGGAAGCGAGCAGCTTCTGTTTCAGACCGGCGAAATCGACCTTGGTCATCCATTCCGGCCAGTCGGCATGGCCCTCGGCGTCGATCTTGGAAACGAAGTTTTCGTAACCTGAGAAGATGACGATGATGACGAGGCTGCCGGTGAAGGCGAGGTCGATCAGCGACAGGATGCCGAGGATGGTGTCGCTCTCGTCGTACTGCACGGCGTGGGTGACGAAATGGAACAGCTCGGCGCCGAACTTGAACAGCAGTACGAGCAGCGCGATCACCAAGCCGATATAGAACGGCGCCATGATCCAGCGACTGACGAAGATGAAGCGTTCGATCAGTTTTTCCATGCGCGGCGCCCGGTTCCTCTCGCGGATGCGAGAGGGGTGACACGCCGCCGGGCCGACGGCAAGTCCCCGCGACGCGCTCAGTTCGGCATCATCTTCTGATAGGTGTTTTTCAGATCGTCCTGAATGACGGTCGCCGTGCCGGTGGCGGAGAGCAGCAGGTCCTTGTCCGGCGTGTGCGTGCTGTAGCTCCAGCCGGCCGGCAGCTTCAGCCTGGCGCCGAGGCCCGGGAGGTCCGCGTAGGCGAGCGCCGGATCGACGATCTGCGCATAGGACTGCATCACATAGACCGCGCCATCCGGCCCGGTGAGCTGGAAGACCGGCTTGCCGGCGTCGAAACGATAGGTCGTCTCGCGTTCGATCGTCTGTTCGGTGAAGGCAGGTCCCATGGCCTGGTGCAGCGAGAGCGAGACCTCAGCGCGCTTGGCCAGCTTGATGCCGCCAACCGTGATTACCTCGCCGGTCTTGGTCGCGCCGGCGGCGACGATGCCGTCCATGAGGAAATGGCGCGGGCCATTCATCACCACGGCGAGGGTCTCGAACGCACCCAGCAGCTCGCGCCGCGTGAGCGCCTCCCATTTGTCGGCCGGACAGTCGTCGAAGCCGAGCGTGTTGTAGACCGAGGCCCTGAGCCCATCGAGCGTCACGTGGATGGGCACGATCTCGCAATAACGCGCGTCGCGCAGGGCCGGCGGCAACTGCGGTTGCTGGGCCTGCGCTGCACTGCCGGCCAGCGGCAGCAACAGTGCAACGACAGCGGCGACGCCGGAACGGAGATGCAGATGGCGGGAGATGGTCACGGCGTTCCCTGGGGCTACGTTAGGGTAGACCCAGGTTACAGCCCCGTGCTTGCCCGGCGGAAGGCGCCGGGGCGATGCGACCAAAAATAGACACCCCTCGGGGAAGCCGGGCGGCAGTCAACACCGCCGCCCTCACACATTCACACGTTGACGCCGGTGCCTAGGGCACAGGAGACGCCGGTGCCGCCGAGCCCGCAATAGCCGTTCGGGTTCTTGGCGAGGTATTGCTGGTGGTGCGCCTCGGCGAAATAGAAGGTCGGGGCGTCGACGATCTCGGTGGTGATCGCCGGGAAGCCTTTGGCCTTCAGCGCCCCATCATAGGCGGCCTTGCTGCGCTCGGCCGGCGCGCGCTGCTTGGGCGAGGTCAGGTAGATGCCGGAGCGGTAGGTGGTGCCGACATCATTGCCCTGGCGCATGCCCTGGGTCGGGTCGTGGCTCTCCCAGAACAACTTGAGCAGCTGCTCGTAGCTGACCTTGGCGGGGTCGTAGACCACCAGCACCGCCTCGGTATGGCCGGTGAGGCCGGTGCAGGTTTCCTCATAGGTCGGATTCGGCGTGATGCCGTTGATGTAGCCGACCGCTGTCACATACACGCCGGGCGTCTGCCAGAACTTGCGTTCCGCGCCCCAGAAGCAGCCCAGCGCGAAGATCGCGGTCTCAAAGCCCTCGGGGTAGGGGCCCTTGAGTGCGTTGCCGTTGACGAAATGGCGCGCGGCGGTGGGGATCGGCTGCGCGCGGCCCGGCAGCGCCTGCTCGGGCGTGGGCAGGTCGAGACTCTTCTTGAAGAAGAACATGTGTCGTCCCTCGATTGGATGTCCCCAATGTAGGCATTGGGGCGCCGGGATACGAGGGGGTGGGCAGCCTTGGTCGTGCGAACGCGTGGCCTCAGATCGTGGCGCCGCGCTTTTCCTTGCGCCGGCCGATCAGCATGAGCAGCAGGCCGAGCACCGCGAGCACCGCGAAGAGCGGTGCCTGCAGCAGCGGGGCCATGACGAGGTCCCAGCTTCCGGCCGGCAGCTTCTGCGTCATCAGCTCCTGCACATGCGCGAGGCTGTCCTCGCTGGTGGCGAGCCAGGCGACGCCGAGCGGCGTCATCACGATCTCCGACGAGGCGATGGAGCGCACGCCGTCGAGCACCAGCGCGACGAAGCCGCCGGCCAGCAGCCACATGCCGATGAAACGCAGCAGGAACCGGATCATGCGTAATCGTGTCCTCGGGCGCCCGAAAGCGGGGGCGCGTCGCTCCCTCTTAGACGCCATCGGCGAGGGCCTGCAAGGGGAGGCGGCGGCCCTTCTCCCTCAAGGAATACCGGCGGGCATCGGCGCGGTGCGTCGCCGCGTCATTCCGCCACTGCGCTCGCGGGTCCGTGAAGACCCTTAGACTTGATGTGAATCAAGGTTGAGACAGCGCCGTAGCGCGAATGGTCGACCCGGAAAAATGGAGTCGTTCCAGATCGATTTGCCAAAGCGAACCGATCGGGGCGTGGAGGGTCGCATGTCGGAACCGGATAGCTACGCCGCCGTCAAGAGCGTGCAGAAGAGCCTGACCTTTGGCGAGGGAGGGCTCGCCGTTGTCTTCACTCTCCTGGCATTGGGCTGCATCACCGTGGCGGCCAAGGCGCAGGACAGCGCCTATGCCTTCCATGCCTATCTCTCGGCCTTCGCGAGCCTGGCGACGGTGTTCGTCATCCTCAACCGCTATGTCGAGCGCCCCGCCGCGCTGCCGGCGCTGGAGATCGACGGCAAGCCAAACTACAATTTCGGCCCGGTCAAGTTTGCCACCATCGCGGCGGTGTTCTGGGGCATCGCCGGCTTCCTGATCGGCGTCATCATCGCCTTCCAGCTCGCCTTCCCGGCGCTGAACTTCGATCTGCCCTGGACCGCCTTCGGCCGGCTGCGCCCGCTGCACACCTCCGCGGTGATCTTCGCCTTCGGCGGCAACGTGCTGATCGGCACCTCGTTCTACGTGGTGCAGCGCACCTCCCGCGCCCGGCTCGCCGGCTATCTCGCGCCGTGGTTCGTGGTGCTGGGCTACAATTTCTTCATCGTCATCGCCGGCACGGGCTATCTGCTCGGAATTACCCAGAGCAAGGAATACGCCGAGCCGGAATGGTATGCCGACCTGTGGCTGACCATCGTGTGGGTGACGTATCTGCTGGTGTTCCTCGCCACCATCTGGCGCCGCAAGGAGCCGCACATCTACGTGGCGAACTGGTTCTACCTCGCCTTCATCGTCACCATCGCCATGCTGCATCTCGGCAACAACGCCACCGTGCCGGTGTCGGTGTTTTCGCCCAAGTCCTACATCGTCTGGTCGGGCGTGCAGGACGCGATGGTGCAGTGGTGGTACGGCCATAACGCGGTCGGCTTCTTCCTGACCGCCGGCTTCCTCGCCATCATGTACTACTTCATCCCCAAGCGGGCCGACCGGCCGGTCTATTCCTACCGGCTGTCGATCATCCACTTCTGGGCGCTGATCTTCCTCTACATCTGGGCCGGCCCGCATCACCTGCACTACACCGCGCTGCCGGACTGGGCACAGACGCTGGGAATGACCTTCTCGATCATGCTGTGGATGCCCTCCTGGGGCGGCATGATCAACGGCCTGATGACGCTTTCCGGCGCCTGGGACAAGCTGCGCACCGACCCGGTGCTGCGCATGATGGTGGTATCGGTCGCCTTCTACGGCATGTCGACCTTCGAGGGTCCGCTGATGTCGGTGAAGGCGGTGAACTCGCTGTCCCACTACACCGACTGGACCATCGGCCACGTGCATTCCGGCGCGCTGGGCTGGGTCGCCTACATCTCCTTCGGCGCCATCTACTGCCTGGTGCCGTGGCTGTGGCAGAAGCGCGAGCTCTATTCGCTCAAGCTGGTGAACTGGCATTTCTGGATCTCGACGATCGGCATCGTCTTCTACATCTCGGCGATGTGGGTGGCGGGCATCCTGCAGGGCCTGATGTGGCGCGCCTACACCTCGCTCGGCTTCCTCGAATACTCGTTCATAGAAACCGTCGAGGCGATGCACCCGTTCTACATCATCCGCGCTTTGGGCGGCGTGCTGTTCCTGATCGGCGGGCTGATCATGGCCTTCAACGTCTACATGACCATCCGCCAGCCCGGCACGGCCGAAGTCGATACCGGCGCGCGGGCCACCCCTTCCCTCGTGCCGGCTGAGTGAGGACACCATCATGGCTGAGGCAGCCGCAACCAAGAAGTCCCTCTGGGCCAAGCATGCCTTCCTCGAGAAGAACTCGATCTGGCTGGTGATCGGCATCCTGCTGGTCGTCGCGATCGGCGGTCTCGTCGAGATCGTGCCGCTCTTCTACCTGAAGAGCACCATCGAGAAGGTCTCCGGCGTGCGTCCCTGGACGCCGCTGGAGCTGGCGGGGCGCAACATCTATGTCCGCGAGGGCTGCTACAATTGCCACTCGCAGATGATCCGCCCGCTGCGCGACGAGGTGGAACGCTACGGCCACTACTCGCTGGCGGCCGAGAGCATGTACGACCGCCCGTTCCAGTGGGGTTCCAAGCGCACCGGGCCGGACCTCGCCCGGGTCGGCAACAAGTATTCCGACGAATGGCAGCGCCAGCACCTCGCCGATCCGCGCTCGGTGGTGCCGGGCTCGATCATGCCGGGCTATCCCTTCCTCGCGAAGACCGCGCTGAAATATGAGAACATCGGCGAGGACCTGCAGGTCAATGCGCTGCTCGGCGTGCCCTACTCGCCGGAAATGGTCGAGGGCGCCATCGCGGACCTGCGCCTGCAGGCGACCCCGGACGGCGACGCGGCCGAACTGCAGAAGCGCTATCCCGGCGCGCAGCTGCGCGATTTCGACGGCAACCCGAAGGTCGTGTCCGAAGCCGACGCGCTGATCGCCTATCTCCAGGCGCTCGGCACCATGGTCGACTTCAAGCTCTACGACGACAAAGCGAACATTCGCTGAGGAGGCATGAGATGAACGAGACCTATCGCGCCTTCGCGGAGTTCGCCCAGACCTGGGGACTCCTCTACTTCGTCGGCATCTTCCTGTGCGTGCTGATCTACGCGCTCTCCCCGAGCCGCAAGCAGCAGTTCGAAGAAGCCGCCCGCCTGCCTCTGAGCGAGGACTGAGACCATGGCCGACATTCATGCGCCTCATGCGCACAAGAACGAAGTCGACGCCGTCACCGGCGTCTCGACGACCGGCCACGAGTGGGACGGCATCCGCGAACTGAACAATCCCTTGCCGCGCTGGTGGCTGTGGACCTTCTATGTCTGCATCGTCTGGTCGGTGCTCTACTGGGTCGCCTATCCGGCCTGGCCGCTGGTCTCCAGCTATACCTACGGCGTGCTCGGCTGGAAGTCGCGCGACGCGGTGCAGGTGCAGCTCGCCGACCTGCGCGCCCAGCGCGCCGTATTCGCCGACAAGCTGGCCGCCGCCTCGCTGGAGCAGATCGAGGCCAATCCGGAGTTGCTGTCCTTCGCCCGCGCGCAGGGCCGGGCGGCGTTCGGCGACAATTGCGCGCCGTGCCACGGCTCGGGTGCCGCCGGCTCGCGCGGCTATCCGAACCTGAACGACGACGACTGGCTGTGGGGCGGCTCGCTGGAACAGGTCCAGCAGACCATCCTGCACGGCATCCGCTCGACCGATGCGGAGGCGCATGTCGGCGACATGCTGGCCTTCGGCCGCGACGGCGTCCTGCAGCGGCCGGAGATCGTGGCGGTGGCGGACTATGTGCGCTCGCTGTCGAACCTGCCGGTTCCTGCCGGAGTGACGCCGGACCTCGCCCAGGGCAAGGAAGTGTTCGCCGCCAACTGCGCCGCCTGTCATGGCGACGAGGGCAAGGGCAATCCCGAGCTCGGCGCGCCGAACCTGACGGACGGCATCTGGCTCTACGGTTCCGACCGCGACAGCGTGATCGCCTCCATCACCAATGGCCGCGCCGGCATCATGCCGGCCTGGTCCAGCCGCCTCGACGGCAGCACGATCAAGGCGCTCACCGTCTATGTCCACTCGCTGGGCGGCGGCCAGTAGGCGGGAGGCGTCGTCCTCCCCGCCCGAGGCGAAGCCGTAGAGCCGGGATCGCCCAGAGTCGTGTCACGTCATCCCGGATCGCCCTTTGGCCGTCCGGGATGACGTCTATCGAAGCTCCGGCGCCCCCTGCGGCAGCACGCCTCAGCGGCGGGGCGCCCCAGCGGCGCGCCGCCGCATAAGCATTTTCCCGCCCGGCAACGCCCGGATCGAAGGCGTAGTTTCGACGACTTACAAGGAGCTGTCCGAGGTTCGGGGATTGAAATGAACGTGGCGACCAAGGTGCAACCGGTTCAGGGCGAGGATGACGCTCCGCTCTATGAGGCACGGCGGAAAATCTATCCGATTGCCGTGCATGGCACGTTCCGCCGCATCAAGTGGACGCTGCTGCTGATCACGCTGGGCATCTACTACCTGACGCCCTTCCTGCGCTGGGACCGCGGGCCGAACGCGCCCTCGCAGGCGGTGCTGGTCGACCTGGTGAACGGCCGCTTCTATTTCTTCTTCATCGAGATCTGGCCGCAGGAAATCTATTACGTCACCGGCCTGCTCATCCTCGCTGCGCTGACGCTGTTCCTGATGAACGCGGTCGCCGGCCGGCTGTGGTGCGGCTATCTGTGCCCGCAGACCGTGTGGACCGATCTGTTCCAGGCCATCGAGCGCATGGTCGAGGGTGATCCACGCCAGCGCCGTGAGAAGCTGAAGACCGCCTCGAAGGCGCAGCGGGCGTTCGAGACCGTCTCCAAGCACTTCCTCTGGCTGATGCTCGCCTGGTGGACCGGCGGCGCCTGGGTGCTCTATTTCGCCGATGCGCCCACCCTGACCATGCAGTTGCTGAAGGGGCAGGCGCCGCTGGTCGCCTATCTGTGGATCGGCATCCTCACCTTCACCACCTATATCTTCGCCGGCCATATGCGCGAGCAGGTGTGCACCTATATGTGCCCCTGGCCGCGCATCCAGGCCGCGCTCACCGACGAATACGCTTACAACGTCACCTATCGCTATGATCGTGGCGAGCCGCGCGGCTCGCTCAAGAAGACCGAGGCGCTGAAGCTCCAGGGCCTGCCGGCGGGCGATTGCGTCGATTGCCGCCAATGCGTCGCCGCCTGCCCAACCGGCGTCGACATCCGCCTCGGCAGCCAGCTCGCCTGCGTGCAGTGCGGCCTGTGCATCGATGCCTGCGACACGGTGATGAACAAGGTCGGCCGTCCGACCGGGCTGATCGCCTACGACACCGAGATGAACGTGCAGCGGCGGGTCGAGGGCCTGCCGCCGGTGCACAAGTTCATCCGCGCCCGCACCGTGCTCTATGCCGCGCTGATCGTCGTCATCGGCGGCGTCATGGTCGCAGCGCTGGCAACTCGCGGCTCGGAAGGCGTTGCCGTCATCCACGACCGCAACCCGCTCTTTGTGCGGCTGTCCGACGGCTCGATCCGCAACGCCTACACGTTGCGTCTGGTCAACAAGCAGTCGATGCCGCGCCGCTTCGCCATCGCGGTCGAAGGCGTGCCGGACGCCAAGGTCGACATTACCGGCGCGGTGTCGACGGTCGAGGACGGCCGCCCCGTGGTCGAGGTCGGTCCCGACCAGACCTATGAGGTGCGCGTGCTGGTCTCCACCCACGCCAGGCTGCCGGCCAACGCCTCGCTCGACGTCACCTTCCACATCACCGATGTCGCCGGTGGCGAGATGTCGTCGGCACCTGACCACTTCAAGGGTCCCTGAACCCGGAGGACAGCATGGCCGCGCCCCTTTCCGGCGACCTCGACCACCATCCCGGCCGGGCCATCACCGGCCGTACGGTGCTCGCCTGCTTCATCGCCTTCTTCGGCATCGTCTTCGCCGCCAATTTCTTCCTGGTGCGTGCGGCGATCACCAGCTTCGGCGGGGTGGAGACGGAGAGCTCCTACAAGGCGGGCCTCGCCTTCCGGCAGGAGAGCGAGGCCGCCGCTGCGCAGGCGACGCTGCATTGGCAGGTGGAAGCGCATATCGAGCCCGGCCGGCTCGATATCACCGCCCGTGACGCGCAGGGGCGTCCTCTCACCGATGTCGTGCTGACCGCCGCGCTGCATCACCCGACCGACCGCCGGTTCGACGTGATGCTGGATCCGGAGAAGGTGGCGGCCGGGCAGTGGCGCGCAAGCGACGAGGTGAAGTCCGGCCAGTGGGAGCTCGTCATCGAGTTCAGCCGCGAGGGTGAGCGCCTGTTCCGCTCCACCAACCGCGTGCTGGTACGGTAGGGGCTGTCGCTCATGAGCGCCGAGGTCATCGCCTTCCCTGTCCGCGGTGGGGCGCTCGAGGCGCCCGAGCCTGCCGCGCAGGACTATTCGCTGTTCCTGCGCGAGGACGCGGGCGGGCAGAAGGAGATGGCCTTCGCGGTGGAGGGCATCGACTGCGCCGCCTGCATCGACGAGATCGAGGACACGTCCGAGGCGCTGCCGGGCGTGGCGCGGGCGCGGCTGAACTACACCACGCACCGGCTCACCATCGGCTGGAATGCGGGCGCGGAACCCCGCCCCGGCGAGGTGCTGAACGCGCTGGGGCGCATCGGCTACCGTGCCTATCCCTTCGAGGCCGACCGGCTGGAGGCGATCGAGCACGCCACCTCGCGTCACCTGCTGCGCTGTCTCGGCGTCGCTGGCTTCGCCATGATGAACATCATGCTGCTGTCGGTGTCGGTGTGGTCGGGCAATGCCAGCGACATCACGCCGGAAACGCGCGACCTGTTCCATTGGCTCTCCGCGCTGATCGCGCTGCCGGCCGCCGCCTATGCCGGCCAGCCCTTCTTCCAGAGTGCGCTGCGGGCGCTGAAATCGCGTTCGCTCAACATGGACGTGCCGATCTCGCTTGGGGTGCTGCTGGCGCTCAGCGTGTCGGTCTACGAGACGCTGAACCATGCCGAGCATGCCTATTTCGATTCGGCGGTGATGCTGCTGTTCTTCCTGCTCACGGGCCGCTACCTCGACCATGCCATGCGCCGGCGCACGCGGGCGGAGGCGGGCAATCTCGCGGCACTGAAGGCGGTGAGCGCCAATCGTATCGCGCCCGATGGCACGCTGGTCACCGTGCCTGCCGCAGCCGTGCGGCCGGGCGACGAGGTGATGCTGCGCGCGGGCGAACGCGCGCCGGTCGACGGTGTGGTGCTGTCCGGCACCGCCTCGGTCGACGAGAGCCTGATCACCGGCGAGACGCTGCCGCGCGCGGTAGTGGCCGGTGATACCGTTCATGCGGGCTCGCTGGCGCATGACGGCGTGCTCAGGCTCCGCACCACGGCGGTCGGCGAGGACACTTTCATCAACGAGATCGAGCGGCTGCTCGACAAGGCCGCGACCGCGCGCGGGCGCTATGTCCGCCTCGCCGACCGGGCGGCACGGCTCTATGCGCCGGTGGTACACGCCACCGCCCTGCTGTCGCTCATCGGTTGGCTGATCGCCGGCGCCTCGGTGCATCAGGCCGTGCTGATCGCGGTGGCGGTGCTGATCATCACCTGTCCCTGCGCGCTGGCGCTGGCCGTACCGGCGGTGCAGGTGGTGGCGGCCGGCACGCTGATGCGGGCCGGCATCCTGCTCAATGCCGGTGACGCCTTCGAGCGGCTGGCCGAGGTGGACGCCGTCGCCTTCGACAAGACCGGCACGCTCACTTTGCCCGAGCCGGCGGTCGTCAATGCGGACACGCTGCCGGACGGCCTGCTCAATGTTGCGGCGTGGCTCGCCCATGCCAGTACGCATCCCTTGGCGCGGGCCATCGCGGCGGCGCGGCCGGACGCGCCGCCGGTGGGCACGGCGCGCGAGGTGCCCGGCGCGGGCGTCGAGGCATTTGTCGACGGCGTTGAGGCCCGGCTGGGCAGTCCCGCCTTTTGCGGCTGCGAGGAGCTTGTGCCCCTGGCCGCGCCCGATGCCTCGCTGGTCGCGGTGCGGCTGGGCGAGGCGCGCGCGCTGATCGAATTGCGGCAGGTGCTGCGGCCGGATGCCAAGGCGGTGGTGGACGGGTTGAAGCGCCAGGGCAAGCGCGTCGTCATCCTTTCCGGCGACCGCGCGGCGGCGGTGGCGCCGGTGGCGCAGGCGCTGGGCGTGGAGGACTGGTGGTCGCAGGCGCGTCCCGCCGACAAGATCGCCGTGCTGGAAAGCCTTTCCGGCGAGAGTCGGCGCGTGCTGATGGTCGGTGACGGGCTGAACGACGCGCCCTCGCTCGCCGCCGCCCATGTCTCGCTCTCGCCGATCACGGCGGCGGATGTGACGCGCGCCCATGCCGACGCGGTGTTCCTCGGCGACCGGCTGGAGCCGGTGGCGATCGCGCTCGGCGTGGCGGCCAAGGCCCGCGGGCTGATGCGGCAGAACCTGATGATCGCGGTGGTGTATAATTTCATCGCGGTGCCGCTGGCCATTGGCGGCTATGTCACGCCGCTGATCGCCGCGCTGGCCATGTCCGGCTCGTCGGTGATCGTGACGCTGAACGCGCTGCGCGCCCGCACGGGCGCCAAGGAGGTCGCATGAGCGTTCTGCTTTATCTCGTTCCGGCGGCGCTGAGCCTTGGCCTCATGGGCCTTGCCGCCTTCATGTGGTCGCTGCGCTCGGGCCAGTACGAGGACATCGAAGGCGCGGCGGTGCGCGTGCTCAGCGACGATGATCTCGCGGACGTGCCGGCTTCGGCGCCGGGGCGCAAATGAGCGCGGGCGACTTCTTCGCGGCGGATGAACAGGCGCGGGCCGGTCGGCTGGGCTGCGCCTGCCCGGAGGATGCGCCGCGCGCGTTGCGGCGGCGCTTCGGTGCGGGGCGGCTGGCGGCGGGTTTCGCGCTGGTGGTGCTGGCGCAGGCGCTGACGCTCGGCGTGCTGCCGCTGGCCGGGGCCATGCTGGCGCCGCGTCCCGAACTGGCGGCGCTGCCGCTGGCGGCGTTTCTGGCCGGGGCGGCGGCGGCGAGCCTGCCGGCGAGCTTCTTGCTGGATGCCTTCGGTCGCCGCGCCGGCTTCGCGCTGGGTGCGAGCCTGGGCGTCGCCGGCGGGCTGATCGCCGCCTATGCCATGATGATCGCCGCCTTCCCGATGCTGGTGCTGGGGGCCGCCTGGCTCGGCGCGGCGCAGGGTTTCGGCCTGTTCTACCGTCATGCCGCCGCCTTCGGCGCGGGAGCCGGTGGGCAGGGCGCTGCGGTGGCGCATCTGCTCGGCGCCGGCGCGCTGGCCGGGCTGGTCGGCCCCGTGCTGGCGGGCGAGGCGGAGGCGCTCGCGGTCCCCTACACCTTCGCCGGAACGCTCGTTCTCGCCGCGCTGGCGCAGCTCGGCGCGCTGGCCTTCGCGGTCAGCCTGCCGGAAGCGCGTTTCTCCCATGCCGAGCTGACGGTGGAGGCGATGGGCGACGTCGCGTCGCCGCGCCGGCTCGGCTGGACGGCGCTGGTCGGGCCGACGCTCATTGGTGCGCTCGCCTGGGGCGCGATGACCTCGGCCATGGCGGGAGCGCCACTGGCCTTTGCCGGCTGCGGCATCGGCGTGCCGCTGATCTCCGGCTTCGTTGCCTGGCATGTGGTGGCTATGTATGCGCCCGCGCTGGCCGGCGGCCTGCTGGCGCGCCGCCTCGGCTCTGGGCCGCTTGCGCTGACGGCCCTCGCGCTCTGCATCGGCTCGGCGCTGGCGGTGCGGTTCGCCCCCGACGTCGCCGGCATCGCGGTGGCCTTCCTGCTGGTCGGCGCCGGCTGGTCGCTGGCGACGCTCGGGGCCACGCTGCGCCTGCACGAGGCGGGCATGCCTTCGCGCCTCCAGCTTGCCGTACATGACGGCACCCTGCTGCTCGCCGCGCTGGCGGGCGTGTTCGTCTAGACCGTTATCTCACTGTTGTGTCTCCGCGCTCCACCGTGCCACGCGGGCGCTTGACGTTGCGTCGATCTTATGTAAGTGATCGTTCACTAACATAAGATCGGGGAGAATGGTCGGTGTTCACGCGGCTCATGTCGGCACGGCGCTTCGCGCCGCTGTTCTGGTGCCAGTTCTTCTCCGCCTTCAACGACAATTTCGTGAAGAACGCGATGGCGCTGCTGATCCTCTACGGGCTCGGCGAGACCCATGGCGGCGCGCTGGTGACGCTGGCGGGCGGCGTGTTCATCCTGCCCTTCTTCCTGCTCTCCAGCTTCGGCGGCCAGATCGCCGACCGCTACGACAAGTCGCTGATCGCCCGGCGGGTGAAGTTCGCCGAGATCTGGATCGTGCTGGTCGCCTCCTCCGGCTTCGTCCTGGGCTCGCTGCCCATGCTGTTCCTCGGCCTGTTCCTCATGGGCTGCGTCAGCGCGCTGTTCGGGCCGGTGAAATACGGCATCCTGCCCGACCATCTCGCCCGCGACGAACTGGTTTCCGGCAACGCGCTGGTGGAGATGGCGACCTTCGCCGCCATCCTCGGCGGCACGGTGGCGGGCGGGCTGGCCATCACCCATACCGGGGACTGGTCGGTAGCCGGCGTCACCTTCGTGCTGGCGGTGATCTCCTGGCTCAGCGCGCGCGCCATCCCGCACACGGTCGAGGGCGCGCCGGATCTCAAGATCGACACCAATATCTGGCGCAGCACCATGGCATTGCTGCGCGAACTGCACACGCAGACCAATGTCTGGCGCGGTGCGCTCATCGTCTCCTGGTTCTGGCTGGTCGGCGCGGTGGTGCTCTCGCTGTTGCCGACATTGGTGAAGGAGAATGTGGGCGGCGGCGAGAGCATCGTCACGCTGTTCCTCGTGCTGTTCACCATCGGCGTCGCCATCGGCTCGACGCTGGCGGCCAAGGCATCCGAGGGGCGCATATTGCTGGCGCTGGTGCCCTTTGCGGGCGTGCTGATGGGCGGCTTCGGGATCTATCTCGGGCTTTATCTGGAGACCATGGCGCCCTCCGGCGTCGGCGTGGGCTGGCACGAGTTCCTGTTCTCTGCCGCCGGCTTCCACACCGCGCTTGGCCTGATGGGTATCGCGGCGGCGGGTGGCGCCTTCGTCGTGCCGACCTTTGCCTTCATTCAGGTCGAGGCGGGGGAGGAGCGCCGGGCCCGTGTCATCGCCGGCAACAATGTGCTGAACGCCGCCTTCATGGTCGTCGGTGCCGTGGTGGTGGCCGGGCTGCAGATGGCGGGCGTGGGCGCGCCGGCATTGCTGCTGCTGATCGGCGTGCTGAGCCTCGTCGTGGCGGTGCTGGTCGGGCGCGCCTTCCAGGGCCATGTGCTGCGCGACCTGATCCGCCTCGTCTTCCGCTTCCTGTTCCGCGTCGAGGTGAAGGGGGCCGAGCACCTGAAGGCCGCCGGCCCCGGCTCGGTTATCGCTATCAACCATGTGAGCTTCCTTGATGCGCCGCTGATCATGGCGCTGCTGGAGCACGACCCCATCTTTGCGGTGGATGCCGGCATCGCCCAGCGCTGGTGGATCAAGCCCTTCCTCAAGCTGGTGCGGGCCTTCCCGCTCGACCCGACCCGCCCGCTGGCGACGCGCGACCTGATCAAGCTGGTGCAGCAGGGCGAGCGGCTGGTAATCTTCCCAGAGGGGCGCATCACCGTCACCGGCTCGATCATGAAGATTTATGACGGCTCGGCGCTGGTGGCCGACAAGGCCGAGGCGCCGATCGTGCCGGTGCGCATCGAGGGGTTGGAGCGGACCTATTTCTCCCGCCTGACGCCGGACCAGACGCGCAAGCGGCTATTTCCCAAGGTGCGGGTGACCATCCTGCCGGCCCGGCGCATCGAGGTCGATCCGGAACTGTTCGGCCGCAAGCGGCGCCGCGTGGCGGGTGCGGCACTCTACGACATCATGTCCGACCTGATGTTCGAGACCGCCCACACCAACTTCACCATCTACCAAGCGGTCGTGGAGGCGGCGGAACGCCTCGGCAAGAGCCGGATCGTGGTCGAGGACCCGCTCGGCACCTCGCTCAGCTACCGCAAGCTGCTGATGGGAGCGAAGATCCTCGGCGACAAGCTCGCCGTGGAGACGGAGCGCGGTGAGAAGGTCGGCGTGCTGCTGCCCAACGCCGCCGGTGTCGCCGTGGTGCTGATGGGCCTGCTGCGCCACGCCCGCGTGCCGGTGATGCTCAACTACACCGCCGGCGCGGTGAACCTCGTCGCTGCCTGCAAGGCGGCGGAGGTGAAGACCGTCATTTGCTCGCGCGTCTTCGTCGAGAAGGCAAAGCTGGAAGCGGAGGTCGAGGAGCTCTCCAAGCATGTGCGCGTGTGGATGAGCGAGGACATCCGCGCCGGCGTCACCACCCCAGACAAGCTGCGCGCCCTGCTGCCGGGCCGCGCGCCCAAGCCCGCCGATCCGGACGCGCCGGCCTTCATCCTGTTCACCTCGGGTTCCGAGGGCTCTCCGAAGGGCGTGGTGCTCTCCCACCGCAACATATTGACCAATGTGGCGCAGGTAGCGGCGCGCATCGATTTCTCGCCCGCCGACATCATGTTCAACGTGCTCCCGGTGTTCCATTCCTTCGGGCTCACCGGCGGGCTGGTGCTGCCCATGGTCTCGGGGCTGAAATGCTTCCTCTACCCCTCGCCGCTGCACTACCGGATCATTCCGGAACTGGTCTACGCCACCAACGCCACCGCCATCGTCGGCACCGACACTTTCCTTATGGGCTATGCCCGCACCGCCAACCCCTATGACTTCCGTTCGCTGCGCTTCGTGGTGGCGGGGGCCGAGCCGGTGAAGGCCGAGACGCGGCGCATGTGGATGGAGAAGTTCGGTCACCGCATACTGGAAGGCTACGGCGTCACCGAATGCTCGCCGGTGCTGGCAGTGAATACGCCGATGTTCAACCGCGCCGGCACGGTCGGCCGGCTGCTGCCGGGTATCCACCACGCGCTGGAGCCGGTGCCGGGCATCGCGGAGGGTGGTCGGCTCAACGTGCGCGGGCCGAACGTCATGCTCGGCTATCTGCGTCCGGAGGCGCCGGGCGTGCTCGAGCCGCCGGAAAATGGCTGGTACGACACCGGCGACATCGTCGCGCTGGACGAGGACGGCTTCGTCGCCATTCGCGGCCGTGCCAAGCGCTTTGCAAAGATAGCCGGCGAAATGATTTCGCTCGCCGCGATCGATGCCATGGTGTCGGCACTGCGGCCCGATGCCGAGCATGTCGCGGTCACGGTGCCGGATGCCAAGCGCGGCGAGCGCATCCTGCTGCTCACCACCGCTCCCGACCTCACGCGGGCGGCGCTGCAGGCGCATGGACGCGAGCTCGGCGTCACCGAGCTGATGATTCCGGCCGAGATCCTGCCGATGGAAGAACTGCCGCTGCTCGGTTCCGGCAAGGTGGACTTCACCCGCGCGCGGGTGATTGCGCTGGAGGCCATCGCGGCGCGCGGCCAGGCGGTGGGGGCAGGCGGGGAATGACCGCGCGCGGCATTCCCGCGCCGCCCCGTCGCGCGGCCCGCGCGGTGGCCCCGCGCCGCGGCCGCGACGGCACGGCGACGCGGGCGCGCATCGAACAGGAGGCGCTGGTGCTGTTCGCGCAGAAGGGCGTCGACGGCACCTCGGTGCGCGACATCGCCCTGCGCGCAGGGCTGAGCGAGGGCGCGCTCTACCGGCACTTTCCTTCCAAGGAGGAGCTGGCGCGCGAGCTTTTCCTCTCGCATTACGCGGCGCTTGCCGCCGAAATCTGCGCCGTCGATGCGCGCGCCGTCCCCTTGCCTGAAAAGCTGAAGGAGGTGGTGGCGCTCGCCTGTCGGCTGTTCGATGAGGAGCCGGCGCTGTTCGCCTATCTGCTCATCCACCAGCACGACCATCTGCGCCATGTGCCGGAGGTGCCGGAGGCCAATGTCGTCGAGGCGGTGGCGCTGCTGCTGCTGCGCGGCGCGGGGCTCTCTGCCGACCGCGCCAGCCTGGCTGGTGCCATGGCGCTCGGCTGCGTGGTGCAGCCAGCGGTGTTCGCGCTTTATGGGCGGCTCAAGGGTCCGCTTTCCGCGCATGCCGACGCCATCACCCGCGCGGTGACGGGGATCGTCGAGGGCGCGCGGGGCAACTGAGCGCTGGCGGCCTCTTGGTCGGCAAAGCCGCACCACGCATGGAGGCTAGCCTCATGCTGCTCGCCCTGCCGCTGACCGCCGGATGTCGAATCGGATCCCCCTCTCGGCGCGGGTCGGATTCAACCGGGGAAATGTGATCAGGGACGGATTTCCCATGCTCTTGCTATAGTAGCGTCACTACAGGGTTGACGCGCCACGCCGATTGGCGCGGCGCGTCCGCCGGGTTGTCGGGGTCGGGGCGTGTTGAAGCTGGCGTTCGTGTTGATCGGTCCGGACGCGTTCCGTTCGCGCTGGTACATGCTGGCGGCCGCCGGCACCGTGCTCATCGGGCTGGGAGCCCTGCTCGCCATCGATGTGATGCATACCGTCGCGCTCATCGCCTATGGCGCGCTGGGGCTGGTCTTCATCGGTGGCGGCCTGGCGGCGTTTCTGGTCGCGCGCGACGCGACAGGCCAGCGCTTCGCCTTGCTGAGAGGGGCCGGCCTCGTGCTCGCCGGAGCGCTGATCCTCGCCGCCCTGTTCCAGAGCGACTGGCACCTCGCCCTGTTTTTCGCCCTGGCCTTTGCGCTGGACGGATCGATCCGGCTCGCCTCGGCGCTGATCTTCCGCTTTCCCGGCTGGCGGCTCATCGCGGCCTGCGGGCTTGGCGAACTGATGCTGACGACGCTGCTGCTGGCCGACTGGCCGCTGCCGCACCATCAGAACGTTCCGCTCTGCGTCGGCCTCTTCATCGGGCTGTCGGGATGGCTGATGCTGCGTTTCGGCCTGTTGCTGCGGACGCTGGAGGACGAGGTGGCGATATTGATGCTGCCCGTCTTCGCCGGCCGGGGCTGGTACGATCACGCGCCGGTGCTGATCGGCGAGGAGCCGGCGCGGCGTGAGGGCGACGCGCCGCTCATTGTCCATATCTGGACCCCGGCGGCTTCCGCCAATGCGCGGGAGCGGCGGCCAATCATCGACCGCTATCTCGTCGCCATCGGCTCGGACGGTAATCTGTCGGCGGGTCACGCCTCGCTGGAGATGGCGCCTAACCTCTATATCAGTCACTATCCGGCAACGGAGACCGCCATTGGCGTGAATGGGCTTCATGCCGGCGCGGCGAACAATATTCCCGGCCGCTTCCTCGCCTCCTATGCCGAGGAGGTGGCGGACTGGTGCCCCGCCGACGCGCATGTCGTCTTTCACAATTTCAGCCCACGCCGCCTGAACGCCTTCTGGACCGGCTATCGGCAGGACGCGACATACAACTTGGCCAACCGCAACTGCTCGGTCGTCGTGGCCGCCGCGCTCGACGCGGCACTGGAGGGCTCGCTCGCGCGGCGCCGGCCATGGCTGTGCCTGATCCGGCTGCTGGTGAACCCGGACATGTGGGCGGCGACGATGGTGCGCAGCCGGGCGATGTCGATGACCTGGACGCCCGGCCTGGTGCTCGATTACGCGCGGGTGCTTGCCCGACTCGTCGATCGACGCGAACTTTCCTGGTCGCGGCGCTTCACCGATTTCCTGGCGCGGCTGCGCGCCGGCGACCACAACATCGGGGTCCTCCCATCATAGAACAGGCTGCTTCCCCCGAAACCGCCGGATCCAACTTGCTGTCGCGTGGCGCGGTCATCGCCACGGCGATGATGTTCGGCCTGACCTACAGCCTGAGTGCTGCGGTCATTGCGCTCAATCTCGTCGAGCGCGGGCTGAGCGAGTCCGTCATCGGCGCAAATGCGGCGATGCATGCCGTCGGGGTGCTCATCACGGCGGTGACGCTACCCCGCATCGTGACCTTTTTCGGCATTCGCCGGCTGGTCATCCTGGCCCTCGTCGTTGCTGCGGCCGCACTGACGGCCTTTCCGGCCCTCCCGCTGCTATGGGTGTGGTTCCTGCTCCGCCTGATGCTCGGCATGGCGTCCGAAGTCCTGTTCGTGCTGTCGGAGGCCTGGACCAACAGCCTCAGCACCGAGGCGACGCGCGGGCGGGCCATGGCGACCTACACCGCCGCCCTCTCCATAGGCTTCGCCCTCGGGCCGACGATCCTTTCCGTGCTGGGATCGACCGGTCATGCGGCCTATTTCGTCGGCGCGGCGATCGCCCTGCTGGCGGCGACGCTGGTTGCCTCGCCCAGGGTCGCGGCGCCGGACTTCGATAAGCCGGCGAGCGGCAGCCCGATCCGCTTCATGCGGCTGGCGCCCGTGGCGATTTTCGCCACCATGCTCAATGCGGCGATCGAGACGGCCGGCCTGTCGTTCCTCGCCATCTATGCCGTCAATCTGGGCTGGGCGGAGAGCGGCGCGACCAGCCTGATGTCCTGCATGATGATCGGCGCCATCCTGCTCCAGCTGCCCATTGGCTGGCTGGGCGACAAGGTGGACCGCGTCAAGCTGGTGGCCGCGCTTGGGGCGCTTGCGGCGCTCGGCGCGCTGGTCTGGCCGCTGGCCCTGAGAAGTGAGTGGCTGACTTATGGCCTGCTGTTTCTCTGGGGCGGGGCGTTCGTCGGCATCTACACCATCATGCTCGCCGTGGTCGGCAGCCGCTTCCAGGGTGCCGAGCTGATCGGCATCTACGCCGCCATGGGGCTGGTGTGGGGATTTGGCGCGTTGCTCGGCCCCGTTCTGGCGGGTTTCGCCATGGAGCTGAGCGTGCACGGGCTCGCCTTCTTCGCGGCCGCGATCTGCACGCTCTTTGCCGTCTTCGTGCTCCTGCGCGGTCGAGCAGCGACTTAGCCCGCGATCTGGATGATCGGCTTCACCTCCTGCTGCAGGCGCATCCGCTCGAGGGCGATGTTGACCTCGTCGAGCTGGTAGGTGTTCGACAGGATGCGGTGGAAGGGGATGTGCGACTGGTGCGCGGCAATGAAATCCAGCGCCTTCCAGTACGCCTTCGCCTCGCCGCCCAGTGAGCCGATGATGCGCAGGTTCTTTGTGGTGATGATGGAGGGCTGGAACGTCATCTGCCCCGATCCGAGCAGGCCGACCGTCACATAGCGCCCGCCTCGCCGCGCCAGCTGAAGCCCTTCCAGAAAGGCGCTGGGCTGGCCGGCGAACTCCATCACGATGTCGGCGCCGCGGCCCGAGGAGACGTCGAGTACCGCCGCGCGGCGCTCCTCCGCGGTGGTGCCCTCGACGGAGAGGATCACGTCGGCGCCAAATTCGCTGGCCAGCGCCAGCCGGGCCTCTGGGGCGCCGATGACGATAACCCGCCGGGCGCCGGAGACTTTCGCCACCGCGACCGCCAGCAGCCCGAGAGGGCCGCAGCCTTGGATGAGAACTGTGTCGGTGGTGGCGATGGTGCCGAGCTCGTCGAAGGCGTTCATCACCGAACGGAATGCACAGCTCGACAGACTCGCCAGCTCGTTCGAGACGTCGTCCGGCACCTTGACGCGGCCTGCCTCCGGCAGCACGTAGCCATATTCCGAGAAGCCGCCGAGCAGGTACGGGTAGCGCTCGACATTCTCATACATATAGGCGCGGGCGTTCTCGCACAGGATGGGCTGGCGCGCCGCGGTGCAGAAATAGCAGGAGCCGCAATGGGTGCGCGTCCAGGTGATGCGGTCGCCGATGCGCAGCGGCGCGCCGAGCGAGTCGCGCTCCGCGCCAGAACCGATGCCGATCACCCGGCCCAACATCTCGTGCCCGATGATCACCGGCAGGTCGACCTTGCGGGTCAGCGAGCCCTGCCAGAGGTGAACGTCGGTGCCGCAGACCGTACAGGTGTCGATCTTCGTGAGCAGGGCGCCGGGCTCGATCTCCTGGGGAACCTGCACCTCCTCGATGGCGAGCGGCACCTTGTATTCGCGCAGAACCGCCGCGCGGCTCCATTTGGGCAACATGTCTAACCTCGTGGTGACGATTGGCGCCGGGAATGCCGCGAGCGTGTCCGCTCAGTGCTGCATGCCCCACCGCTTGACGGTGCGATTCTCGATGAAGCCGAAGATCACCCCTTCGACGAAGAGGCCGATGAGGATCACCGTCGCGAGGCCGGCGAAGACATTGGCGGTTTCGAGCGCGTTGCGGTTCTCGAAGATGTACCAGCCGAGTCCGCCTGAACTGCCGGAGACGCCGAACACCAGTTCCGCGGCGATGAGCGTGCGCCAGGCGAAGGCCCAGCCGATCTTCAGGCCGGTGAGGATCGAGGGGAAGGCCGCCGGGATCAGGATGTTGATCACCAGCCGCACGCCTTCGAGCCCGTAATTGCGCCCGGCCATGCGCAGCGTCTGGCTGGTGGCGAGGAAGCCGGTATGGGTGTTGAGCGTCACCGCCCAGAGGACGGAGTGGACGATCACGAAGATCAGGCTGATCGGTCCGAGGCCGAACCAGAGCATCGCCAGCGGCAGCAGGGCGATGGCCGGCAGCGGATTGAACATGGTGGTGAGCGTCATCAGCAGGTCGGTGCCCAGCCGATGCGAGACGGCGAGCGTGGTGAGAACGCCTGCCAGCGACACCGCGATCGCATAGGCCACCACCAGCACCTTCAGCGAACCCCAGACGCGCGCCGGCAGGACGCCGCTGAGCACGCCGTGCCACCAGGCCACCAGCACGTCGGTGAAGCTCGGGAACAGCAGCGCGTTGTCGAGATAGCGCGCATAGAGTTCCCACGCGAGGATGAGCACCGCCAGCACGCCGGCGCGGCGCAGCCAGGTGAGATTGTAGAGCCGTTCGGCGATGCCGAGCTCACGCTCGATCTGGCCGGCATCGGAGGAATCGAGTGGGGTGAATTCGAGTTCGGGGCGCGACGCTCCGCGCGCGATGGCCGGTGTGAGCGGGCTATTCATGGGAGACCCCCTGAACCTTCTCGCCGAACAGCATGTGGCTGATGCGGCGCTGGAGGCCGTTGAAATCGGCGCTGCCGCGTAGGTCGAAGCCATAGGCTTCCGCGTCGAGCTCCGCGCGGACCTGGCCGGGATGCGGCGTGAGAACGAGGATGCGATTGCCGAGCAGAATGGCTTCCTCGATGGAATGGGTGACGAACAGCAGCGTGAAGCCGATATCGTCCCACAGCGCGAGCAGCTCCTGCTGCATGCGCTGGCGGGTCAGCGCGTCGAGCGCGGCGAAGGGTTCGTCCATCAGCAGCACCGCCGGTTCCATCGCCAGCGCGCGGGCGATCGCCACGCGCTGCTTCATGCCGCCGGAGAGCGTGTGCGGGTAGGCGTTCTCGAAGCGCGACAGGCCGACCTTCTCGATGACGGACCGCGCGCGATCGCGCAGTTCCGCCACGGGAAAGCGCCCCGTCTTGCGCATCGGGAACATCACGTTCTCGATGACGGTGAGCCAGGGCGGCAGCTGGTCGAACTCCTGGAACACCATCATCCGGTCGGCGCCGGGCCGGGTGATCTTGCGGCCGCCGAGGCGGATCTCGCCCTCCACCGGCGGCAGGAAGCCGCCGATGGCCTTCAGCAGGGTGGATTTCCCGCAGCCGGAAGGGCCGAGCAGAATGTAGCGGTCCCCGGCGAAGACCTCGAAGGAGACCTTGTAGGTCGCGGTCACGACATGGTCGCGCGTCTTGTACTGCAACGTCGCCCGATCCACCTGCAGCAACGGTGCGACGGGCGCGGGGCGATCCCCCAGTTCCTGCGGGACAACCGACAGCATGTCAGCTCCCCTTTCGGTCGGCGATATTGGGGAAGAAGGCGTCCTGCCATTTGGCCAGCGGGGCCTTGATGTCACCCTGGCTGTAGAGGAAGTCGGCAAAGGCCATGACCGCGTTGGGCGCGACCGAGAATACCTCGACGGGGTCCCGTACCAGCGCCTCGACCTCGTCGAGGGTGAGCTTGGACGATTCCTGCTTCAGGTAGATTTCTGCCGCCTTGCGGGGATCCGAGGCGATGATGGCGTCGGCCTCGTCAAGCGCGGCGACGATGGCATCGGCGATGGCCGGGTTGGCCTGAACGAAGTCACCCTTGGCCGCCAGCACCGCGCCAGTCGGGGAGCTGCCGAGGATATCCGTCGAGGTGAGGATCTTGTGGACCTGGGGATCCTTGGCGAGGAAACCGCTGAAGGGCGGGGTGGAGAAATAGCCGGCGATGGTCTTGCCGGCGGTCAGCGCCACAACCGCGTCGGGATGGGGCAGGGAGATCATCCGCGTGTTGAAGGCATCCACATTGCCGAGCTGCTTGCCCGCCGCGATGCGCAGCAGGATGGCCTGCGGCGAATTGCCGGCGGTGACGGCGATGCGGTCGTCGGGGCCGAAATCGGCGATCGACTTTATCGCGGGATTGTTGGTGTAGAGTGAGTAGGGCGTGCAGGTGACGCTGGCGAGCACCTTGACCTTCATCGAGGCGCGGGTCTTGTCGAACAGGATGAGCGCGGCCGGCAGGCCCAGCGCACACAGGTCGACCCGTCCGCCAAGCAATGCGTCGATGCTGGCCGGCGAACCGCTTAGCCGGGTGATGGCGAAGGTGGCGTCCTTCTCGCCCTTCAGTACGGCGTGCTTGCCGAACAGGCCGAGATCGCTCGCCACCATGATTGGCAGATAGCCGAAGCCGTACTGGATGGCGATGTTGACGGTCTTGCCGTCGGCGCGCGCCAGACGCGGCGCGCAGAGCGTGAGGGCGGCCGTGGCGGCGAGGCCGTTGAACCCGCGGCGAGATAGGTTGGTCATTGGTTTCCTCCTGTTGCGTTCTTCGCTAGGTGCTGGCGCTACGTGGCTCGCTGGAGCCCGTGCGCTCTTGTTTTCCGTGTGCGTCACCCGCGTTGGGGTGACGGTCGTGGTGGGGGTCAGGCGACCCTTGAGGCGTCGGCTCCTTCGGTTTGCGCCTGCCGCGCCCCAGCCGGCGTGCCGGCGACGACCACACCGCCCGCGACGAGCCCGTCGATGGCGGCGGCGTCGAAGCCGAGGGCTTGCAGCACCGCAAGGCTATGCTCGCCGATCTGCGGCGGGTCGGCGCGGATGCCGAGATCGACCTGATCGAGCCCGATGGGCAGGCGCGGCAGGCGGGTGCGCACGCCGTTCGGCAGCTGCGTCTCCATCAGGCCGCCGGTGGCGCGCAGATGCGGGTCGTCGAACAGCTCCTCCGGCCGGGTGATCGGGGCGAAGGGAATGCGCGCGCGCTCGCACAATTCCATCGCCTCCTCCAGCGACAGCGCCGCGAATATCCCGGCGATGAGGGGAATCAGGCGCGGCCGGGCGGCGATGCGGTCATTGTTCGCCCGCAGCGAGGCGTCATTGGCGAGGTCGGGGCGCCTGAGTTCCTCGCACAGGCGCACCCAGTGATTGTCCGTGGTGACGCCGACGAAGATCTGCCGGCCATCGGCCACCTTGAAGGTGTCGTAGATCGCCCATGCCGAGACCCGCTCCGGCATCGGCCGCAACGGCTCCGAGGACTGCGCGGCATAGGAGAGGTGCTGCCCCATGAGGAACACCGTGGTCTCGAACAAGGCGGCCTCGACCTTCTGTCCGCGGCCGGTGCGGTCGCGGTCGCGCAAGGCGACGAGGATGCCGATCACCGCGAACATGGCGCCGGTGATGTCGACCACCGAGGTTCCAGCACGCAGCGGGCGTCCGGTCGGCCCGGTCATGAAGGCGAGGCCGGACATCATCTGCACCACCTCGTCGAGGGCGAGGCGGTTGACATAGGGGCCGTCGAGAAAGCCCTTCAGGCTGGCATAGACCAGCTTCGGATTGAGCACCTCGAGCTCTGCCGCGCCGAGGCCCAGCCGCTCCATCGTTCCGGGCGCGAAGTTCTCCACCAGCACGTCGGCGCCCCGGACGAGATCGAGCGCGATCGCGCGCCCCTCCGGCTTCTTGAGGTCGAGGGCGATCGACTGCTTGTTGCGGTTGAAATAGCCGAAATAGCCGGTACCGAAGCCCTTGAGATGACGGGTCGGGTCGCCGCCGGGGGCCGGCTCGATCTTGAGGACCTCGGCGCCGAGATCCGCGAGGATCATGGCGCAGCACGGACCCATGACGGTGTGGCCGAAGTCGAGCACCCGGATGCCGGCGAGCGGCGGGGGGCGATGGGCAGGGAGGAGCGGCGTCGCGGGCATCATCGGCGGTCGTCTCCGAGAGGACGCGCGGGCACACCGGTGTAGCGATAGGCGAGGGAGGGCGGCATCGGTCCCTTGATGCGCCCGCCCTGCTGGCTCTGTTCCCAGGCATGGGCGAGGATGCCCACGGAGCGGGACAGCACGAACAGGCCGCGGCCGAGCGCGGCGGGGAAGCCGAGTTCGGCGAATACCACCGCCGTCGCGCCGTCGATGTTCATCGGCAGGCGCTTGCCCTTGGCGCCGGCGAGCGCCTGCTCGACGGCCCGCCCGATGGCGGCGAAATGGCCCGACACCGTGCCGCCGTCTCTCGCGGCATCGACGAGCGCCAGAAGCCGGCCGCTGCGCGGATCGACCGGGTGAAACCGGTGGCCGAAGCCGGGGATGTGTGCCTTGCGCGCCAGCCGGTCGCCGATTTCGGCGGCGGCGGCCTCCTCGATCGGCAGGCCTTGCCGGACCCGCGCGTCGATCTGCGCATAGAGCTCCATGCATTGCTGGCCGGCGCCGCCATGCACGTCGCCCAGCACGTTGATGGCCGAGGCCATGGCGCTGTTGAGGCCGATGCCGCAGGTCGCCGCCATGCGCGCCACCGCGATCGAGGGCGCATGCGGGCCGTGGTCGACGCCGGCCACCAAAGCGGCCGCGAGCAGCGCGGCCTGATCGGGCGAGGGAAGCTCGCCGCGCAGCATGAGCCAGATCATGGCGGGGAAATCGACGCGGCCGATCAGTTCCTCGATGGCGTAGCCGCGCATGCGGATCGAGCCGGGGGCGATGTCGATGATGTCGGTGCGCCACCAATCGGCGGCGCGCTCTTCAGCGGTGGGGAGAACCGGGGGAGGCGTCATGGCGGTCAACCCAGCAGGAAGGGGTTGGCGCGGTTCGGCCGGGTGGTGATCCAGACGCTCTTGGTCTGGAGATATTCCTTGATCGCCTCGACGCCGCCCTCCCGGCCGAGACCGCTGCGCTTGTAGCCGCCGAACGGCGTGGCGAAGCTGGTCGAGCGGTAGTTGTTCACCCAGACGGTGCCGGCCTTCAGGCGATCCACGCAATGCAGCGCGCGGTGCAGGTCGCGTGTCCACACCGCTGCGGCGAGGCCGAACGGCACATCGTTGGCAATGCGCAGCGCTTCTTCCTCGTCGCGGAACTTCAGCACCGCCAGGACCGGCCCGAACACCTCCTCCTGGGCAATGCGCATGTCGTTGCGCACATTGGTGAAGATGGTCGGCGCGACGAATTGGCCCTGGCCGTAGCCCGGTCCGCTCAAGGCATGGCCGCCGAGCGCCAGCGTCGCTCCCTCGCGCTTGGCCATCTCGATCATGCGCAGGATCTTTTCCCATTGCGGCCGCGTGGCGATGGGGCCGATCTGAGTGTCGCTGGCGGCCGGATCGCCGATCTTCGCCTCGCCGACCATGGCGACCAGCCGCGCCACCACCTCGTCATGGACGGTGTCCTGCACCAGCAGGCGCGAGCCGGCCATGCAGGTTTGCCCGGAGGCGGCGAAGATGCCGGCGATGACACCCTTGACCGCCTGATCGAGGTCGGCGTCGTCGAACACGATGTTCGGCGACTTGCCGCCGAGTTCGAGCGTGACCTTCTTCAGCCCCGGCGCCGCCGCCTCGTTGACCCGCTGCCCGCCGGCGTCGCCGCCGGTGAAGGCGATCTTGGCGGTGAGCGGGTGGCGTACCAGCGGCTCGCCGACTTCGTGGCCATAGCCGGTGACGACATTGACGACGCCCCTGGGAAAGCCCGCCTTCTCCGTCAGTCGCGCCAGCTCGAACAGCGAGGCGGAGGCGAATTCCGACGGCTTGATGACGAGGGTGTTTCCGGCCGCGAGCGCCGGCGCCATCTTCCAGGCGGTGAGGCTGAGCGGCGAGTTCCACGGCGTGATGGCGACCACGACGCCGAGCGGCTCGTACTTCGTGTAGTTGAACACGTCGGCCTTGTTGATCGGCACGACCGCGCCCGCCACCTTGTCGGCGAGGCCGGCATAGAAATAGAACCACTGCGCCACATTGCGGACCTGGCCGGCGACCTCGGCCATCAGCTTGCCGTTGTCGCGCTGCTCGACCGCGCCGAGAGCCTCGGCATTGGCTTCGATCAGGCCGGCGAGTTTGCGCAGCAGCGCGCCGCGCTGGGTCGCCGTCATGTCCGCCCATTCGGGCGAGAGGAACGCGCGATGGGCCGCCTCGACCGCCCGATCCGCATCGGCCTGCACCCCACGCGGGATCTGCGCCCAGACCTTGCCGGAGAACGGCTCCTCCGTCTCGAACCACTCACTGGTCGAGGGATCGCACCATTCCCCGCCAATGAACAACTGGTACCGTTCCACCCGTTTCCTCCAATGAAATATTCTATTTGACAGAATATTATTTTGTCTAATAGAATAAAACCACTGACGTAATGTCAAGCGAAAGGTGCGTTCATGCCGTCAGATGAGCATCCGCCCGTGCGTCGTGGCCGCGGCCGGCCGCGCAAGGACGACCCGATCGCCGTCCCCTTGGAGGGAGCGGGCGTGGAAGCGGTGGATCGGGCACTGAGCATCGTCAGCTGTTTTGGCGACGGCGACCGGCATCTCGATCTCGCGGAGATCGCCCGCCGCACCGGCCTCTACAAGAGCACCATCCTGCGCCTGGCGGTCTCGATCGAGCGGGCCGGCTACATCGTCCGCCACGCGGACCGCAGCTTTACCCTCGGGCCGGAGGTGATGCGGCTCGGCGCGCTGTATCAGGGCGGATTCCGCCTCGAGCCGCTCGTCCGCCCGGTGCTTGCGGCGCTGGCGGCCAAGACGCTCGAAAGTGTCTCGTTCTATCGCCGCGAAGGGGACCAGCGCGTCTGTCTCTTCCGGCAGGATTCGGAGCACCCGATCCGGGATCACATCCGAGAGGGCGACATTCTTCCGCTGCGGATCGGCGCCGGAGGGCATGTGCTGACGCAATTCGGCGCGCCGGGCCTTGCGGATGCCGAACGCCGGCTGCTGCTGTCGCGGCTACCTTTCGTATCGCGCGGGGAGCGCGACGTGGAAACGGCGGCGATGGCCGTTCCCGTCTTCGGCGCCCATGGCAATCTGGCCGGCGCGCTGTCCCTGTCCGGCACGGTCACGCGGTTCAGCGACACCTTTGTCGCCAACATGGCGCCTGTTCTGATCGAGGCAGGCAAGGATCTTTCGCGCATGCTCGGCGGCATGGCGGCATGGGAGGAATAGGCGGCTCGTTCCGGCGATCCGGCCGCGCCGCCCGCCCTCAGAACAGCTTCAGGCCGGGCGGAATCGGCAGGCCGGCGGTCAGCGCCTGCGTCTTCTCCTGGATCAGCCGCTCGCCCTTGGCGCGGGCTTCCGCATGGGCGGCGACGATCAGGTCCTCCAGGATCTCCGCCTCTTCCGGCACCAGCAGGCTCGGATCGATGCTGATCGCCTTCAGCGTCCCCTTGGCGGTGAGGCGTACGCTGACCAGTCCGCCGCCGGAGGCGCCGTCGACCTCGGTCTCCTCCAGCTCGGCCTGCATCTGCTCCATGCGGGCCTGCATCTCCTTCACCTTGGACATCATGCCGAGAAGGTCTTTCATGCGAGGCTCCTTTTAGAATTCGAGGTCATCGTCGAGGCCCGGCTCGTCGCGCGCGGCCATCATCTCATATTCGTCCAGCGAGGCGGCGGGCGGGCCGTCATCGATCGCCTGCGTGCGCACATCGACCACCGAGGCGCCGGGAAAGCGCGCCAGCACGGCGGCGACCAGCGGATCGGCGCGCACATCGGTCAAAAGGTTCTCGCGGGCGGATTTCGCCTGCTCGGCCAGTGTCGTCTCGCCTTCCTCGCGCGAGAGCGCGACCAGCCAGCGCTTGCCGGTCCATTCCGTCAGCTTGGCCTGCAATTCCTGCAACAGGTTCGGCGAGCCGCCCGGCGCCAGCGCCAGCTCCAGCTTGCCATCCTCGAAGGCGACGGGGCGGACATGGTTCTCCAGCGCGAATTTCAGCTTGAGATCGCGCTTTTGCGCCGCCAGCGCGACGAGTTCGCTGAGATTGCCGAGCACGAGGCCCGGCGCTTCCTCCGGCCGGGGCGAAGGCGCGGCGGCCGGGCGCGGAGTGCCGCGCGCGGCGACCGACAGATGGCTCGCCGCCTGCGGCGCGGCGCTGGGCGCGAAGGCGGGCGCGCTGAAGCTGCGCGTCGCGGTCGCCGCCATCGCCGAACCGCCGCCTGAGCTCCCGCCGCCGCCCGAAGGCGCGGGCCGCGTGGCCGGCTCGTCGCCCGCCCCATCGCGCAGGCGCCGCAGCGCCTCGTCCGGGGTCGGCAGGTCGCTGGCATAGGCGAGGCGCACCAGCACCATCTCCGCCGCCTGCATCGGCTTGGCCGCCTGCTGCACCTCGGTGAGGCCCCTGGTCAGCATCTGCCACGCCCGCGAGAGCACGCGCATGGAGAGTTTCTGCGCGAAATCCCGCCCGCGGATGCGCTCGGCCTCGACCAGCGCCGGGTCGTCCGCTGTCTCCGGGATGATCTTCAGCTTGGTGACGAGATGGGTGAACTCGGCGAGATCGGTGATGACCACCGCCGGGTCGGCGCCGCTGTCATATTGCTCGCGCAGTTCGGTCAGCGCCTGGCCGATATCGCCCTTCATCAGCGCCTCGAACAGGTCGATCACCCGCCCGCGATCGGCGAGGCCGAGCAGTGCGCGCACCTGCTCGCCATGCACGGTGCTTCCCGAGGCATGCCCGCCCGAATGGGCGATCGCCTGGTCGAGCAGCGACAGCGCATCGCGCACCGAGCCTTCCGCCGCGCGCGCGACCAGGCTCAGGGCCTCCACATCGATGCCGACGCCTTCGGCCTCGCAGATGCCGCGCAGGTGCCGCGCCATGGTGCCGGCGTCGACGCGGCGCAGATCGAAGCGCTGCGTGCGCGAGAGCACGGTGACCGGCACCTTGCGGATTTCCGTGGTGGCGAAGATGAACTTCACATGCTCGGGCGGCTCCTCCAGCGTCTTCAACAGGCCGTTGAAGGCCGCCGTGGAGAGCATGTGCACTTCGTCGATGATGAACACCTTGTAGCGCGCCAGCACCGGCTTGTAGCGCGCCGCCTCGATGATCTCGCGGATATCGCCGATGCCGGTGTTGGACGCGGCGTCCATCTCTTGCACGTCGACATGGCGGCTTTCGATGATGTCGCGGCAATGGCGGCCGAGCACCGGCATGTCGAGCGTCGGCGCGCCCCCGCCGGCGGGCCCATCGGCCGGCTCGTAGTTCAGCGCGCGGGCGAGGATGCGGGCGGTGGTGGTCTTGCCGACGCCGCGCACGCCGGTGAGGATATAGGCCTGCGCGATCCGCCCGGAGGTGAAGGCGTTCTTCAGCGTGCGCACCATCGCTTCCTGGCCGATCAAATCGGCGAAGGTCTGCGGACGGTATTTTCGCGCCAGCACGCGATAGGGCGTCGGCGCCGCGCGCAGGGACGCGCCGGCCGGCGCGAGCTCCCCCCCGCCGAGGTCGAAGCCGGGCGTGTCGTCCTGCGCCGCCTCGGGCGACAGGGTCGGGTGATCGGGATGCTCCGCGCTCATGGCCCCTTCATAGCATCGCCGGGCGGGCGAAGGGCAACGCCGCGATGACGCGCGCGGGGAAAAATCCGGGGAAGGGTGTGGGGCGCCGCGCGTGGAGCCGCGAGGCGCTCACGCCGCCCGCGCGCGGGAGCCGCCGGTCGGCGGGCTCACATGCGGGGCAGGCTCATAAGCGGGAAGAAGGGTGGGAGGCTGACATGCGACCCGAGACGGGCTCGTTGGGGCTGCTTCCTTCCGGACCTGACCCGGTTGGCGAGTGGCTCGTCCACCGCCAACCTCCCGGCGCCTATATCGGGCAGATGGGCGGGGGATGCAAGGGGGCTAAGGCTTCATTCCCAGATGGCCCTGCAAGTAGGCGGCGATGAGAGCTGAAACGATGCCGGCCATCACCGCCATTGACCAAGAAGCAATGCTGGGGAACAAGCGAGAGAAGGTTCCAATCTTTCTATTCGAAAGATATATTATCGTATTGGGGAGATATTTCTGATGCGCCCAGTTCATCAAGAAAATGACCACCATTGTGAATGTCATAAAGAGCAGTCTATCATAAATCCCATTCAAGGATGGCAAAAGGGTCAGAGAAAATATCAATAAAATCTGATTAATTCCAAATCCAAACTTTTTAATATTTGTAATATAATTTTTTTGATAAGGGTGTACAGATTCTTTTATTATTTCCATAATTCCAAGAGCTTTCATTTGATCTTGGCTCTGTGTGGTGACTTCATTGACGTATGGACCAAATTCAATGGATGCAACTCGATTGAGTCCTTCGCTCTCTGGCTCTTGGACGTGTAGTTTGGCGAAATTTATTTTATCGATTTTGAATTTAGCATTTTTAAAATTACTTAGGTACGTTGAGTGTTCTGTCCCTGAAGCTATTGTAACAACAAGGGGTCTTTTGAAGTGAGATTGAAGCTCGTCGGCTATGCCGATAAGTTGATCTCTGTCTAGTTCTATCGCGTCAAATGTATGCCGCGCGGTATGAAATTGAGGTGCGAGTTCCTCGGAATTCGCTATTGGTAGTTGGCCTTGATCGTGTGGAAATAGATGAAATGTCCCCGCTGAGCCGATTGAAGTCGCCCATTTCCCGATAAGCTCTCCCTTCGGGTTTAATTCCGCCGATCCGGTAAGCTCTCCGAAATTATATCCTTCAATCTGGTTCAATGCATTGCCGGACAATTGAAGCCGTTGCCCATCAAATGCTACATTTATCGAGAAAATGACAATGCCGACACCGTTCTCGTTGAAGTGCAATTGCCCGGTTAGGGCGGTGTCATCCCCGGCAAATTCAACGAATAAATTCCCGATGTTCGTGCCGAAGGCCCGCCCCGCCCAAAGCCGTCCCAGCGCCATTTTCGTTTCGACCCTTACCGTGAATACGTGGCTTCTGCGCAATCAGCGACCCGACAAAATTGCCGAGACGCTAAGCTGCCAAACTCACTCCCCACCCTCTTCCCCCTCATAATACCCCACCGTCACCTCGCTGCGAAAAATCTTCCGCAGCCCGCCTTCGCTCTCGCCAGCGACGACCAGCAGCTTGTCGGAATCCGGGTATTCGCACACGTCGACCTGGGCGAGGGTCGACACGGCGAGATAGCGCAGCTCGCGCGGGCCGGTGTTGATGATCTGGTGCGCCATTTCGCGTCCGCCGGGCGGGCAGGCGATGATGTCGTGCGCACGGATCGGGTAGCGTGCCTCGCCGAAGCGCAGTTCACCCTCGCCTTCGAGGATGAGGAACATCTCCTCCTCGCCATGATGGTTGTGAAACGGGCACTGCACCTTGCCGGGCGGCACCACGGTGAGGTTGTAGCCGAGCTTCCTCGCGCCGATATGCCGGCCGAGGCTGGCGCGGCGCGAGGTGTAGAGGCCGTTTTCCTCGATGTCGTCGAAAGTGGCCTCGTCGAGATTCATCAGCGGTTTCACCGGCGCGTTCCTCCGCTCGCGGGATGAAGGGCGCGGCCAGCTTCCCCCAGGGTCAGGCGCCGGGCAAGCGCGCGTGGGGGGCTCCGCCCGGCTTGCCTCCGGTGCGCCATGCGGCATGATGTGATCACATTGTGGATCGGCGCAGAGAGGGCATCGTGATGGCGACTGAGAGCGGGTTCTCCTTGCGCCCCGCGCGGCCGGGGGATGGGCCGGCGGTGTTTACTGTCACGCATGAATCGGTGCGCGGGCTGGCCAAGGGCGCCTATTCGCCAGAGCAGATCGAGGGCTGGATGGGTGCGCGCACGCCCGCCTTCTATGAGGCGCTGATCGCGCATGGGCGCATGGTGGTGGCCGAGCGGAAGGGCGCGGTCGTCGGCTTCGTCGATGCCGACCCCGGCGAGGTGACGCGGCTGTTCCTGTTGCCCGAGGCGGCTGGCGCCGGGCTCGGCCGGCTTCTGCTGGAGGTCGGGATCGCCGCGGCGCGAGCGGGCCATGACGGGCCGATCCGGCTGGAATCGACCCGCAATGCCGAGGGATTCTACCGCCGCCACGGCTTCGTGCCGGTCGGCCTCGGTCATTTCTCGCACGGGCTCGGCGGCGAGCCGATCGAGATCGTGCGGATGGAGCTGCGCGCGGCCGGCTGAGGGCCGCGCGCGGGGATCAGCCGGCGAACTGGTCGGTCGCGCGGATCAGCCGGTCGAGAATGCCGGGCTCGCGATAGGCGTGGCCAGCGCCCTCGATGATGTGGAACTCCGCCTCGGGCCACGCCTTGTGCAGCTCCCACGCATAATGCGCGGGGCAGGGCATGTCGTAGCGGCCATGCACGATGACGCCGGGAATGCCGCGCAGCAGGTCGGCGTTGTCGAGCAGCTGGCGGTCCTTCAGCCAGGCATCGTGGAAGAAATAGTGGTTCTCGATGCGGGCGAAGGCGAGGGCGAAATGGCCGTCGAGCCACGGCGCGGTGAACTCCGGCGCCGGCAGGAGGGTGATGGTCTCGCCCTCCCAGATCGACCACGCCTTGGCCGCCTCGATCTTCACCGCCTCGTCCGCGCCGGTGAGCAGCGCGCGATAGGCGCGCAGCGGATCGGCGCGCTCCTCCGGCGTCTTGAGCGGCGCGAGGAAGCGCTCGAACTTCTCGGGAAACATCTGCGAGACGCCGAAGCGGTAGTACCAGTCGAGCTCGGCGCGGGTCACGGTGTAGATGCCGCGCAGGATGAGCTCGCTGATGCGCTCCGGGTGGGTCTGCGCATAGGCCAGCGCCAGCGTCGAGCCCCAGGAGCCGCCGAACACCTGCCATTTCTGGAAGCCGAACTTCTCGCGCAGCCGCTCGATGTCGGCGACGAGGTGCCAGGTGGTGTTGGCGGTCAAGTCGGCATAGGGCGTGGAGCGGCCGCAGCCGCGCTGGTCGAACAGGATCACCTCATAGCGCGCGGGGTCGAACAGCCGGCGGTAATCCGGCGAAATGCCCGCCCCCGGCCCGCCATGCAGGAACACCGCCGGCTTGCCGCCCTTGGTGCCCACGCGCTCGTAATAGATCGAGTGCCCGTCGCCGACGTCGAGCATCCCGCTCTCGAAGGGTTCGATGGCGGGGTAATGGGTACGCAGTTCCGTCATGGTGGGGCCTTGGAGGTATTCAAAGAGGGGGCGGCGCGGACGCCGACTCAGGCGGGCTTCTATTTAACCCCCATGAAGGTGAAGGGCACAGCCTCCTCGACCTCGCCGGTGGCGTCGCCCCGCGCTTAGTGCGTGCGGGTGCCGCGCAGGCTGGGCAGGAACCACGCCAGCAGCCCGACGGCGGGCAGGAAGGCGCAAGCCTCATACACCGCGTCGATGCCGTAATGGTCGGCCAGCACGCCGAGCGCCGCCGCGGCGAGACCGCCGAGCCCGAAAACGAGGCCATAGAAGAAGCCGCCGATCAGCCCGACCCGGTTGGGCAGCAGGTCGATGGCATAGACGAGGATGGCGGCGAAGGCGCTCGACATGATCAGGTTGATCGCGACGGTGAGCGCACCGGTCCAGAACAGGCCGACATGCGGCAGGGCGAGCGTGAAGGGCAGGGCGCCGAGGATCGAGAACCAGATGACCTTGTTGCGCCCGATCCGGTCGCCGAGCATGCCGCCGAACAGAACGCCCGCCGCCGAGGAGACGAGGAACAGGAACAGCATGAGCTGCGAAGCCTGCACCGACACGTCGAAACGCTCGATCAGATAGAAGGTGTAGAAGGACGAGAAGCTCGCGGTGTAGGCGGTCTTCGAGCACAGGAGCACGATGAGGATGAACAGAGCGAAGGCCGTGGCGCTGGCGCTGCGGCCGGGCTCGTCCGCATGGGCTGCGGCGTGCGGCCGGCCTCCCGCCGCGCTTTGCGCGAGGGCGTGCTGGGCGGCGGTCCAGGCGAGCAGGACCATGGCGACGAGCGCGACCGCCGAGAACCAGGCGAGGCTGCGCTGCCCGTTCGGCACCACGATGAAGGCGGCGAGCAGCGGTCCGATGGAGCCGCCCGCCTGGCCGCCGACCTGGAACAATCCCTGCGCGAAGCCGTGCCGCCCGCCCGAGGCATGGCGCGCCATGCGCGTCGCCTCGGGGTGGAAGATCGAGGAGCCGATGCCGACGCAGGCCGCGGCGATGAGCAGCAGGGGGTAGCTGCCGGCATAGGCGAGGCCGATGAGGCCGGTGAGGGTGAAGCCCATGCCGACCGACATCGAATAGGGCATGGGGTGGCGGTCGGTGGTCATGCCGATGAGCGGTTGCAGCAGCGAGGCGGACAGCTGGAAGGCGAGCGTGATGATGCCGATCTGCGCAAAATCCAGCGCATAGGCCTGCTTGATCAGCGGGTAGATCGCCGGGATCAGCGACTGCATCATGTCGTTGAGAAAATGCGCGGCGCTGAGCGCGAACAGCACGGGCATGGTGGCGCGGCGCACGAGGCCGGCCTGGGCACTGACGGACATTGGCTTGTCTTCTACGCTTCGCGCGTTGCGCGGATGTCGACCCTTGATAGATCAACGCGCGGCCGCCGACAATTTCGCTCTTCGCAGGCCGCGCCTGCCGCCTTGTTGATGATGGCGCGGAGCGCGCCCGGCGGTTATAGCTTGCCGCCCGGTTTCGAGCCGGGTGATCAACGCAACACGGCGACGATGAGCGACGCAGCTCCCTTTATCCTCGATCCGCAACTTGAAGCCGACACCTTCCCGGTGGGCGACCTCGCCCTCTCGACGGTCCGGCTGATGGATGATGCACGATTTCCCTGGGTCATCCTCGTGCCGCGTCGGCCCGGCCTCGCCGAGCTGATCGACCTTGAGGGCGAGACGCGCGCGAGCCTGACCGACGAGATCGACCAGGTGTCGCGGGCGCTCAAGACGCTGACCGAATGCGACAAGCTCAATGTCGCCGCCCTGGGCAACCAGGTGCGCCAGCTGCATGTCCATGTCATCGCCCGCTTCGCCGCCGATGCCGCCTGGCCCAGGCCGGTGTGGGGCGTGGCCGAACGCCGGACCTATGCCGCGCCGCAGGCGATGCTGCTGGTCGCGCGGTTGCGCGCGGCGCTGGGGCTTGCCTGATGGCGACGGGACAGCTCGGCCTGTGGCCGCATCTGGGCTATGCCGGCGCGCGGCTCGACCGGGCGAGCGAGCGGCGCGGCGAAGCACCGGACATGCTGCGTGATGTGCGGGCCCGCGCCTGCCTGATCGCCGGCGAGAGCATCGTGCTGCGTCGGCTGCCGCAGGCGGCGCCCGAGCAGGAGGAGGGTGCCTTCGAGGCGCTGATCGAGCTTGGCCGCGCGGTCTCGCTCGGCGGGCGCATCAGCGAGGCCTGCCTGCTCGGCCTTGCCGACGACGTGCCGCATTTCGTGCTACCTCTGCACGCGGCCTCGCTCGCCGCCCTCGCCGACAACCCGGAGTACCGCATCACCGACCTGCGCAGCATCGCGGTTGGCGAGCTGGTCTCGCCGGAGCAACTGGGCGAACTCGCCACCGCAAAGGCGATGATCGCCTGGCACTCCCGGCGTACCTTCTGCTCCAATTGCGGCAGCCGGCTCGGCGTGGCCGAGGGCGGCTGGCGGCGCGAATGCCCGGAATGTGGCGCGCAGCATTTCCCGCGCACCGATCCGGTGGTGATCATGCTGACCTATGACGGCGACGATTGCCTGCTGGGCCGCTCGGCCCGCTTTGCGCCGGGCATGTGGTCGTGCCTGGCCGGCTTCGTGGAGCCGGGCGAGACCTTCGAGCAGGCGGTGCGGCGCGAGACCATGGAGGAGGCGGGCATCCACACCGGTGCGGTGCGCTATCTCGCCTCGCAGCCCTGGCCGTTCCCGATGTCGGTGATGATCGGCATGCATGCCCAGGCGCTGTCGCGCATCATCACCGTCGATCCGGTCGAGCTGGAGGATGCGCGCTGGTTCTCGCGCGACGAGGCGGGTCTCCTGCTGACCCGCACCCATCCCGAAGGGCTGATCGCGCCGCCGAGCATGGCGATCGCGCATCATCTGATCCGCGCCTTCGTCGAGGGGCGCGATCCGCCATTGGGGTGAATGGCCGGCGTGCATTATTTCTTCGGAGCACCGTCATCCTGAGGCGCCCGGCAATGCCGGGCCTCGAAGGATGTTCGTCCGGGGGCACTTGAAGGGCCATCCTTCGAGGCCGCCTGCGGCGGCACCTCAGGATGACGCGGTTCCGGGGGGGGCAGCAGGTTGTCATCCCGGACGGCCGAAGGCCGATCCGGGATCGCATGCAGGATGGAAAGCGATCCCGGCTCTCGCTGCGCTCGGCCGGGATGACGATCTTGGAGGCGAACGCCCTCACACCGCCTTCAGCGCGCGGGCGACGTCGTCGGTCAGGTCGTCGACATGCTCCAGACCGACCGAGAGGCGCACCATGCCGTCGGAGATGCCCATCTCCGCGCGCGCCTCGGGGGCGAAGCGCTGATGCGTGGTCGTCGCGGGATGAGTGACGAGGCTCTTGGCATCGCCGAGATTGTTGGAGATACGCACCACCTTCAGCTGGTTGAGGAAGCGGAAGGCGCCGGCCTTGCCGCCCTCGATCTCGAAGGTCACCAGCGTGCCGCCACCGCGCATCTGGCGCTTGGCCAGTTCATGTTGCGGATGGTCGGCGCGGTAGGGGTAGATCACCTTGGTGATGCCCGGCAGGGCGCTGAGCCGGTCGGCCAGCGTCGCGGCGCTGGCCTGCGAGCGCTCCACGCGCAGCGGCAGCGTCTCCAGCCCCTTCAGCATCACCCAGGCATTGAAGGGCGACACCGACGGCCCGGTCTGGCGCAGGAAGGTCTGCAAGTGATCGGTGAGGAATTTCTCCGAACACAGCACGACGCCGGCAAGGCAACGGCCTTGCCCGTCGATATGCTTGGTGGCGGAGTAGACGACGATGTCGGCGCCGAGCGCGAGCGGGCTCTGCAGCATCGGCGTGGCGAACACGTTGTCGACGACGAGGCAGGCCCCGGCCGCCTTGGAGATTTCCGCCACTGCCGCGATGTCGACGAGTTCAAGCGTCGGATTGGTCGGGCTTTCCAGGAAGAACACCTTGGTCTGCGGCCGCACCGCCGCCTTCCACGCGGAAAGGTCGGTGCCGTCGACCAGCGTCGAGGTAATGCCGAAGCGCGGCAGCAATTCCTCGATCACATAGCGGCAGGAGCCGAAAAGCGCGCGCGCCGCCACGACATGATCGCCGGTCTTGAGCTGACACAGCAGGGCCGCCGTCACCGCCGCCATGCCCGACGCCGTGGCGCGGGCCACTTCGGCGCCTTCCAGCAGCGCGAGACGGCTCTCGAACATCGCCGCCGTCGGGTTGGAATAGCGGGTGTAGATGAAGCCCGGATCCTCGCCCTTGAAGCGCGCTTCCGCCTGCTCGGCGGTGTCGTAGACATAGCCCTGCGTCAGGAACAGCGCCTCCGAGGTCTCGCCGAAGGGCGAGCGCAGGATGCCGCCCTGCACGAGGCGGGTATCGGGCCGCAGCTGCGCGATCTCGGCGGCAGTAAGCTTGTCTTGGGAAAGCTTGTCGTTCTGGGTCATCGACGGCTCCGGTATCATCATAGACCGGGAGCCTCCGCGTGCATGCGCAGCGCGGCCCCGGCCTTTTTAGCAACCTTGTTTAGCGTGGCGGCAAGCCGGCCGGCTCAAATGACCACGTTGTTTCGAATTACTCCTCGCCGCGGCTTGGCGTCAAGGGGCGCGTCCGGTAAACCGAACGCGGCAATCGCAACGGAGAAACCAGCGTGGCGGAGAAAGGTCTGACGGGCGAGGGCATTCTGCCCGGCCATGCCATTCAGGCTCTGGCAGAGCGCCGCGCCATCCTGACGGCGCGTCCTTTCGATGCCGACCAGGTGCAGCCGGCGAGCCTCGACCTCCGGCTCGGGGCGACGGCGTGGCGTATTCGCGCGAGTTTCCTGCCTGGCCCCGGCGAGACCGTGGCCGACCGGCTGGAGCGGCTGGCACTGCACCAACTCGACCTCACGGCGGGCGAGGTGCTGGAGACCGGCTGCGTCTATCTCGTTGAATTGGAGGAGGCGCTGGCACTGCCCGCCGACATCGCCGCCTCGACCAACCCGAAAAGCTCGACTGGCCGGCTCGACGTGTTCACCCGCGTCATCGCCGACCGTTCGCGGGCCTTCGACGTGGTCCCGGTGGGCTATGAGGGCAAGCTCTATCTGGAGATCAGCCCGCGCACCTTCCCGATCCTGGTGCGGCAGGGTTCGCGGCTGTCGCAGATCCGTTTCCGGCGCGGCCATGCGCTGCTCGATGACGGCGAACTGCGGGCGCTGAATGTGGCCGAGCGGCTGGTCGATACCGCCAACCCCGATATTGCCGGTGCCGGTATTGCGGTGAGCGTCGACCTCTCGGGCGAGGGCTTCGGCGGGCTGCTCGGCTTCCGCGCCAAGCGCCATACCGGGCTGATCGACGTCGACCGCCGCGCCGCCTTCGAGGTGGAGGACTATTGGGAGCCGCTGGTGACGCGTGGCCGGCGCGAACTGGTGCTCGACCCCGACGCCTTCTACATTCTCGCCTCCAAGGAGGCGGTGCATGTGCCCCCTACCCACGCGGCGGAGATGGTGCCGTTCGACCCGCTGGTCGGCGAATTCCGCGTGCATTATGCCGGCTTCTTCGATCCCGGCTTCGGCCATGCCGCCGCCGGCGGCCATGCCAGCCCGCATCACGGCGCCCGCGCGGTGCTCGAGGTGCGCTCGCGCGAGGTGCCGTTCATTCTGGAGGACGGCCAGATCGTCGGCCGCCTGGTCTATGAGCGCATGCAGGAACTGCCGCGCACGCTCTATGGCGAGGGGCTCGGTTCGAACTACCAGGCGCAGGGCCTGAAGCTCTCCAAGCATTTCAAGCCGTGGGCCCGGGACTAGCGGGCGGCGGACCGGCCGCCACCCGCGGGCCTTCGCGTCAGGACTTCAGGAAGGCCAGCATGTCCTGGTTGAGGCGCTGCTTGTGCGTCTCGGACAGGCCGTGCGGGGCACCCTCATAGACCTTCAGCGTGGCGTGCGGCACGAGCTTCGCCGAGGCGCGGCCGGCGGCATCGATCGGCACGATCTGGTCGTCGCTGCCATGCACGATCAGCGTCGGGCGGTCGAACTTCTTCAGGTCCTCGGTGAAATCGGTCTCGGAGAAGGCCTTGATCGAGTCGAAGGTGTTCTTGTAGCCGGCCTGCATTCCCTGCGAATACCAGGCGTCGATCACGCCCTGGCTCGGCTTGGCGCCGGGGCGGTTGTAGCCGAAGAACGGGCCGGCCGGGATGTCGTGGAACAGCTGTGCGCGGTTCTCGACGAAGGCCTCGCGGATGCCGTCGAACACCTCGATCGGCAGACCGCCGGGATTGGACGGCGTCTTCACCATCACCGGCGGCACCGCCGAGATCAGGCCGAGCTTGGCGACGTTGCCGGTGCCGTGGCGACCGACATAGCGCGCCACCTCGCCGCCGCCGGTGGAGAAGCCGAAGGACGAGACATTCCTGAGACCCAGTGCCTCGATCACCTCGGCGAGGTCGTCAGCGTAATGGTCCATGTCGTTGCCGTCCCAGGGCTGGCTGGAGCGGCCATGGCCGCGACGGTCATGGCTTATGACGCGGAAACCATTATTCGCGAGGAAAGCGGCCTGGTTCTCCCAGCTGTCGGAGGACAGCGGCCAGCCATGGCTGAGCGTCACCACCGGACCCTCCTTCGGGCCCCAGTCCTTGAAGTAGATCGACACGCCGTCGCGGGTGGTGACGTAGCTGCCGGCGACGGTGGGCTTGCCCTTCGCACGGGCGGGGGAGGCGACCGGGGTGGCGGCCTCGGCGGCGCTCTGGACCGCGCCGGCAAGGCCCACCGCGGCGGCGCCCGCGGCAGTGACGCTGGCAAGGGTGGTGAGGAATTCGCGGCGGCCGGCAGCGGCGGCATGGGTGCGGTTCGACATGATCTCTCTCCTGTGCGGGTTCCGGCGGAGGACCGTGGGCGGTCCGTCATTGCCGTCGATTAGATCGTGCGCGATGTAATATTGAGAGTGTCGAACTCGGTCAATCGTAAAAGATTAGATCGTACGCGATTTATAAGCTCGATCACGCGCCTGTGATCGGGCCAGCCGGCCAAGGCGCCGCACGCGGGCGGCCCGCCTATCAAAACGGATGGAGCCGCTTGCGACGGCGGCGGATGATTGCCGGGCGCGTCAGAGCGGAAGCGCTGACGGATCCGCCGGAACGTCGGCTCTCAGGCGCACTCGGCGATGAGGCCCCGGAGGAAGTGTTCGCAGGCGCGCAGCTGGGCGAGTTCGATATATTCGTCCGGCTTGTGTGCCTGATCGATCGATCCAGGTCCGCAGATCACCGTCGGAACGCCCTGCGCCTGGAAGTGCCCGCCTTCGGTGCCGTAGGAGACCGTGTAGGTGCGGTTCTGCCCGGCGAGGCGCATGGCCAGCAGTTCCGCCTCCGAGCCGGTCTGCGGCGCGAGCGGGGGAACCTTGTAGATGAAATCGGTGGTGATGGTGGCTTCCGGCGCGGTGGCCTTCAGCTTCGGCAGCACGACGCTGTCGGCGAAGCGCGCGAAGCGGGCCAGCAGCACGTTCTCGTCGAAACCGGGCAGGCCGCGCAGGTTCCAGCGCAGGGCGCACTGGCGCGGCACGATGTTGCCGGCGGTGCCGCCGTCGATCACCGTGACCTGCAGCGTGGTACTGGGCGGATCGAAGCGCCCGCTCGGGTCGCCTGCCGCGATGAGCTCCTCGCGGTAGCGATCAAGCTCGGCCACCAGTTCCGCCGCGGCGAAGATGGCATTGGCGCCGAGCTGCGGCATGGAAGAATGCGCCTCGCGGCCCGTCACCGTCGTCACATAGGCCATGCCGGATTTGTGCGCGTCGACCACCCGCATCGAGGTCGGCTCGCCGACGATGCACGCGCGGGGAAGCGGAAGATCCACCCCCAATTTGCGCACCGCCGGCACGACGCCGGTGCAGCCGACCTCCTCGTCATAGGAGACCAGCAGGTGAATGGGGGTCGTGAGCTTTGCCGCCGCCATCTCCGGCACCATCGCGAGGCAGGTGGCGACGAACCCCTTCATGTCGCAGGAGCCGCGGCCATAAACGCGGTCGTCCCTGGGGGTGAGGGCGAACGGATCTGTCGTCCAGGGCTGGCCGTCGACCGGCACCACGTCGGAATGGCCGGACAGGCATATGCCGCCGATGCCCGAGGGCCCTATGGTGGCGAACAGGCTGGCCTTGCGGCCGGTCTCGTCGGGCACGATCACGCTCGCCACGCCATAGGCGTCGAGATAGTCGCGGACGAAGCCGATGAGGTCGAGATTGGAGTTCCGGCTCGTCGTGTCGAAGGCGACCAGATAGGCCAGAAGTTCCTCGGTCGTCGTTCGTCCGGCAAGCATGAAGGGTCCCCGCGTCGATCAAGACCCCACCATAGTGGGGAATGCTCCGCGACCCAACTAGCGCTGCCAGAAACTCGGCAGGAACAGCACGAGGACTGTGAACAGTTCGAGGCGGCCGACCAGCATGCCGAAGGACAGCAGCCAGATCACATGGTCGGGCAGTGCCGCGAAATTCTGTGCCGGGCCGACCACCGTGCCCAGCCCGGGTCCGACATTCGCCAGCGCCGTGATCGAGACGGAGAACGCGGTAATCATGTCGAAGCCCAGCGTGTTGATCACAATGCCGATGATCATGAAGCAGGCGAGGTAGAGGAAGGCGAAGGACAGCACCGACGCCACCACGTCGTCGCCGATCGGCTGGCCGCCATAGCGCACCGGAAACACGCCATTCGGATAGATGATGCGCTTGAGGTGCTGCGACAGCGCAGAGCCGAGAATGGCGATGCGGAAACTCTTCATGCCGCCTGCCGTAGAGCCGGTGCAGGCGCCGAGGAACAGCAGGATGAAGTAGAGCGCGTCGGTCGGCGGACCCCAATGGGTGAAGTCGGTCGCCACGAAGCCGGTGGTCGACATGATCGACACCACGTTGAACAGCGCCTGCCGGAGCGCCGTCTCGCCGATGGCGATGCCGCCGCGCACCTGCTCGACGGTGGAGATGAGGGCGAAGAAGATCACCAGCCCGAGGAAGAGCCGGACCTCGGTATTGGCGACGATCCGGCTGAAGTCGCCGGCCAGCACGCGCAGATACAGCACGAAGGGCAGCGAACCCGAGAGCATGAAGAAGATCGCCGCATATTCGATGGCGGGACTCTTGAAGTAGCCGATCGAGGCGTCGTGGGTGGAGAAGCCGCCGGTGGAGATGGTCGCCATGGCGTGCGCCACCGCGTCGAACACGCTCATGCCGCAGACCACATAGGTCACGGCGCAGGCCAGCGAGAGCACGATGTAGGCGCCGAGGATGCTCTTGGCCATCTGCGCGGCGCGCGGCAGCAGCTTCTCCGACTTGTCGGAGGATTCCGCCCGGAACAGCTGCATGCCGCCAATATGCATCATCGGCAGCAGCGCCATGGCCATGACGATGATGCCGATGCCGCCGTACCAGTGCAGGAAGGCGCGCCAGATAAGGATGCCGGGCGGGCGTGTGTCGAGGTTCGAGATCACCGTCGCGCCCGTGGTGGTCAGCCCCGACATCGCCTCGAAATACGCATCGACGAAAGGCAGGTTGGTCTGCGACCACATGAAGGGGATGGCGGCGAAGGCCGAGAGCAGCACCCAGCTCGCCGCGGTCAGCACGAAAGCCTGCCGCAGGCCGAGCCGCTCCACCTCGCTGGTGCGCCCGGCGAGCCAGAGCGAGAAGCCGACGAAGACGGTGATGGTGGCGGAGGCGACATAGGCGAGGAAGTCGCCCTTGCCGGCGATGAGGTCCACCAGCGCCGGGATCATCATCGTCGTGCCGAGAATGGCGAGGAGCACGCCCAGGATGGCGGCGATCGGTCGGAAGTCGATCACAGGATGCAGGGACCGTTCATCGCGGCGGGAACCGGGCGGCGTGGAAGCAGGCGTCACCATAGCCGCTTCGCCGGGAGGCCGGAAGCGGAAGTCCGTGCGAGCGGTGATGTCCCGCGTGCGCTCCTCAGTTCAGCGTGCGGCTCTCGCCGGGCATGTCGAGCGAGAAGGCAGGTACGACCGCCTCGAACGTCTCGCCGGTCTGCGTCACGAGCTGGTAGGTGCCCTCCATGATGCCGGTGGAGGTCTGTAGCGGCACGCCGCTGGTGTACTCGAAATGCCCCCCTGGCGGCAGCACCGGCTGCTCGCCGACGACACCCGCGCCGCGCACTTCCTGCATGCGGCCGAGCGCGTCGGTGATGATCCAGTGGCGCGAGCGCAACTGCACCGTGTCGATGCCGAGATTGATGATCTCGATGGTGTAGGCCCAGAAATACTGGCTGCGGTCGGGATCGGAGCGCTCGGGCGCGAAGCGCGGCGTCACCGTCACTTGCACGCCTCGCGTCGTCGCCCGGTACATGGCCTGCCTCTTGGATTGGGTCTTCGTAGAGTGAACGGCTTTTGCCCGGCGAGGGCAAGGCTGCCCGACCTCACGAGGCGTCGAGCGCCGGGCCGCCGAAATGAGGGCGGCCCGCGGCGACGGTGGCGATCAGGCCTCGGCGTCCGTCGCGCCGGCGTCGAGGATCTCTTCCGCCGCGAAATCGTAGCTGCGGCCGCAGAACTCGCAGGTGACGGAGACCTTGCCCTCCTCCACCAGCCCCGAGCGCTCCTCGTGCGAGAAACTGTTCAGCACGCCCACGACGCGCTCGCGCGAGCAGGAGCACTTGGCCAGGATGCCCTCGGCCTCGAACACCCGCACGCCGCGCTCGTGGAACAGGCGGAACAGCAGGCGCTCGCTGGAAAGCTCGCCATCGACCAGCTCGACATCCTCCAGCGTGCCGACCAGCGACTGCGCCTCGACCCAGGCATCGTCCTCCTCGACCTTCGGCAAGTCGACGCCTTCCGGCGCGTCGCCCGGATGCATGTCGACCGGGCGGATGCGCCCGCCTTCGGTCGGCAGGAACTGCACCATCAGCCCGCCGGCGCGCCAGGACGAGGCGGCGCCGCCGGCATGCACTTCCTCCGCCACGGCGAGGCGCACGCGGGTGGGGATCTGCTCGGACTGGGTGAAGTACTGGTGCGCTGCCTCTTCCAGCCCGCCGCCTTCCAGCGCGACGACGCCCTGATAGCGGTTAACGCTGAGGTTCTGGTCGATGGTCATGGCGAGATGGCCGCGCCCGAGCAGGGCGCCGCTGTCCGGCCGGCCGCCCGGCGCGGCGGCTTCGAGCGCGGCGAGGCGCTCGGCATCGAAGCGGGCATAGGCGCGCACGTCCTGCGGCGCGGTGAAGTCCACCACGAGCAGATCGACCGGCCCGTCGGTGCGGGTCTGCAGGATGAAGCGGCCGCTGAACTTCAGCGTCGAACCCAGCAGCACGGTGAGCGCCACGGCTTCGCCGAGCAGGCGCTTGACCGCCGGCGGATAGGTGTGGTGCGCCAGCACAGCGTCCAGCGTCGCGCCGAGGCGCACGACCCGGCCGCGCACGTCGAGCCCGTCGACGTGGAAGGGGGTGACGAGATTGTCCGCCGCTTCAGGGGAGGGCGAACGGGTGGGGGAGTGAGGATGTGATGTCATGGCGCCCGCCCATATGGGTGCGAGGGTGAGTTTGCGCGAGGGGGCGAATTTGCACCACCGTCATCCCGGACGGCCACGAGGCCGATCCGGGATCGCGCAAACATCGGGGAGCGATCCCGGATTCAAGCTGCGCTTCGTCCGGGATGACGCCGATGGGGCCGGGCTCAGGCCGCGGTGTCTTCCAGGCACCAGGCGAGAATGCCCTTCTGTGCGTGCAGGCGGTTCTCCGCCTCGTCGAACACCACCGACTGCGGGCCGTCCATCACCTCGTCGGTGACTTCCTCGCCGCGGTGGGCCGGAAGGCAGTGCATGAAGATGGCATCCGGTGCGGCGCGCCGCATCAGCGCGCCGTTGACCTGATAGGGCTTCAACAGGTTGTGGCGCCGCTCGGCTTCGGCGTCGCCCATGGACACCCAGGTGTCCGTGACGACGCAATCGGCACCCTCCACGGCCTCCTCGGCGCTATGGCTGAACCTCACCTTCGCGCCGGTCTCGCGCACCCACTCAACCAGTCCCGGACGCGGGGCCAGCTCTGGCGGGGTGGCGACGTTGAGCGCGAAGTCGAAGCGCTGGGCGGCATGCACCCAGGAGGCGAGCACGTTGTTGGCATCGCCCGTCCAGGCGACCGTGCGCCCCTCGATCGGCCCCTTGTGCTCCTCGAAGGTCATGACGTCGGCCATGATTTGGCAGGGATGGGACTCGCGCGTCAGCCCGTTGATGACCGGCACGCTGGCATTGGCCGCGAGTTCCTCGAGCGCGCTGTGGTCGAGGATGCGGATCATGATCGCGTCGACGAAGCGCGAGAGCACCTTGGCGGTATCGGCGATGGTCTCGCCGCGACCGAGCTGCATCTCCGCGCCGGTGAGCATGATGGTCTCACCCCCGAGCTGGCGCATGGCGACATCGAAGGAGATGCGCGTGCGGGTCGAGGGCTGGTCGAACACCATGGCCAGCACCTTGCCGCTGAACGGCTTCTCCGCGGCGATGCGCTTCCGCTCCTTCTTCAGGTCGTGCGAGAAGCGCATGAGCTGGCGCAGCTCGCTCGCCGGCAGGGCGTCGAGGTCGAGGAAGTGCTTCACGGCCCTGGCCGAGGCTCCATTGTTCGCGCTCATGCGGCCGCTCCCTTCACGGCGTCGGCCTTGAGGCCATTCTCGATCCGGGTGAAGGCGGCATCCAGCTTGGTGAAGGCGGCTTCGATCTCCTGCTCGCCGATGTTGAGCGGAGGCAGGAGCCGGACCACGTTGTCGCTCGCGGTCGGCGCCAGCATGCGCTCCTCGCGCATGGCGGCGACGACGTCGGTATTCGGCACATGGGTGCGAATGCCGATCAGCAGGCCCTCGCCGCGGACTTCCGCGACGACGGCGGGATGGCGGTCCTTCAGCTCGGCGAGCTTCTGGCGCAGCCGGCCGGCGGTCGCCTGCACCTGGTCGAGAAAGCCGTCGGCGAGCACCACGTCGAGCACCGCATTGGCAACGCTCATGGCGAGCGGGTTGCCGCCATAGGTCGAGCCATGCGTGCCGGCGGTCATGCCCTTGGCGGCCTCCTCGGTGGCGAGGCAGGCGCCGACCGGGAAGCCGCCGCCGATGCCTTTTGCCACCGCCATGATGTCCGGCGTGATGCCGGCCCATTCATGGGCGAAGAACTTGCCGGTGCGCCCGACGCCGCACTGCACCTCGTCGAGCACCAGCAGCAGGCCGTGTTCGTCGGCGAGCGCGCGCAAGGCCCGCAGGTACGACCACGGACCCGAGCGCACGCCGCCCTCGCCCTGCACGGGTTCGATGAGGATGGCGCCGGTCTCCGGCCCGATGGCGGCCTTCACCGCGTCGAGATCGCCGAACGGCACCTGGTCGAAGCCCGGCATGGCGGGGCCGAAGCCCTCGAGATATTTCGGGTTGCCGCCGGCGGCGATGGTCGCCAGCGTGCGGCCGTGGAAGGCGCCCTCGAAGGTGATGATGCGGTAGCGCTCAGGCGCGCCGTTCGCCGAGTGGTATTTGCGCGCCATCTTGATGGCGCACTCCAGCGCTTCCGCACCCGAATTGGTGAAGAACATGGTGTCGGCGAAGGTCGACGCGATGAGGCGCCGGGCGAGACGCTCGCCGCCCTCGATGCGGAACACGTTCGACAGGTGCCAGAGCTTGCCGGCCTGCTCGGTGAGCGCGGCGACGAGATGCGGATGGGCGTGGCCCAACACGTTCACGGCGATGCCGGCGGTGAAGTCGAGATATCGCTGCCCGTCTCGCGTGAACAGCCAGGCGCCTTCGCCCCGCTCGAATACGAGGTTCACACGGTTGTAGGTCGGCAGGATGGGGTCGATCATCACTCCCCTCCGTCTCACATCACACGCCCGCGGGATCAGTCGAGGGCAGGTCCAAAAACGAAATGTGCCGCCCTTGCGGGGGCGGCACCCGATATCCCGAATTTTATAGAAGACCGCCCAAGGGTCAACATTCACAATATCCGGGGTCGGATATTTCGTCCTGCCCCCGGCCGTTCAGCGTTGGGGGACCGAAGATCGCAACGACCTCAGCCTTGCCGGGATCAGGTCGACGGGGGCGGGTCGGACCAAGTGCTTGATCCGACTCAATTCGTTTCGGAAGTGTTGCAATACGGACTCTCAACTGGGGAAAACGATCGTTTCGGACGTGAACCTACTGGGCGTGAGTCTACGCATATTGTAGCCTCCCTCTCGTCAGATACGACATCTCGTGCGGCGGCATTCCCTTAGTGGCGTTAGCGGCGTTTTTGCCCGGCCAAGTCCCTTGGCCGGCGCGCCGCGGGATTCTGTCTGAGGCATGGGCTAGTTCGATGGAGGCAGGGCGATGAACTGGACGGATGAGCGCGTCGAGCTGCTCAAGAAACTCTGGTCGGAAGGGCTCTCGGCGAGCCAGATCGCGGCGGAACTCGGCGGCGTCACCCGCAATGCGGTCATCGGCAAGGTGCACCGCCTCGGGCTCTCCGGCCGCGCCAAGGCGATTGCCGCTCCCGCGCCGCGCCCCCGTAAGCCGCGTCCCACCGCCTCGAGCCCGGCGTCCCGCCCGATGGTGCAGGGCAATACGGCGCTCGCGCAGGTCATCCGCCCGGTCATGGAGCCGGAGCCGGAGGAACTGCCGGATCCCGTGTCCAACGTTGTTGCGATGGCGGAGCGCTGCACCATTCTCGACCTGACCGAGTTCACCTGCCGCTGGCCGGTGGGCGAGCCGGGCAAGTCCGACTTCTTCTATTGCGGCAGCCGCACCAAGACCGGGTTGCCCTATTGCGCCTTTCACTCGCGCATCGCCTACCAGCCGGTGCAAGACCGCAACCGGCGCCGGGTGGCGCGCTGAGCGCCGCATGCTTTCCCACGGACATGACCGTGCGTGGGTGAAACGGACCGGGGAATGCGCCATAATGGCGCTGAGATTCCCCGGCTTCCTGAAGTGATGCTGTTTCGTCCCGCGCGCCCCAAAGCTTCGCCGGCTCCTGAGCCGGATCATTTCCGGCTGCGTCTCGACGATGAGGAAATCCTAGTCACTCTGCGCCGCAATGCGCGTGCCCGCCGCTACACGCTGAGGGTACGGGCGGCGACGCGCGATGTCGCGCTGACGCTGCCGGCGCGCGGCACGCTACGCGAGGCCTATGACTTCGCCCAGCGCCACGCCGGCTGGATCAAGGTCCGGCTCGCCCGGCTGCCGCAGACCGTTCCTTTCACACCCGATGCCGTGATCCCGCTGCGCGGCGTGCCCTCCCGCATCGTCCACCGGCTAGGGGTGCGCGGCACAGTGTGGACCAGCGAGGAGGACGGCGTGGCCGTGCTCAATGTCGCGGGCGAGGTGGCTCATGTCGGGCGGCGGGTGGCCGACTTCCTCAAGCGCGAGGCGCGGCGCGACCTGATCGATGCCTCCAAGCGCCATGCCGCCGCGCTCGGCGTGAGCATCACCCGCGTCACGCTGCGCGACACGGCGAGCCGCTGGGGCTCCTGCTCGGCGACCGGGGCGCTGTCCTATTCCTGGCGGCTCATCCTGGCGCCTGCCTTCGTGCTGGATTATCTCGCCGCCCATGAGGTGGCACACCGGCGCGAGATGAACCACGGCCCGCGTTTCTGGGCGACGGTGGACCGCCTGTTCCCCGAACGCGAGGCGGCCGAGCTGTGGCTGAAGAGGCATGGCGCCGAGCTGCACCGCTACGGCGCCGAGGACGACTGAGACGGGTCGGCCTCAGCTGCGGCCGAACAACTTGTCGATCAGCCAGTTGTCGAGGCCGGGGCGTGGGGCGGCGGGAGCCGCCTGCGGGCCGCCGGTGACCACGGGCTCTTCCGGCACGTCGCCCGGCGGGGTGACGCCCGGCGGCAGGTAGCTGCCAGCGCCGGGAAGCGCGACGGGCGGCATGTCCTTGTGCGCGGCCTTCATCACCTGGCTCCAGATCTCGACCGGCAGCCCGGAGCCGCCGGCCTTCCTGGTCGGCGAGGAATCGTCATTGCCGATCCACACCGCGGTGACGAAGCGGCCGGTATAGGCGACGAACCAGGCGTCACGATAATCCTGGCTGGTGCCGGTCTTGCCGGCGGCGGGCCAGCCCGGCAGGTCGGCGCGGCGCGCGGTGCCGGTGATCAGCACGTCCTGCATCATGCGGTTCATCATGGCGACGTGCGGCGGGGCGACCACGACGCCGCGGCTGGGCTCGGCATAGGAGAACAGCATCTTGCCGGTCTTGTCGCGCACGCGGGCGATGACATGCGGGGTGACGCCGATGCCGCCATTGGCGAAGGGCGCGTAGGCGCTCGCCATTTCCAGCACCGAGACCTCGGAGGTGCCGAGGGCGATGGAGGCGTTGGGTTCCAGCTTGGAGGCGATGCCGAGCCGGTGCGCGGTCTTCACCACCTCGGGCGGGCCGACTTCGAGCGCGAGGCGTACCGCCACCGTGTTGAGCGAGAGGGCGAGGGCGGTCTTGAGATCGACGGCGCCGCGATATTCGCGCGAGAAGTTCTCCGGCTTCCAGCCCTTGAGCTGGATCGGCGCGTCCTCGCGCACCGTCTCCGGGGTGAGGCCGCGCTCCATCGCGGTGAGGTAGACGAAGGGCTTGAACGAGGAACCGGGCTGGCGCCGGGCGGTGACGGCGCGGTTGTACTGGCTCTCCTCATAGGAGCGCCCGCCCACCAGCGCGCGCACGCCGCCATCGGTGTCCATGAGCACGATGGCGCCCTGCTCGACGCCGAGCTTCTTGCCGCTCTTGGCGAGTGCGTCCTTCAGCGCCTTGTCGGCGGTCGCCTGCAAGGCGGGGTCGATGGTGGTCTGCACCACCACATCGTGCTCGATCGGGCCGATCAGCGTCTTGAGCTGCTCCATCACCCAGTCGGCGACATAGCCGAAGGAATCCGGCACCTGCGACTTCACCAGCACGGCCGGGCGGGCCAGCGCGGTCTTCTGCATTTCCGGTGTGATGAAGCCGGCGTCCTCCATCGCTGCCAGCACCACCTCGGCGCGCTGCTGCGCGCCCTCGAGATTGCGCGTGGGGGCGAGGGCGGAGGGCGACTTGACGAGGCCGGCGAGCATCGCCGCCTCCGACAGCGTGACCTGCCGCGCCGACTTGCCGAAATAGCGCTGGGCCGCGGCCTCGACGCCATAGGCGCCCGCGCCGAAATAGACGCGGTTCATGTAGAGTTCGAGGATCTCGTTCTTGGAGTATTTCGTCTCCAGCCAGATCGAGAGGATGAGTTCCTGCACCTTGCGCGAGAGCGTGCGCTCCTGGGTGAGGAACAGGTTCTTGGCGAGCTGCTGGGTCAGCGTCGAGCCGCCCTCGCGCAGGCGCCCGCGTGTCAGATTGACGAACACCGCGCGGGCGAGGCCGATGGGGTCGAGCCCGTGATGCGAATAGAAGCGCCGGTCCTCGATGGCGACGAATGCCTGCGGCAGATAGGGCGGCAGAGCGCGCAGCGGCACGCTGGCGCCGCCCATCTCGCCGCGCGTGGCGATCGCCTTGCCGTCGGCGCCCTCGATGATGACCGTCGGCGGCCGCTCGGGAATGGCGAGGTTCTGGATCGGGGGGAGTTGGCTCGCCTCATAGGCGATGAGGCCGCCCAGCGCGATGACGCCCCAGATGCCGAGCACGACGGTCCAGTAGAATAGCCGGGTCAGCAGCCCGCGCTTCGGGCTGCGCCGGCGTCTGCCGCCAGAGCCGCCGCGCGCCGTGCCGGTGGCGTTGCCCCTGGAGCTACCCTTGGCCGCGCCGGCGGAAGAACCCTTCTTCGCCTTGGCGCCGCCGCCGGAGCTGCGCTCGCGGGCCATGGGGGCGGCACCGAGGGTCGGGCGGTCGTCAGCGGTGAGACGCAGATCGGCTCCACCACCGCGTGCGCTCAGCACCGGCTCGTGCCGCTCGACTTCGCCTCGACGTCCGAACATGAAACGCGTGAATCCCCTATGCCCACCGGTAAACGAACTCTAAATCGCGTCGTTTAAGCGGGGGTTAAGGGGCGAGATTGGGGCGCCCGCGACAAGCCTCTCATGCGGCTCGGCCAATCCCGCACTTACGCAGCGTTCGCCTCATCGTCGGCGTCGAGCACCTGCAAGAGAGCACGGCGAATGGCGGAGTGGCGGGCCGCGCCGATGATCTTCGCGCCCATCAGGTCGGTGACGTAGAACACGTCCACCGCCCGCTCGCCGAAGGTCGCCACATGCGCGGAGGCGATGTTGAGGTTCAGCCGCGAGAGGGTCTGCGTCAGGCCGTAGAGCAGGCCGGGCCGGTCGAGGCCGGAGACCTCCACCACCGTATGGCGGTTCGACCAGGAATTATTGAGCGTGACCTCGGGCTCGACGGTGAAGGCGCGCGGGCGCTTCGGCAGCTTCTTGGCGACGACCTCCGGCAAACGGATCTCGCCGGAGAGCGACTTCTCGATGGCGGCGGCGATGCGGTCGGCGCGGCGGATCTCGTCCTCGTCGAGCTCGAAGGCGCGGGTCAGCGAGATGGTGTCGAGCGCGCGCCCGTCCGTCGTGGTGCTGATCTGCGCATCGACGATGTGCGCACCCGCGCTGGCGCAGGCGCCGGCGATGACGGCGAGCAGCTTGGGGTGGTCGGGGGCGAAGACGGTCAGCTCGGTGATGCCGCGCTTGGCATCGGTATGGGAAGCGGTGGCGAGCGCCCGGCCCTGCGCCTCCGCGTCCAGGATGAAACGGGCATGCGCCACCTGCTGTTCGCGGTCGGTCTGCAGCCAGTAGGTCGGGTAGTGCCGGCCGAGATAGGCGTCGAGCGCTGTGGCGCCCCATTCCGGCAGGGCGTTGCGGAATTCGGCCTGCGCGCGGGCGACGCGCTGGCTGCGGTTGCTCTCCAGGAAGCCGCCGGTAACGACCGGCTCGGTCTCGTAATAGAGCGTGCGCAGCAGCTGCGACTTCCAGTTGTTCCACACGCCCGGCCCGACGGCGGCGATGTCAGCGGTGGTGAGGATGTGCAGCAGCTTCATGCGTTCGAGGTTCTGCACCACGGCGGCGAAGTTCTCGATGGTCTTGCGGTCGGACAGGTCGCGCGACTGCGCGATGGTCGACATGGTGAGGTGCTGCTCGATGAGCCAGGCGACCGTATCGGTATCGCTCGCTGACAGGCCGAAGCGCGGGCACAGCTTGCGCGCGACGCGGGCACCGGCGATCGAATGGTCTTCCGGCCGACCCTTGGCGATGTCGTGCAGGAACACGGCAACATAGAGCAGCGTGCGGTTCTTGATCTGCTGCGCCAGTTCGTTGGCGAGGCCAAACTCCGGCCGATCGCCGCGCTCGATCTTCGCCAGCACGCCGATGGAGCGGATCAGGTGCTCGTCCACCGTGTAGGAGTGATACATGTTGAATTGCATCATCGCCACGATGCGGCCGAACTCCGGCACGAAGCGGCCAAGCACGCCGGTCTCGTTCATCCGCCGCAGCACGATCTCGGCGGTGTCGCGTGCGCAGAGAATGTCGAGGAACAGCCGGTTCGCCTCCGGGTTCTCGCGCAGCTGCTGATCGATCAGCTTGAGCGAGCGGGTGGCAAGGCGCATCGCATCCGGGTGGAAGGCGAGGCCCTGCTTGCCGGCGAGCTGGAACACGCGGATCAGGTTGACCGGGTCGCGGCCGAAGGCGCTGGCGTCGGCGACATTGATGCGGTCATTGTCGACGATGAAGTCGCGGCTTTCCTTCAGCGTGCGGCGCGGGGTGCGGCGCAGCCGGGCGATCATGCGGTTGAGGCGCGGCACCGGCTTGTCGTGCCGCTCCTCCAGCGCCGCCGAAACGATGGCGGTGAGATCGCCCACATCCTTGGCGACCAGGAAATAGTGCTTCATGAAGCGCTCGACGTCGCGCATCCCGGGATGGGACACGTAGCCGAGCCGCTCAGCCATTTCGCGCTGAAGGTCGAAGGACAGGCGCTCCTCGGCCTTGCCGGTCAGGAAATGCAGGTGGCAGCGCACCGACCAGAGGAAGTCCTCGCAGCGGCGGAAGATCTTCGCCTCGTCGGCGGTGAACACGCCGGCGGCGACGAGGTCGCGCGTCTCGTGGACGCGGTAGACATATTTGGCGATCCAGAACAGCGTGTGCAGGTCGCGCAGGCCGCCCTTGCCGTCCTTCACATTCGGCTCGACGACATAGCGCGACTGGCCGGCACGCTTCAGCCGGTCCTCGCGCTCGGCGAGCTTGGCGGCGACGAACTCAACCGCCGTGCCCTGCACGACTTCCTTGTCGAAGCGCTGGACGAATTCGTCGAACAGCGATTTCTCGCCGAGGAGGAGGCGGGCCTCCAGCAGCGCCGTGCGGATGGTCATGTCGCCGCGCGCCTGGCGGATGCACTCGTCGACCGAGCGGGTGGCGTGACCGACCTTCAGGCCCATGTCCCACAGCACATAGAGGATCGCCTCGGCGACGCTCTCGCCCCAGGCGGTCTGCTTGTAGGGCAACAGGAACAGGATGTCGGTGTCCGAGCCCGGCGCCATCAGGCCGCGGCCATACCCGCCGACAGCGACCACCGCCATGCGCTCGGCCGTAGAGGGGTTGTCGGAGCGGTAGAGAAACTTCACCGCCAGTTCGTGGACAAGCTGGATGATCTCGTCCTGCAGGCGCGAGAGGCGCTCGGCACAGCGCCGCCCCGAGCCTTCCTCCATCAGCCAGCGCTGGGCGACGGCGTGGCCGTTCTGGTAGGCGGTCTTGAGACGGCGCGCCATCTGCCCGCGCAGTTCGATCTCGCGGCCTGCCTTGCCGTCGCCGAGCACCTGCACCGCAAGCCCGGAAAGCTCGCCGCGCATGGCGTCGATATCGAAGAGTTCCTTGAACGCATGGTCGGCGCGGCGGCGGCGGGGAGATTCGTTCATGTCGGGGTCCGGCTGATCGGTCCATCGCTTTAGCCGATCCTGTCGTCCGCGTCATCGTGCGCGGAGATCGAGGCCGCGCGCGAGTTGCCCAAATGCCGCGCCAAAACGCGACATGCCCGGCGCGGTGGCCGGGCATGTCCATCGTGACGAGAGGGGCAGAGCCCGCTTCGTCGCTACCGGGGAGGGGGCTCGGGGGAGCCGCCCGCTCAGTTGGTCTTGGCGGCGGCGTCCGAGGTCTCGCTGCGCGCCTGCTCCAGCGACTTGAATTCGGGAGCGGAGTTCAGCTCTTCCTTGGTGAGCGCCACCACGATCTTCTGGCCGTCATCGGTCGGGGTGGGGGTCAGGCTGTCGAAGGACACCGCGACCGGCTTGGCACCGATGCCGAGGAAGCCGCCGACATCGATCACCGCCGCGACGATGCTGCCGTCACGCTCCACCACCACATCGGAAATCGAGCCGAGCTTCTCGTCGGTCGAGGTCACGACATCGGTGCCGATCAGATCGGAGCCCAGCCACTGGCCGCTCGACTGCGCACTCACGAACTTCGGGGTTGCGGTGACGGCGGTGGGAGTGGCCGCGCTGTTGTCCGGCATGGCGCTCGGCGCGGTGGAATTCGGCATCTCCGCGGCCGGGGCCTGCGGGGTGCCGGCGTCCGGGGCGACCGGACTGGCGGCTGGGGGAGTGGTCGTTTCGGGCGTCGGGCTCTGCGCCAGGGCAACCGCCGGGGCGAGCGACAGGGCGGCGACGGCCGTGAGGGTCACGAGCTTGTTGGTCATCGTCTTTCTCCTGTACTGAATGCGGTATTTATTTCTTCACGATCTGATAATCGATCGCATGTTGAGACAACATTCAGGACAGGGTCGAGTTCCGTTAATTATTCAAAATAATGAACTTAGGAGCTGTACTATTATATTACTCCAAGTCTCGGATCATCGCTGCGTCTGCGATGCAAACCGTCAATTCGTCGGTCGCGAGATTGGCCCGTGTCGCGCCTATCGACGAAAGGCAGCCCTTGGGCGTCGCGCGTGCCGGCCGGGTCGGGACAGGGTCGGCCGGGGTTATCCGGATGGGGCGCGAGATCGACGGCGTGATGGTTTCGGCGGTCACGCGTTCCGCGAGTGAACCATCGGGCGTCGCGGGCTCGGATTTGGCCACCATGGTGGAGCTGTCCGGCGCCACGGGCGTGCGGATGTCGAGCCGGGATCCCTTGGCGGTCCGGTTGATCATGTGCGATTGGATCGGGAGAGCCGGCGGGCCGTAAAGGCTGACCACGGGCGGCGTCATGCGCGCACCCGTATTGGCGCCGAGCGCCACGGCCGCCAACGGGATGGCGAGCGCGAAGCCCGAGGCCGCGCCGAGGAAATAGAGTGAAGCGCCGCCGGCGGCGCGGACCAGAGCCTTCATCACACAACCTCCACCAGCCATTCGCTGCACGGAAGACGGAACGAATCCCTCCATCACGGCGAGAGCCTAACGCTCTCGCCGGACTGTTATCCGCGAGCGACCATATTCGTGAGAGCCTTAGGCAAGCGGCACGCAAAACGACGTCCGCCGCTGCCCGTCAGCTTATGGTTAAACGCGCGTAAGGAATTTCGGTTCCGCGCGGCGCATTGCCGATCTGCGCGTCCGATTCCCGTTCGCCAGCGGCCGGGATCGATCCACGCGACGCGGGCGGTGCAAAAGCTAGCGGCCGGGGAGGAGATGCTGGTCGGGCACGGAAATGAAGCAGCGCAGTCCGGACGGGGCGAACTCCACGTCCACCTTGCCGTCGAGCGCGCGGGCGAGGTTGCGCTCGATGACCAGCGAACCGAAGCCGCGTGATTTCGGCTCGACGACGGCCGGGCCGCCCTTTTCCGTCCAGGAAAGTTCGAAGCCGCCGCCGGCCTCGGGCTGGCGCCGCGCCCAGGTGATGGACACGTGGCCGCTCGGCATCGACAGTGCGCCATATTTGGCGGCGTTGGTGGACAGTTCGTGCAAAGCGAGGCCGATATTCTGCGCGGCTTCCGGCTTCAGGAAGATGTCCGGGCCGGTCAAGCTGACCTGGCTGTTCTCCCGGTCGATGTGATGGCCGAGCTGGGAACGCACCATCTCCGTCAGGGAGGCGCCGTGCCAGCCTTCCTGCACCAGCAGGTCGTGCGAGCGGGCGAGCGCCTGCAGGCGGGCGCTGAAGATCTCGACGAACTCGTCGATGGAGCCGGCGTGGCGGGCGGTCTGCCGCGCCATGGCCTGGATGACCGCCAGCAGATTCTTCGAGCGATGGGTCAGTTCGCGCATCAGCAGGCGCAGATGCTGCTCGTTCTCCTTGCGCTCGGTGACATCGACGGCGGCGCCGGTCAGTCCGACCGTGGCGCCCGAGAGATCCCGCAACGGTTCGATGTGCAGATCGTACCAGCGCCGGGCGCCGTCCTCCTCGACCTCCATCTCACCTTTGCGCGGCTCGGTTTCGGTCAGCGCCTCGCGCTTCAGCAGGTTGAGCGACTGCGAGCGCAGCTCCCCAAGAAGATCGGCGTCATTGGCGCCGAGCACCTGCTCCACCGGGACGCCGAACAGCGGCTTGCTCACCGAGGTATAGCGAAGCTCGCGGTCCTGGGTGAATATCGCCACGTTGGACCCTCGCAGCGCCAGTTCATAGCGCTGCAGGACGGTGGCAAGCTCCAGCGTCAGACGGCGCTGCTCGCGCACGACATGGGTGGGCAAGGGCAGTTCCGTCAGCGCGCGCAGATTGGTCCACAGCGCGATGGCGCCGACCAGGTTCAATACGGCGAGGCCGATCCGTACCAGGGATTGCAGCCACGGCACGCCGCCATTGTCCATGGTCGCCAGCACGGAAAGCAGGGCGAGCATGGCGAGCAGGGCCGCCAGGACATAGCCCAGAAACTTCATGCGCCCGGAAAGCTCCGGGCGCCGGATGATCAGCAGCATGACGCCGCACGCGATGGCAAGGCACGACAGGACGGTGATCCAGCGCGCGCCATCGTCGATGAGACCTACGTCGATCGACAGCATTTATTTGATCACGCGGTGGCGCGCTGCTCCCGCGGACGCGCCTTCCGTTCGAAGAACAACGCTTGGCTGATGACTGCCGCGACCGTGGAAGGCTGAAACGGCTTGGCGATGAGGAAGGCCGGCTCCGGCCGGATGCCGGTGAGGAAGCGCTCGGGATAGGCGGTGATGAAAATCACCGGAACCTCGACGTTTTCGATCAGCTCGTTCACCGCATCGAGCCCCGAGGAGCCGTCGGCCAGCTGGATGTCGGCAAGGATGAGGCCGGGTGCCTTGCGGCGCGCCAGATTCACCGCCTCGGTGTGGGTGCGGGCGATGCCGGTCACGCGATGGCCGAGACCCTCGACGAGGCCTTCGAGATCCAGCGCGATGAATGGCTCATCCTCGATGATGAGCACGTCGGTCGCGATCTCGGCCGCCAACTCACGACCGGCATCCTCAACGAGATGGCGCAATGTCGGTACGTCGATCTCGAGCACCGCGGCGGCATCTTCCTCATTGAAGCCCTCCAGCGACACCAGCAGGAACGCTTGCCGCACGACGGGCGTTATATGGCCGAGGCGCCGCTCTCCCTGGATGGGAGGCGAGACGGGATCGACTTCGGAATTGATGGATACCGAGTCCCACAGCCGCGTGAGCAGGCGGTAGAGCGCCACCCGCGCATCGACGTTGCGATCGAGTGTGGAAGGATCGGCGACCAGCGTTTCCAGCAGAGCGGTTACGTAGGTATCCCCCGCGGACTGACTTCCGCTGAGCGCACGGGCGTAACGGCGCAGAAAAGGCAGATGCTGCGCAACAAGTTGCGAAGTGCTCACACGCGTCTCCCCAGATGCAAAAGGCAAGCGACCGTTAACGTGCCATGAAGTGGACGGTTCCATAATGGGGGAAAAATTAATTTCGAAAATCGTCCTGCTCCCGGAACCTGCCTGCCGCTCCGTCGTTATGGGTTGGCAAGGTGCGACGGAGCCAACCTCTTTCCTCTTGGGGGCTCAATGTCGGGAAAAGAGAAGATGAATGAAGAGCAGACCGGGGGGCACACCGCCAGCGCGGAAACCCTGACCAACAATCATGCCGGCGCGGTGAGTGGCACCGCGCTCGGCAGCGATATTCAGGCGAAGATCGGCCAGCATTTGCGCGCCATGTATGATGACGTCGTGCGTCAGGGCGTGCCGGACCGGTTCATGGACCTGCTTTCGCGGCTCGACGATGCGGACGACGGCTCCTCTGGAACGGGGGGAGGTCGGCGGTGAGCAAGTTCGACCCGGCGCTGCGCGACGAGATCATCGCCGCCATTCCGAATTTGCGGGCTTTTGCCATATCGCTCAGCGGCAATGTCGACCGTGCCGACGATCTCGTGCAGGAGACACTACTGCGCGCTTTCGCCAATATTTCCAGCTTCCGCGTCGGGACCAACCTCCCGGCCTGGCTGTTCACCATTCTGCGCAACCTGTTCCGTTCGGAATATCGCAAGCGCCGGCGTGAGGTTCCCGATTCCGACGGAGCGTTCGCGGCCACGCTGACGACCAATCCGGACCAGGACACGCATCTGGACTTCGAGGACTTCCGCAGCGCGCTGGACAAGCTGCCGCCGGACCAGCGCGAGGCGCTTGTTCTGGTGGGGGCTTCGGGCTTCTCCTATGAGGAGGCTGCGGATATCTGTCAGTGCGCGGTCGGTACCATTAAAAGCCGCGTCAACCGGGCGCGCCGGCGGCTCGGCGAGTTGCTCGCCATCGACGATGTCGGCGACTTCGGTCCCGATACGACGATGCGGGCCGTCATCATTGCCGGCGAACGGGTCTGAACCCGGCCACCCCAATTTTTCATCACCGTAAATGTTGAATGGCCGGGTCGCGATAGCGGCCGGGTGTGGGACGCGCTTGTGTTGAATGCACGTGTCTTGAATGCACGTGTCCTGCCCGCAGCTTTCGCTTTGTCGGGCGACATCGGTAAGACCCGAACGAAAAGAGCCCCCGGCCGTGCTGCCGGGGGCTCTTTCCTGTCGCCATGGTGTCTTCCCCCGCGTCTGCCCGATCAGGGCATTCGGCTCGACCGGCCGCGGAACAGGCCGACGACGGCCGAGACGAGGAACAGGATGATGGCAACGAAGAAGATGATTTTGGCGATCTCGATCGCGGTGCCGGCGATGCCGCCGAAGCCGAGCACCGCGGCAATCAGCGCGACGACGAGAAAGGTAAGCGCCCAACCCAGCATCGGATAAGCCTCCACGCATATTGGCGGCGGTTGCCGCCCGATGGATGTTGGCGGCGCGATGCCGCCCGTTGTGACGACACAACGAACGGGCGTGCGTGAGGTTCCCCGCCGTCGCCGGCGTCAGATGCGTGCCGTGAGTTCGGTTGTGATGGCGCGCGCCTCCTGAATCAGGGCGGTAACGATCGGCGTCATCGGCTCGCGGTCGAGCACCACGAGACCCATCTGATGCAGCACTTCCGGCTCCTCGATCGGGATCGAGCGGATATTGGGCGGGAAGGCGAACACGTCCGCCAGCGTCTTGGCGACGACGCTGGCCCATTTGCCGGTGCGCACATGCGAGAGCAGGGCAATGGTGGAGTTGGCCTCCAGCATCGGCGTCGAGGTGTGGCCGGCTTCCTGCAACTGCTTGTCGACGATGCGCCGGTTCTGCATGTCCGGGGTGAGCAGGCACAGCGGCACCTGGCCGATCTCTTCCCACGTCACGCGGGCGCGGTCGCCGAGCGGGGCGTCGACGGACGTGAGGAAGCGGTAGCCCTCCTTGTAGAGCGGGAAGGTCTTGAGCCGGCCGACGGGGTCGTTGTCGAGATAGGTGATGCCCGCATCCGCCTCGAGATTCTCGATCAGCCGCAACACCTCGTTGGAGGAGGCCGACATCAGGGTGAAGCGCACATCCGCATGCTTCTCGTGGAACGGCGTGGTGAGCTCGGAGAGCATCGGCATGGCGGTGGGGATGGCGGCGATGCGCAGATGGCCACTGAGGCCCTTGCGCATGCCGGCGATCTCCTGGCGCATGGCGCGCACATCGCCGATCACCCGGCGGGCCCATTGCAGCGCGCGCTCGCCCTCCGGAGTGAAGCCGATGAAGCGTGAGCCGCGCTCGACGAGGCGCACGCCGAGCTGTTCCTCGAGCTGCTTGAGGCCGGCGGAGAGGGTGGGCTGGGTTACGCCGCAGGATTCGGCGGCGCGGCCGAAATGACGCTCCTTGGCGAGGGCGAGCAGAAGTTCGAAACGGTCGATCACGCAGACGCTTCCTGAACAAGGACGATAGAAAGATTCTATCAGACTATCAGAAAGCCTTTCATCTGCGAATTGGAGGGAGGAAAGACAAGGGGAGACATGGCCGCGCAGGGGAACTCGGCTGCGTGCGCGCGGCGCGCCCCTCTACTCCGCGGCGCCGCGCAGGCCGAGCGGCGCGGGGAGCGGCTCATCGGCGGCCGTGTCAGAAGGCCCATCCGCCTCGAATTCGAGCTGCTCGATGCGCGTGCCGCGCCGGGCGATCTTGTCGGCGGAGGTCAGCGCCTGCGCCACGTCGTCGTTCACCTGCCCGAAGTGCTTCTGCAGATTGCCAACGCGGTCGCGCAGGCGGATGACGTCGGCGACCAGCCTGCCGCATTCGGCGCGGATGAGGTCGGCCTGCTCGCGCATGCGCGCATCCCTACAGATGGCCTGCACCACCTGCACCGCCAGCATGAGCAGCGAGGGAGAGACGAGTATGACGCGGGCGCGGAAAGCGCGCTGGATCACCTCGTCGAAATGCTCGTGCAGTTCGCCATAGACGGATTCGGATGGCACGAACATCAGCGCGACATCCTGCGTCTCGCCGCTGACGAGGTAGCGCTCGGCAATGTCGGTGATGTGCCGGGTGACGTCGGTCTTCAGACGCGTTTCAGCCTGCTTGCGCGCTTCCGGCGTCTGCGCCTCGCGGAAGGCGGTGACGGCCTCCAGCGGAAACTTGGAATCGACCAGCAGCGGACGCTTGTCGCCCGGCAGGAAGATGGCGCAGTCGGCGCGCCGTCCATTGGTCAGCGTGTGCTGGAAGGCGAAACTGTCGCGCGGCAGCCCGTCCGCGATGATGGCCTGCAGCCGGCCTTCGCCGAAGGCGCCGCGCGCCTGCTTGTTGGACAGGGTTTCGCGCAGGCTCATCACCTGCCCCGACAATTCGCCGAGGCTGAGGCGTGCCTGGTCCACGAGGGCGAGGCGTTCATTCAGCTTGGCGAGGTTCTCATGCGTCGCCTCGCTGGAGCGCGCGAGGCTCTCGCCCATGCGGTAGGAAGAGGCGTCGAGCCGCTCGGCGACCGCGCGGGCGAGCTCGCCCTGGCGCTGCGCCAGCAGCTCGGTCATGGATTGCACGCGGCCGATGGTTTCCGCCTGGGTGCGGGCAAGAGCGGCAAGCCGCTCCTCCAGTTCGTCGGCGCGCCGGGCCTGCTCGTCCGCCTCCACGGCGTTCTGCCGCGCGCTGCGCGAGACTGCCCGCAGCACGGCGAGCAGCAGCAGGAAGCCGAGCGCCGCCGCGCCGGCCGCCGCTTGCGCCAGCGTGACGGGATGGCTGCCGAAGACGAACAGGACCTGATCCATCGTATGGCTTCTAGCAGATTTGGCGATGTGTGCGAACAGAAAGTGAACATAATCCCCCGCGACACGGCAACTCGCTCCGTTGACCGCGCGCGGGCCAACGCTTATCTGAACGGCATGTCGATACGTCCGCTTGTCATCATCCCCGATTCCCGGCTGCGGCTGATTTCCGATCCCGTTATGCGGGTGGATGCGCGCGTGCGCGCCATCGTCGAGGACATGTTCGAAACCATGTACGACGCGCCCGGCATCGGGCTGGCGGCGATCCAGGTCGGCATTCCCGAACGCATCATCACCGTCGATGTCGCCAAGCGCGAGAGTGACGACGAGGGCGAGGAAGAGAAGAAGAACCCGATCGCGCTGATCAATCCCGAGATCATCGGCGCCTCCGAGGAACTGTCGGTCTATTCCGAGGGCTGCCTGTCGATCCCGGAATATTATGCCGATGTCGAGCGCCCGGCGCAGGTGAAGGTCCGCTACATGGATCTGAACGGCGAGACGCAGGAAATCGATGCGGACGGCCTGTTCGCCACCTGCGTGCAGCACGAGATCGACCATCTCAACGGCGTGCTGTTCATCGACCACATCTCGAAGCTCAAGCGCGACCGGGTGATCAAGAAGTTCACCAAGCTCGCCAGGGACAAGGAGCGCGACGGGGCCTGAGCCCGCGCCGCGCCGGCCGAAAGGGCCCGCATGCGCATCGTTTTCATGGGCACGCCGGACTTCGCCGTGCCGACGCTGGCGGAGATCGTCGGCAGCGGCCATGAGGTGGTCGCCGCCTATACCCGCGCGCCGGCGGCGGGCGGGCGGCGCGGGCTCGACCTCGTGCCCTCGCCGGTGCATCGCGCGGCGGAAAAGCTCGGCGTGCCGGTGCTCACCCCCTCGACGCTGCGCACCGACGAGGCGGCGGAGGCCTTCGCTGCGCATGCGGCGGACGTCGCCGTGGTGGTGGCCTATGGCCGCATCCTGCCACAGGCGATCCTCGATCTTCCCCGACTTGGCTGTCTCAACGTGCACGCCTCGCTGCTGCCGCGCTGGCGCGGGGCCGCGCCGATCCAGCGCGCCATCATGGCCGGGGATGCCGAGTCCGGCGTCGCGGTGATGAAGATGGAGGCCGGGCTCGATACCGGCCCGGTCGGCCTCATCGAGCGCGTCGCCATCGGACCTGACATGACGGCGGGCGAATTGCACGACCGGCTGATGATCGTCGGCGGCGACCTTATGGGCCGGGCGCTGGCGGCGCTGGAGCGGGGCGCGCTGAACTTCACGCCGCAGCCGGAGGACGGCGTCACCTACGCCGCCAAGATCGAGAAAAGCGAGACGCGGATCGACTGGCAGCAGCCGGCGCGCAAGGTGCACGACCATATTCGCGGCCTCTCGCCCTTTCCCGGTGCGTGGTTCGACCTCGGCGGCATGCGGGTGAAGGTCCTGCGCTCGACGCTCGGTGCCGGTGCAGGAAGGCCGGGCGAGGTGCTGGACGACAGGCTCACCGTTGCGTGCGGGGAGGGCGCGGTGCGGCTGGTCGAGGTGCAGAAGGCCGGTAGCCGCGCCCTGGCGGCGGAGGAGTTCTTGCGCGGTGTCGAGCTTTTCAAGGGCGCGGTGCTGGCATGAGCACCATTCGCGCCCTCGCGCCGGACGACCACGCGCTCTGGCTTCCGCTCTGGCAGGGCTATCAGCGCTTCTATGATGTGACGATCCCCGAGGCGGCCAGCCTTACCACCTGGCAGCGGCTCAATGATGAGGCCGAGCCGATGTGGGGTGCGCTCGCCATGGATGGCGACGGGCAGGCGCTGGGGCTCGTGCACTACATCCGCCATCGCACCACCTGGACGGAAGGCGACTATTGCTACCTCAACGACCTGTTCGTCAGCGAGGCCGCGCGGGGACGAGGCGTGGGGCGCGAGTTGATCCGCCATGTCTATGGCGCGGCGCGGGCCATGGGCTGCTCGCGGGTCTACTGGCTGACCCACGAGACCAACACGGCCGCCCAGCGACTTTATTCCGGCGTCGCCGAGCGGTCGGGCTTCGTCCAGTACCGCAAGCGGCTCGACCCGTAGGCCGGGCCGCGCGGGTGGTGCGGTTCACTTGCCCGGCTGGGCGACCACGCGCAGATACGGCTTCAGCGTCTTCCAGCCGCCGGGGAACTTCTCCTTCGCCGCCTCGTCGCTCACCGAAGGGACGATGATCACGTCGTCGCCGTCCTTCCAGTTCGCCGGGGTGGCGACGGCATGCTGGGCGGTGAGCTGCAGCGAATCAATCACCCGCAGGATCTCGTCGAAGTTGCGGCCCGCGCTGGCGGGATAGGTAAGTGAGAGTTTCAGCTTCTTGTCCGGCCCGACGACGAACACCGAACGCACGGTCATGGTGTCGGAAGCGTTGGGGTGGATCATGTCGTAGAGGTCGGCGATCTTGCGGTCCTGGTCGGCGATGAGCGGGAAGTTCGGGGCGTAGCCCTGCGTCTCCGCGATGTCCTGCGCCCATACCTCATGCGCGCTGAGCGGGTCGACCGACAGGCCGATGACCTTCACGTTGCGGCGGTCGAATTCCGGCTTCAGCCGCGCGACCTGACCGAGCTCGGTGGTGCAGACGGGGGTGAAGTTCTTCGGATGGGAGAACAGCACGCCCCAGGAGTTACCCAGCCATTCATGGAACTTGATCGGGCCTTCGGTGGTCTCGGCTTCGAAGTCGGGAACGACGTCTCCCAGACGGATGGTCATGGCTGCCTCCAGGCAAGGTCACGCGGTTACGAAGAGAATAAAATACAGAAAATATATGTACGTATTATGATAATCCGTCTTCAGCGCCGTAGGAAGGGCGGTTCGCCTAAGTGCGGTACCGGAGGAACCGGGAGTAGCCCGGCGCGTTACCGACATGGAGTTCGAGCGGCCAGCCCCGGGGGCGGCCATTCATGAGCCCGTCGGGCCAGTGTGGAGAGGAAGAAAATGCTCAAGGTCCTTGTGATCTCTGCCGTCGCACTCAGCGCCGCCGCCTGCACCACCACGGAGCGTCGCACCGCGGGTGGTGCGCTGATCGGCGGCGGCACCGGCGCGATCATTGGCGGCATTGCCGGCGGCGGCACCGGCGCGGCGATTGGCGCCGGCGTGGGTGCTGCGACGGGTGCCGTGGTCGGTGCGGCGACCTCGCCCCGCGAATGCTGGACGCGCGACCGTTGGGGCAACCCGATCGCCGTGCGCTGCTGATGGCGCGGGGCTCCGCGAGCAAGCCCACGATAAGCCAAGTCTAGGGAAGAAGAACGGCCCCGCCTTTGGGGCCGTTCCTTTGTGCGGTTGCCGGCTCGCCCGGCGGCCTACTGGCTCGCCCACAGCACGCGGGCGATCCAGGCGATGTCCTTCTCCTGCAGCATCCGGTCGGCATGCTCGGGGTTGAGCGAGCGCAGTTCGAGCGTCCGGGCGGTGCGGCGCTTCAGTTCCTTCGCCAGCACCTCACCCTCGCGGGTCTTCACAATGACGCGGTCGCCGCGGCGCACCGGGGCGGCAGGAGAGACGACGACGAGGTCGCCGTCGCGATAGAGCGGCAGCATGGAATCGCCGGATATCTCCAGCGCATAGGCGTGCTCGTCGCCGACATCGGGAAAGGCGATCTCGTCCCAGGAGCCACCGACGGGAAAGCCGGCATCATCGAAATAGCCGCCCCCGCCGGCCTGCGCGAAGCCGATGAGCGGGATGGCGCGCCGGGCGGCTGCCGTGTCGTCCAGCAGCGCCATGAAGTCGTCGAGCGAGGCGCCGGTCGCGGCGAGAATCTTGGCGATGCTCTCGGTGGAGGGCCAGCGCGCCCGCCCGTCCTGCTGTTCACGCTTGGAGCGGTTGAAGCTGGTGGGATCGAGGCCCGCACGCTTGGCGAGCGCCGAGACGCTGAGACCGTGGCGCTCCGCCAGCCGGTCGATGGCCCGCCAGATCTGGGCGTGGGTCAGCATGGCGACTCCCGAGCGACGGAATTTTGTCTATGTGATAGGAATTAGAACCTATTTCGGCCAAAGTCCAGAGGGCCGGCGTTGCCAGCCGGCAAGGCGCCCGCTACAGCCTGCGCGGCGCCCTCATCTGCGCCATGACCGACGGGGCGGCCCATGACCGGCATCATCACCGACTTCATCTACAAGATCGCGCCGCGTGCGCTCTGGCAGGCCGCCGAGGCCGCCGGCCGCTTCGACGGCGCGCCGGTGGACCACGCCGATGGCTTCATCCATTTCTCCACCGCGGCGCAGGTCGCCGAGACGGCAAGCCGGCACTTTGCCGGGCAGCATGACCTCGTGCTGGTCGCCATCCGCGCCGCCGCTCTCGATCCCGCGGCGCTGCGCTGGGAGCGCTCGCGCGGAGGTGCGCTGTTTCCCCATCTCTACGGGTCGCTCGGCCTCGACGCGGTGGCATGGGTGCGCCCGCTCCCCCTCAGTGCGGATGGCCGGCACATCTTTCCCGAACTCGAAGGCTGATCCATGAGCGCGCTTCTCGACCTCGCCTTGCCCTTCGCGCGGCTCATCGATCCGGAGACCGCGCATGGCCTCGCCATCCGCGCGCTTTCCTGCCTGCCGTCACGCCCGGCGCCGACGGACGATGCGCGTCTCAAGGTCCCGGCCTTCGGCCTGACATTTCCCAACCCGGTGGGTCTTGCCGCCGGCTTCGACAAGGAGGCCGAGGTGCCGGACGCGATGCTCGGCGCCGGCTTCGGTTTCGTCGAGGTCGGCACCATCACGCCGCGGCCGCAGCCGGGCAATCCGCGTCCGCGCAATTTCCGCCTCGTCGAGGACCGCGCGGTGATCAACCGCTACGGCTTCAACAGCGGCGGCCATGGGCCGGCGAAGGCGCGCCTCCTTGCCCGCAAGGGCCGGCCGGGAATCGTCGGCGTGAATGTCGGGGCGAACAAGGAGTCGGCTGACCGCGCGGCGGATTATGTCGCCGGCATCGAGGCCTTCGCCGGCCTCGCCACCTACTTCACCGCCAACGTCTCCTCGCCCAACACACCCGGCCTGCGCGACCTGCAGGAGGAGAGCGCGCTCGACGATCTGCTCGCCCGCGTGATCGAGGCGCGCGAACGCGTTGCGCCGGGCATTCCGCTGCTGCTGAAGATCGCTCCCGATCTCGCCCTCGCCCATCTCGACGGCGTGGTGCAGGTGGCGCGCCGGCGCGGCATTGACGGGCTGATCGTCTCCAACACCACCATCTCGCGGCCGACCACGTTGCGCTCGTTCCACAAGGGGGAGACCGGCGGACTTTCCGGCCGGCCGCTTTTCCCGCTGGCGACCCGCATGCTGGCGGAAACCTATGTCCGCGTGGAGGGCGCCTTCCCGCTGATCGGCGCGGGCGGCATCGACAGTCCCGAGACCGCCATCGCCAAGATCGAGGCGGGGGCGAGCCTCATTCAGCTCTACTCCGCGCTGGTCTATGAAGGCCTCGGCCTCGTGCCGCGCATCAAGCAGGGGCTGCTGGCGCGTCTTACGAAGGAGGGGACGAGCCTTGCCGCGCTTACCGGGCGGCGGGCGCGGGACATGGTGGCGGAACCTTTCCCCGGCTAACCCATGCAGGCGTCTTCCGTCGCGCTGTAGCCGGCGGGCTTCGGCGCGTTGTTCTGTGGCTGGCCGCGGCCGAGCGCGCCGTCGGAGCGCGCCCGGAGATAGACGAAGATGGCATCGAGGAAGCACATCACGTTCGGATTCGTCCCGAAGGCCGGCATGACGAGGTCCTGGCTCGCGCTGACGTTCTTCTTGCCGTTGGTGACGGTGTCGACGAACTGGCTGTAGTTCAGCGTCTGCAGCGCATCCACCAGCGAGGGCGCGAAGCTGGAGCCGAGCCCGTCCGGGCCGTGGCACTGCATGCAGTTCGCGGTGTAGCGGATGTAGCCGACCGACGTGTACCAGTCGACAGTGCCGTCCTTGTCGATCTTGAAGGTCGGGTTGCCCTGGCTGTCGCTGTACTCGCCATCGGTGGAGCTCGTCGCGGCCGGATCGCCCGATCCGTCAGCCTCCACCTGGATTGTCAGCAGCAGCAGAATGCCGGCGATGGCGGCGCCCGTTCGCATATGCATGCGTCTCTCCCATGCGCCCCGGCTTCTTGTTTTCCGGCGTGAAAGGCCGGGACGAGCCGATCCTCCCGCCCGCCGGGCCGAGGGTCAAGCGGGAAGGGAGCCGGCGAAGGTTCGCCGCTCCAGCGTCGGCATGCGCAACGCCTGGAACAGGCCACGTCCGGCCATGAAGGCGAGATAGGCGAACCACAGTCCGGTATTGCCGAGCGGCAGCGTCAGCCACCAGACGAGGAAGTACAGCGCCACGGCCGGCAGCATCATGTTGCGCATGTCGCGCGCCCAGGTGGAGCCGGTATAGATGCCGTCATAGGCGAAGGCGGCGACGCCGATGAGCGGGGTCAGCGCGGCAAGTGGTAGGAATTCCCGCCCCACCGCCCGCACGTCCGGATTGGTGGCGAGCACATCGATGAAGGCGCCACCCGTGGCCATCAACGCGAGCGTGGCCGGCGCGGCGAAGCCGAAACCCCAGGCCAGCGTCATGCGCACGGCACGGCGAAAACCGGCATGGTCCCTTGCCCCCACGCTCTGGCCGCACACCTGTTCGGCGGCGGTGGCGAAGCCGTCGAGGAAGAAGGCGGTGACCATCACGATGTTGTAGAGCACGGCGTTGGCGGCCAGCGTCACGTCGTCGGTCCGCGCGCCCTGCGCGGTGAAGAACACCAGCACGGCCATCAGGAGGCCGGTGCGGATCATGATGTCGCTGTTGACCGCCGCGGTCTCGATCATGCGCTTGCGGTCGAGCACGATGCGCCACGGCACGCGCCAGTTCGCGCCCATCAGCCGTGCGGCGGCCGCCAGGCCGAAGAGGGTGCCGGTGATCTCGGCCAGCACATTGGCGAGCGCGGCGCCGACGATGCCGAAGTCCCAGTGGAGCACCAGCAGCACGGTCATGCCGGCATTCACCACGGCGATGAGTATCTGCAGTCCGAGGCCGATATCGGTGCGGGCAATGCCGATCAGCCAGCCGAGCACGACGAAATTGCCGATGGCGAAGGGCGCGGAAAGGATGCGTACCGAGAAATACAGCGCGGCCGCCTCATGCACGCCCTCGCCCGTTCCCATCAGCGCGAAGGCGGCGTGGCTGAACGGCACGCTGAGCACGATCAGCGTGAGGCCGATGGCGAGGGTGATGAGCAGCGCGCGGTAGAGCACGGCACGCAGCTCCACGCTCTCGTCGCGCCCCAGCGCCTGCGCGGTCAGGCCCGCCGTGCCCGCGCGCAGCGAGCCGAAGACCCAGAACACGAAGTCGAACAGCAGGGCACCGACGGCGACCGCGCCGAGTAGCACCGCGTCGCCGAGCCGGCCGATGGCGCCGGTGGCGACGAGGCCGAGCAGCGGCGTCGTCATCTGCGCCAGCGTTGCCGGCAGGGCGATGGCGAGAAAGCGACGGGAGGTGACCTCCACCCGGCCGGCCGACGCGAAATTCACGAAGTCACCGGCCCCGGCTGGCGATGCGGGTGATGAGCCAGAGCGGGATGACGATCACCGCGCCGAGCACGATGTAGCGCCAGAGCCGCTCGACGGTGTCGAAGCCGAAGCTGAACAGGTGGCGCACCAGGCTCTCCAGGCTCGACAATATGTTCATCGGGTCGAGGCCGAGAGCGGAGAGGATGACGCCGACCACCAGCGAGAGCAGCAGGAGACGAACGAGCACCCAAAGGGGCGACCCACCTATCCAGCGGGCGAACTGGTTATCGGCCATGGACTCAACCTCTCTCGGCAGACGACGGCTGCTTCCCTAGCACGGGCGAGGGGCGGCGGGGAGCATGCGCGTCATCACCGATCATCTTCTCCAGCGTCTCCAGCCGGTCGGCCTCGCCGGGCGGCTTGTCCCAGCGCAGGCGGGCGATGCGGGGGAAGCGCATGGCAAGGCCCGAGCGGTGGCGGGTGGAGCGGGCCAGCCCCTCGAAGGCGACTTCCAGCACCAGTCCCTCACTCGCGGTGTGGACCACCTCGCGCACGGGACCGAAGCGGTTGATGGTATTGCGGCGCACGAAGCGGTCGATCTCGATCAGCTCGGCGTCGGTGAAGCCGAAATAGGCTTTCCCGACCGGCACCAGTTCCCCCTCATCCGTCCACACCCCGAAGGTGTAGTCGGAGTAGAAGGAGGAGCGCTTGCCGTGACCGCGCTGGGCATACATCAGCACGGCGTCGAGGCTGTGCGGGTCGCGCTTCCACTTCCACCACGGCCCCTTCGGCCGGCCGGGCGAATAGGCGCTGTCCGCGCGCTTGAGCATGACCCCCTCCACCGCCTCGGCATCGTCGACGGCGCCATGAGCGGCCGGGTCGGCGCGGGCCTGCGCCAGCTCGTCCCAGCTGGTGAAGGGCACCAGCGGGGAGAGGTCGAGGCGCCCGTCGGCGGGATGGGCGGCGATCAGCGCTTCCAGCCTTGTCCGGCGCGTCTCGAAGGGCAGGTCGCGCAGGTCCTCGCCAGCTTCCACGAGCAGGTCGTAGGCGCGGATATGGGCGGGGAACTCGGCGATCAGCTTGGGTGAGACCGCCTTCCGGTTCAGCCTCTGTTGCAGCACGTTGAAGGACTGAACGCGTCCCTCGCGCAGGATCAGGAGCTCGCCGTCGACTACGCCGTCAAAGGCGAGCGCCTCGGCAAGATCAGGAAAGGCGGCGGAAATGTCCTCGCCGGTGCGGCTGTAGAGCCGTGTAACGTGATGCCCGTCGGGCGCGGACGCGCGCACCGCCTGGATGCGGATGCCGTCCCATTTCCATTCGGCGCGGAAATGCGCGGGGTCGAGGGCCTCGAAATCCGCATCCTCGATGGGGTGGGACAGCATGACGGGGCGGAACGGTGCCGGATCGTCCGTCTCCGGGCGTGGGCCGGTTCCCTGCGCCCAGGCGAACAGTTCCTCATAGGGTGGGGTGAGGCCGGGCCACACCAGCTCGATCTCGTCGGGCGTGCGTTCCCCCAGCGCCGCCACCGCCGTCTTGGCGAGCCGCGCCGAGACGCCGATGCGCAACCCGCCGGTGATGAGCTTCAAGAGCGCCCAGCGCCCGGTCTCGTCCAGCCGGTCGAGCAGCGAGGCCAGCACGGCGGGCAGTTCCGCGCGGCCCATATGGGTGAAGGCATGAACGATGGCGGAAAGCGGCGGCGGCTCGGTGTCGTTCAGCCCGTGCGGCGCCGGCCACATCAGCGCGACGGTCTCGGAGAGGTCGCCGACATAGTCATAGGAGAGCGCGAACAGCACCGGGTCGGTACGCTCGGAAATCAGCTGGCGGATCAGCCCCGGCTTGGCGTTGCGGAACGACAGCGCGCCGGTCAGCGCGGCCAGCGCGAAGCCGCGTTCGGGGTCGGGCGCGTGGCGGAAATAATCGGCGATGAGCGCGATCTTGCCGTTGCGGCGCGGCTCATAGGCGAGGCGGTCGAGCAGGGCGGCGAAGCGGTTCATGGCTGCGTCCCTTCGGGGGCCGCATCGGGCGCCGCCACGCTTTCCGCCTCCTCCTCGCCATAGCCGACCATGTGCAGCGGCCTGGCGCGCAGGCCGGCCAGCTGCGCCCAGTGCACCAGCGCGTCCTCTTGGCCGTGGGTGACCCAGAGTTCCTCGCAGCCAGTGGCGAGGATGGCGGCCTGCAGATCGTCCCAGTCGGCATGGTCAGAGATGATCAGCGGCAGCTCGACGCCGTGCTGGCGCGCGCGGGCGCGGATGCGCATCCAGCCGGAGGCGAAGGCGGTGACGGGGTCGGGGAAACGGCGCGACCATACATCGCTCATCGCGCTCGGCGGGCAGATGACCACCGTGCCGGCGAGTTCGGCCGGCTTCACGTCGCGGGCAAGGCGTATGTCGCCGAGCGCGATGCCCTGCGACTGGTAGTAGTCGGTCAGCCGCTCCATCGCGCCATGGATCAGGATCGGCCGCTCGTGCCCGGCGGCGCGCAAAAGCGCCATCACCCGCTGTGCCTTGCCGAGCGCATAGGCGCCGACGAGATGCGCCCGTTCGGGAAACAGCGCGAGCGACGAGGTGAGTTTGGCGATTTCGGAAGCGGGATCGGGATGGCGGAACACCGGCAGGCCGAAGGTCGCCTCCGAGATGAAGACGTGGCACGGCACCGGCGCGAAGGGCGCGGCGGTCGGGTCGTCGCCGGGCTTGTAGTCGCCCGAGGCGACGATGGTGCAGCCCTTCCAGTCGAGGGCGATCTGCGCGCTGCCGAGGATATGGCCGGCGGGATGGAAGGTGACGCCGACGCCGTTCACCTCGACGCGCGCGCCATAGGCGGCCGCCTGCGTCGAGCCGGCGAAGCCCTCGCCATAGCGGATCGCCATGATGTCGAGCGTCTGGCGGGTCGCCAGCACCGTGCCGTGGCCCGCGCGCGCATGGTCGGAATGGCCATGCGTCACCAGCGCGCGGGGAACCGGGCGGGTGGGATCGATGAAGAAATCGCCGGCGGGCGAATAAAGCCCCTGCGGCGTGGAGTGGAGAAGTTCTTCCGGGCGCATTGCGGAACATATATAGGGCGGCCCTGTCCATTTTTCGCGAGCCCCCCGCATGAGCCCCGCCCGGCTGATCCTTTCCTCCGGCGACCCCACGGTCGATCGCCGGATCGAGTGGGCGCGCGCGCTGATGGCGGAGGGCAATGCGCCCGATGCCGCCGCGCTTCTCGTCGAGGCGGTGGAGCGCGCCGGGCATTATGCGCCCGGCTGGTTCCTGCTCGGCGGGGCGCGCGAGGCGGCGGGCGATCTCGCGGGGGCCATCGAGGCCTATGGGCACGCGCTCGATCTCGACCCCACCGACACGCTTGGCGCGGGTCTGCACATCGTCCGCCTCGGCGGTACGCTGCCGGAGGCAGGCGGCGCCGGAACGGGTTTCGGCATGAGCGAAGCCTATGTGCGCACGCTGTTCGACCAGTATGCCGACCGCTTCGATGCGGCCCTTGCCCGGCTCGGCTATCGCGGACCGGAGCTGATCGACGCGGCACTGGCGGAAGCGTGCCATGCACTCTCCCGTCCCTATGCCTTCGGTCGGGGCCTCGATCTCGGCTGCGGCACCGGACTGGTCGCCTTGAGGCTGGCCGACCACGTCGGGGGCCTGGACGGCGTCGACCTCTCGCCCAACATGATCGCGCTCGCCCTGCGGCGTGGCGTCTATGAGCGGGCGGTGGCGGGCGAGATGGTCGCCTTCCTCAAGGGGCGCACGGGAGAGGATGTCGACCTGATCTTCGCCGGCGACGCCTTCTGCTATCTCGACGACCTCGGCCCGATCCTCGGCGAATCCCGCCGCGTGCTGGAGCCGGGCGGGCTCATCGCCTTCACCGTGGAGACGCATGACGGCGAGGGAATCCGGTTGCGCGACACGCTGCGCTTCGCCCATGCGGAAGCCTATGTGCGTGCCGCGCTCGAGGCGGCCGGGCTGGAGCTGGTATCGCTCACCGCGCAGTCGACTCGCCGCGAGAAGGACCAGCCGGTGCCCGGTCTCGTCGTGGTGGCGGCGAAGGGCTAGGATCGGCCCATGTTGCGCGCCGTGTTTCGCGCGGAGCGATCTTCGTGAAAATGCGGCCTCGACGCAGGCAATGCGCGGATCGCGCGGCTGGCGGGCTCCGCCGCTGCCCATAAGGCTCGTCAATGTCGGCATGACGTCTTTTCATGAGCGCCGGCGTGGATGTGGGTTATGTTCATATCTTCCCTGTAGTCCCATATCCTCGCCACGAGCCCTTCATGCCCTCTTCCGCCGCTCCCCTGCTGTCGTCGCCCTCGCTGCTCGATCATGTCCGCCCGCAGGCGCTCACCTTGCCCGAGAGCGGCATCGTCGAGGTGTTCAACTATGGGCGCGGGCGCGAGGGGCTGATCCCGCTCTGGGCCGGTGAGGGCGATCTGCCCACGCCTTCCTTCATCGCCGAGGCGGCGACGCGCTCGCTGGCGGCAGGCGAGACCTTCTACACCTGGCAGCGCGGCATTCCCGAGCTGCGCGCGGCCATCGCCCGCTACATGAGCCGGCTCTACGGTGTGGCCGAGGATCCCGAGCGCTATTTCGTCACCGGCTCCGGGATGCACGCCGTGCAGGTCGCGCTGGCGCTGACCGTGTCGGCGGGCGAGGAAATCATCGTGCCCTCGCCGGAGTGGCCGAACATTGCCGCCGGCGCCGAGGCGGCCGGGGCGCGGCCGGTCTATGTGCCGTTCTCCTTCGATGAGACGCGGGGCTTCTGGCTGGACCTCGACCAGCTGGAGAGCGCGGTGACGCCGCGCACGCGCGCCATCTTCATCAATTCGCCGGCCAACCCGACCGGCTTCGTCGCCTCGCACGACACGCTGCGCGGCGTGCTCGACATCGCCCGCCGCCACGGTCTGTGGATCATCGCCGACGAGATTTATGGCCGCTTCTTCTACGAGGCCGGTGAGGGCGGGCTCGCGCCCTCCTTCCACGACGTCATGGAGCCGGAGGACCGCATCCTTTTCGTGCAGACCTTCTCGAAGAACTGGGCGATGACCGGCTGGCGGATGGGTTGGATCGAGGCGCATCCCGCGCTGGGCGATGTGATCGAGAACCTCATCCAGTATTCCAATTCGGGCGTCGCCGCCTTCATGCAGCGTGCCGGAGTCGCGGCGCTGGAACGCGGCGAGAGCTTCGTGGTGCACCAGATCGAGCGGGCGCGGCGCGGGCGCGAGATCGTCGCACAGGGGCTCGCCGGCTCGAACCGGGTGCGCTTCGCTCCGCCGCCCGGCGCCTTCTACATGTTCTTCGGTGTGGAGGGGGAGGACGACACGCGCCAGCTGGCCTTGAAGCTGGTCGACGAGGCCAATATCGGCCTTGCCCCCGGCACCGCCTTCGGGCCGGGCGGCGAGGCCTATATCCGCCTGTGCTTCGCGCGCGGCGAGGCGCAGATCATGGAGGCGACCGACCGGCTGGTGAGCTGGCTGAAGAAGTGAGTCGGCCGGCTGCGCCCAGCATCTTCCCCAAGTGCAAACCCCAAGCTACGGGGATTCACGTAATGGCCTGTTGCGGTGGGCCGGTAGGGGGAGCACACTGAAATCATGCGCGAACTGACTTCGTCTCACGAGGCGGACCACCCGCCGACGGTATCCGAAGCCCGGCTTCTGTCGGTGCTGGATACCGCCGCCGACGGCATCATCGTCATCGACGAACACGCGCGCATCCTGATCTTCAACAAGGCCTGCGAGCAGATGTTCGGCATCCGCGCCGCCGAGGCGGTGGGGAAGAACGTCAAGATCGTGATGCCGATGGAATATGCCGTCGAACATGACGAATATGTCGGCAGCTACATCCGCACCGGTGTGAAGAAGATCATCGGCATCGGCCGCGAGGTGCGCGGTCGCCATGCCGACGGCACGATCTTCCCGCTGGAGCTTTCCGTCGGCGAGGCGGCAACGCCGGAGGGGCGCCAGTTCATCGGCATCCTGCGCGACCTGCGCCCGCGCAAGGAGAGCGAGCAGAGGCTCGCCGACCTGCAGAGCGAACTCGTCCATCTCGCCCGCGTCTCGGCCATCGACGAGATGGGCGCGGCCATCGCGCATGAGCTGAACCAGCCGCTCACCGCGCTTATCCTCTATCTGCAGGCGATCCGCCGCGCCCACCAGAAGGGTATCGACATCAACAAGGTGGTGGGCGACATCCTCGACAAGGCGGCCGGCGAGGCCGAGCGCGCGGGTCACATCATCCAGCGCATGCGTCAGTTCGTCGAGAAGCGCGAGCCGGAACGCCATGTGCGCGACATCAACCCGCTGGTCGACGATGCGATCGAGCTCACCTTGCTCGGCCAGAGTCACCGTATCCGCGTCGATCGCGAGCCGGGCGGTGAGTTGCCGCATGTCTCGGTCGATCCGGTGCAGGTGCAGCAGATCATCGTGAACCTCGTGCGCAACGCCATCGAGGCGGCGTCGGGCACGGCCGATCCCGCGATCCGCGTCAGCACGCGGATGAAGGACGGCAACGTGGTGATCGAGGTCGAGGATAACGGGCCGGGCATCGCGCCGCAGGCGCTGCCCAAGCTGTTCGAGGCGTTCGCTAGTTCAAAACGTCGCGGCATGGGGCTCGGGCTTGCGATTTCTCGGACGATCGCACAGAACCACGGGGGCGATCTGCTGGTCGATCCCGGCGGCAATGGCAAGGGTGCGTGCTTCGCGCTCGTGCTGCCTGTTGCGTCGCCGGTGCCGGCCGAGTTCGGGTGAGGGAGCGTAATATGGCGCAGATGGGCGAAGTCTTCATCGTGGACGACGATTCGGCGGTGCGCGACGCGCTATCGCTCGTGTTGAGCCTGGAAGGCTACCATGTGCGCGGCTTTTCCGACGGTGCGGCCTTCCTCTCGGTCGCCCGCAATCATGTGCCGGCCTGCATCGTGCTGGACGTCCACATGCCGGGCCGTTCCGGGCTCGACATTTTGAAGGAATTGGAAGCGGACCGTTATCCGGCGCCGATCTTCGTCATCTCCGGCCAGGGAGATATTCCGATGGCGGTGGACGCCATCCGCCATGGCGCGCTGGACTTCATCGAGAAACCGTTCGATGCCGATACCGTCGTCGAGCGGGTGCGCGACGCCATCGACGCCCATAATCGCCGCAGTGCCGCCGAGCCGGGCGACCTGCTTACCGCCCATTTCCCCGGCCACGACCTGCTGACGCCGCGCGAGCGCGAAGTGCTTGTGCAGATCGCCTCCGGCGCCTCCAACAAGGAGGCGGGGCGCGTGCTCGGCATTTCGCCGCGCACCATCGAGGTGCATCGCGCCCGCATCATGGAAAAGCTCGGTGCCAAGAACGCCGCCGACCTGGTGCGAATCGTACTTAAAGACATGCGTGCCTGACATAGGCGGCGACGCAACCCACGCGGGCTACGCATCCCTACGAATTGCTACGGCGGGCTTGCTTGACCAGTTTCGAGGCGTCAAGCGGGAGAATGCCGGTGCGAGTTCATGTGGTGGAGGATGATGCGGGCGTGAGCGATTCACTCAGCCTCATCCTCGCGAATCTTGGTCACAACGTAATCTCCTATCCGGACGCCGAGAGCCTGTTCCGGTCAACGCCGCCAGACGGGGGGGACACGGTCATCGTCGACCTCAGCCTGCCGGGCATTTCCGGTGCCCAGGTGGTGCGCTGGCTGCTGAAGCTGGCAGCGGTGCCGCGGGTCGTGGTCATTACCGGCCAGTCGCAGAGCGCGATCGAACACCAGTTGCGCGGCCTCAAGCCGACCATGCTGGTGCGCAAGCCGCTCGACGTCGAGACGCTGGCGCAGGCCATCCCGCTGGATTAGCGCCACGTCCCCTTACGCGGATCACTGCAAGGCCGGGGTCGCGTCCCGGCCTTTTCCTTTTCGGATCAAGGCTTTCGTGCGGCCCTTCCGGAAAGTCCCTTACGCAGCCCCCCGAACTGTCGGCGCGACCGTCGCCCTCTATGGTTGAGGTAGATCAATTCGCGGAGGGCAAGATGCGCCAGATCATCGACGAACGCACCGGCAGCTATTCGCGTCAGCCGACGATGGGCGAGGCGCACGCGTCCAACATGCGCATCGCCGCCCATGTCACCGTGCTGCACGAAGGCGATCCCGCCCGGCGCATCATGGAAGTGGTGGACGGCGCGGTGATGCTGACCAAGCTGCTGCCGGACGGCCGGCGCCAGGTGGTCGAACTGCTCGGTCCCGGCGACGTGTTCGGCCTCGCCTCCTGCGATGCCTATGCCTGCTCGGCCGAGACGCTCACCGCGGCGACCATCACCACGCATGACCGCAGTGCGCTGGAGCGAGACCCGGTGCTCGCCGCCCGCCTGCTCCGCCGCTTCGAGGCGCAGCTTTGCGCGATGCACTCCCACGCTTTGGTGCTCGGGCGTATGTCGGCGCTGGAGCGCGTCGCCTTCTTCCTCATGCGGCTGGTGCCGGAGGGTATGGTCGGCGGCACGCTGCGCCTTTCCATGACCCGGCAGGAGATCGCCGACTTCCTCGGCCTGACGCTGGAGACGGTGAGCCGCGCCTTTTCCGAGCTGAAGCGCCGGGGGCTCGTTGCCCTGCTGCGGGCGGATGAGGTGAAGATCCACGACCGCGGCACCATGCGCCGCCTCGCCGGCGCCGCCTGAGCTGGCGAACTGCGTCTCCAGCGTCCCTCCCCGAAGGCCTTGACGCCCCGCTTCGCCGCGGGGCGTTTTTCTTTGTCGGCGCGGAAGATCAGACGGCGACGGAGTGGCGCGTCGTGCCGGCCTGCAGGCGGGCGTCGAGCGCGGCGGCGGCCAGGCGCACGAAGGGCCGTCCGTCCGGCGTCATCTCGATGTGGCGCCCCTCGATGCGCAGCAGGCCGTCCTGCATCAGCGTGGCAAGACGGGGAGCCGCCTCGGCCAGCGTCGCCGGATCGAGGTCGACCGCCAGATCGCACATCAGCCGCTCGATGAGGGCGCCGCGCTTGATGTCGTCACGGGTGAAGGCGATGCCGCGCACGGTGGAGAAGTTCCCCTGATCGATGGCGCGGATATGCGAGGCCGAATCGGGTGCGTTCTGGGTAAAGCCCTGCGGGAAGCGGCTGATGGCGGAAGCGCCCAGCCCGATCAGCGCGTCGGCCCGGTCGACCGTATAGCCCTGGAAGTTGCGATGCAGCTGGCCTGCCGCCGCCGCGATGGCCATGGGATCGTCGGGCCGGGCGAAATGGTCGAGGCCGATGGCAACGTACCCGCTGGCGACCAGCGTTTCGCGGGCGGCTTCCGACTGGTCTAGCCGCTCGGCGGCGCCCGGCAGCGCCTTCTGGTCGATCAGGCGCTGATTGGGCCGCACCCATGGCACATGGGCATAGCCGAACAGCGCGAGGCGTTCCGGCTCGAGCAGCGTGGCGAGCTTGGCGGTGCGGCGCACGTCGCGCTCGGTCTGGTGCGGCAGGCCGTACATGAGATCGAGATTGACGGCGGCCACGCCGGCCTCGCGCACCAGCTTGACCGCCTGTTCGACCGTGCCGAAGGGCTGCACGCGGCCGATGGCCGACTGCACATGGGCGCTGAAATCCTGCACGCCGAAGCTCACGCGGTCGACCCCGATGGCGGCAAGCGCATCGGCCAGAGGCTCGTCGGTCTCGCGCGGATCGAGTTCGATCGAGTGCTCGGCGAGCGGCCCGACGTCGAAGCCGGCGGCGATCCGCCCATAGAGGCGCTTCAGCGCCTCCGGCCCGATCAGGCTCGGCGTACCCCCACCCCAGGCGATGTGCGTGACAGGGCGTTCGCCAGCGCGGGCGGCGACGAGGTCGATCTCCTTCTCCAGCCGCGCGACATAGGCCGCCACGGGCGCAGGACGCCGCGTCGCCTTGGTGGTGCAGCCGCAATAGAAGCAGAGCGAGGGGCAGAACGGCACATGCAGATAGAGCGAGAGCGTCGCCTTCCTGTCCAGTTCGGATAGCCATGCGCAATGCTGCGCAGGTCCGATCTCGGCGATGAAGTGGGGCGCCGTCGGATAGGAAGTGTAACGCGGCACGGCGCGTTCGGCATGAAAGAGTGCTGAGCTATGCATGCGAACTGTTTGACGCGGGGCGGCAATCGTCGCATTGATCCGCCGCAAACCTACGTGTTGCACCGCATCCCCGTGCAGCCTGATTCCCGCCATCCACGTCCCGCTTCATGCCGCTTCCCCCGTCGTTGACGCGCCGCCTTCCTTCGATCCGCAGCCTCGGCTGGTGGCTGGCGACGCTTGTGCTGGGCGCGGCGGGCGGCGGGGTGTTCGCCTGGCTCGGCATGCCGGCGGGATGGCTGTCCGGCGCGCTGGTCGTCACCGCGCTTGCCGCCCTGTGCGGCGCGCCGATCGGCGTCGAGCCGCATCTGCGGCTCGCGACCTATGTCGTGCTGGGCACGTCGATGGGTTCCGCCATAACGCCGGACACGCTTCATGGCGTGACGACCTGGCCGGTGACGATGGCGGTGTTGATCGTCTCGGTGCCGGTGATGATGATCGCCGTCGTCGCCTATCTCGAGAAATTCGCCGGCTGGGACCGGCGCAGCGCCTTCTTCGCCGCCGCCCCCGGCGCGCTGTCGACCGTGCTGATCATGGCGGAAAGCTCGGGCGCGGATACGCGCCGCGTGGTCTTCGGCCAGTCGCTTCGGCTGTTCGTGCTGGTGGCGCTCCTGCCGGCCGCGCTCGGCGGCCTGGGACATGAGCCGGCCGGCGTGCTGCCGATCAATCCGGTGGTGCCGGACCTGCAGAGCTTCGCGCTGTCGCTTGGCGTCGGCATCGCCGGCGCGGCGCTGGCGGAACTGGTGCGCTTTCCCGGCGGCTCGATGGTCGGGGCGATGCTGGCCAGCGGGTTGGTGCATGGGCTCGGCCTGATCGAAGGGCGGCTGCCGGACATTTTCCTGATCGCCGGCTTCGTAGTGCTCGGCGCCAATATGGGGAGCCGGTTCGCGGGCACCCGCGTCGACACGCTGCTGCGCTTCCTCGTCGATGCGACCGTGGCGCTGCTGATCGCCATTGCCGTGGCCGTGCTTTTCGCCGTCATCGGCGCCTGGGCTTCCGGCGAGCCGGTGACCAAGGTGCTGGTCGCCTATGTGCCGGGCGCGCTGGAGGCGATGACCATCATGGCCTTCGTGCTGGGGCTCGATCCGGCCTTCGTGGCCGCGCACCACCTGATGCGTTTCGTCGGGCTGGCGCTGCTGATCCCGGTGATCGCGCGCATCTTCTTCCCGCCGCCGACGAGCGCGCAGACGTCCTCTCCGGCGGAGATTGACCAGACCGAACCGAAGGATTGAAGGCCCGTTCGGGCCGGTCCGTGCCGGGAGCGTGCGGGCCTATTCGGCGGCTTCGGCGCGCGCGACGAAAGGCAGGCCGAGGCGGCTCCACACATCGGTCAGCGCCGCGGCAAGCGCGGCCACCAGCGCGTCGTCATGGAACGGGCCGGGCGTGATGCGCAGCCGCTCCGTGCCACGCGGCACGGTGGGATAGTTGATCGGCTGGATATAGATGCCGTGCTCGGCCAGCAGCATATCGCTCGCCGCCTTGCAGGCTTCCGCATCGCCGACCATGACCGGCACGATGTGCGTCTCGGTGACGAGTTGCGGCAGGCCAGCGCGGTCGAGCGCGGCCTTCACCTTGGAGACCTGGGCCTGCTGGCGGGCGCGCTCGGCGCCGGAATTCTTGAGGTGCCGCACCGAGGCGGCGGCCGCCGCCGCGATGGCCGGGGGCAGGGCAGTGGTGAAGATGAAGCCGGGCGCATAGGAGCGCACCGCGTCGATGACCGCGCGCTTGGCAGCGATGTAGCCGCCGACCACGCCGAATGCCTTGCCGAGCGTGCCTTCGATCACGTCGACGCGGGCCATGACGCCGTCGCGCTCGGCAAGGCCGCCGCCGCGCGGGCCATACATGCCGACCGCGTGCACCTCGTCGAGATAGGTCATGGCGCCGTAACGCTTGGCAAGGTCGCAGATCGCGCCGATGGGGGCGACGTCGCCATCCATCGAATAGACGCTCTCGAACACGACGAGCTTGGGCCGATCGCCGGCCGCCCGGAGCAGTTCCTCGAGATGGGCGAGGTCGTTGTGGCGGAACACCTGCTTGTCGCGGCCCGCCTGGCGCACGCCCTCGATCATCGAATTATGGTTCAGCGCATCGGACAGGATGAGACAGTCCGGGATGAGGCGCGCCAGCGTCGAGATGCCGGTCTGGTTGGAGACGTAGCCGGAGGTGAAGACCAGCGCGGCGTCCTTGCCATGCAGGTCGGCGAGTTCGTTCTCCAGCTCGACGATGGCGTGGCTGTTGCCCGAGATGTTGCGGGTGCCGCCGGCGCCAGCGCCGGCCTGCCGGGCGGTGGCGCACATGGCCTCCACCACCGTCTCGTGGCAACCCATGCCGAGATAGTCGTTGGAGCACCAGATGACGATGTCGCGCTCACCCTGCGGCGAGTGCCAGACCGCGTGCGGGAACCGCGCCGTGTCGCGCTCGATCTCGGCAAAGGTGCGGTAGCGCTGCTCGTTCTTGAGCGTGTCGACAGCGTTCTGGAAGAAGCTCACATAGTCCATGGACATCCACTCCGGCCCCTAGGCGCGGGGCTCGTTGACGGCACCATGAACTTTGGAGACGTTCCGATCAACCCGCGAAAGCACGGACGCGGCGATCGGGCGCGCCTATCGGAAAGGCTGGTGCCTCACGTCTCCGCGAGGGTGCGCACCTCAGCCAGCGTCAGCGGCAGGGTGGCGCGGCCGTCGAAATAGACGAAGCGCAGCTGCCGCCGCCGCGACGACATGGCTGCCGGCAGCGGATCGTAGCGGAAGCTGGCGCCGCCAAGATGCGGCATGACCGAGCCGACATCGGTGGTCTCGCTGGTCTCGACGCGCAGCAGGCTGACGCGCACGCCGTCCTGCGTCACCGCGTCGAACGGTACGCGGGCCAGGCGCAGGAAGCTGGTCGGGTCGCTGGCGGTACCGAAGCTCTCGACGAAAGCCTTCTCCACCAGGTCGAGATCGGGCTCGACATGCAGGTGCTCGCTCTCCTCCGGCGGCTCGGGCAGATGCGGGGTCTGCCATTGCGCCGACCGACGCGGGCCGTGGCCGTGATTATGGCCGGCCCGCTCGTGCTCATGCGCGTGATCATGGCCATTGGCATGGGAATGGCCGCCGGCGCCATGGTCGTGATGGTGGTGGTCGTGGCCGCGATGCATGGCCGTTCCTTTATCCCGTCATCCCGGACGCAGCGCCCGGGACGGGCGCGGAGATCCGGGATCGTGCGCCGAAGAGGCGCGCCTTTTCTGAGAGCGATCCCGGATCGGCCCTGCGGGCCGTCCGGGATGACGATAGTGGGATCGGTTCAGAAGCTCACCGGCTTGTCGATCATGTGCTTGTGGCTGCCGAGCTTGCCATGCGCGACCATGGAGCCGAGCGCTTCCACCACGACGCGGGTGCCGAACAGGGCGGTGATGTCGGAGGTGTCGTAGGGCGGGGAGACCTCCACCACCTCCAGTCCGCACAGGCCCTCGGCGGCGACGAGGCCGAGAATCTTCAGCGCCTCGCGCGGCAGGAAGCCGCCCGGCTCGGGCCAGCCGGTGCCGGGCACGAAGCCGCAATCGATGCTGTCCACGTCGAACGAGATGTAGACCGCGTCGGCGTCCTTCCAGGCGAGTTCGAGCGCGATCTCGGCGGTCTTCTCCAACCCGATCTTCTCGATGTCGTCGATGGTCAGAACGTTGGTGCCGCGCTTGCGCGCCTCCTGCACGCCGTAGCGCGGCACCTGCCAGCCGCCGATGCCGAGCTGAACGAGGTTCTTCGGCGAGACGTTCGGCAGGTTGGTCGCCCAGTACCAGGGCGTGGTGTGCATGCGCTCGTCGAGATCCTTTTCCTGGATGTCGATATGGCGGTCGAAATGAATGATGCCGATGCGCTTGGAGGTGCACTCGGCGATGCCGCGCACGCAGGGAAAGCCGATCGAGTGGTCGCCGCCGAGCATGACGGGGAGCGCGCCGGAGGAGAAGACGTGGCTGACGCCCTTGGAGATCTGGTCGAAGCTCTTTTCCAGATTGGCCGGAATGGTGAACACGTCGCCGGCGTCGCACAGCGTCATCTGCTCGCGCAGGTCGATGCCGAGTTCGTAATTATAGGGCGTGTACAGCGCGGAGATGCGGCGGATGCCTTGCGGCCCGAAGCGGGTGCCGGGGCGATAGGTGGTGCCGCTGTCGAACGGGATGCCCATCACCGCGGCATCGTACTTGCCGACGTCGCGGACATTCTCGACATAGGGCGCCTTGAGGAAGGTGTTGATGCCGGCGAAATGCGGCAGCTCGCCGCGCGCGAAGGTCGGGATCGACTTGTCGTTGATCGAGTCGGCGCCGGGCAGGCCCATGTCGAGCGCCCATTGCTGTTCCTTGCGCCAGCCGCTCTCGGAGAGACCTTCCTCGGCCTCCAGGGCCTTCCAGCCCTGCATGTCCTTCACGTTGAAATTCGGGTGGTGACGGCGCAGGCGCTGGGGGGAAGGTACCACACCGGCAAAGCGGGTAGAGCGGATCGGGGTCGGACGCATCAGGTCTGTCTCCTCACGTGTCGAAACCTGCGACGCGCATTGCAGGGAGACCAACCGGGCGCATGCCGGAGGGTCCACGTCGCAAACGCGTCGCGCGAGCCTCCCGGGCTTTTATCCCGCCGTGCACCCGGCGAATGTCTCGCCGCCGGGCTGTCCCTCTCGGACCAGCCACGCCGAACGCGGCGCCGGAACCCTAGGGACACGCCAAACTAGACGGGCTCCCGGCGGACCGGAAGCCCGGATTGTCGGCAGGTGCCCGCTCGCGGCGCCGAAAGTTTCAGCGCTGGCCGCCTACCGCCTATTTGGTGCCGAAGATGCGATCGCCGGCGTCGCCGATGCCGGGCACGATGTAGCCATGGTCGTTGAGATGGCTGTCCACGGCGGCGGTGTAGACGGTGACGTCCGGATGCGCCTCGTGGAACACTTTCAGCCCTTCCGGCGCGGCGATGAGACAGACGAACTTGATCGACTGGCAGCCCGCCGCCTTCACCTGGTCTACCGCCGCCGCCGCCGAATTGCCGGTCGCCAGCATCGGGTCGAGCACGATGGCGGTGCGCTCGGAAATGTCGCGCGGCAGCTTGAGATAATATTCCACCGCCTGCAGCGAGACCGGATCGCGGTACAGCCCGACATGGCCGACGCGCGCCGCCGGCAGGATTTCCAGCATGCCTTCGAGAATGCCGCCGCCCGCGCGCAGCACGGAAACCAGGCAGAGCTTCTTCCCCGCGAGGATGGGCGCCTGCATGGTGGTGAGCGGCGTCTCGATCTCGATCAGCTCGGTCGGCATGTCGCGCGTCACCTCATAGGCGAGCAGCATGCTGATCTCGCGCAGCAGCAGCCGGAACTCGTTGGCCGGCGTACGCGAACGGCGCATCAAAGTGAGCTTGTGCTGGATCAGCGGGTGATTGACGACGACGGTGTTCGGCGGCAGCGCGCCGGGCGGATGGTCGACGGGCGAAGGGCTAAGGGGAGCATTCATGATCGGCGGACTCGTTCAAACCCTGTTGCGGACCCAGTGACAACTTCCCACAGCGTAGCGGAAAGCGCGATGCTCGATACAAATTTCGGACCAGCCCGTCCGATTTTTTCATCCGGCCGCACGCAGCCTCTTGCGGAAGACGCGAAATAGCGCTCACATTCGTTGCTTCCCTGTGAGCCGGCGATCCGGCCCGACGAGAAGCGAGCTGTCTATGTCCGTCAATGCCAATGCAGGCGGTCGTCCCCGCAACCACATCGTCCTCACCTCCCACGGGGCGCCGACCGGCGTCACCGGCGCCGCGCCGGTGCTGAACTGGGGCGCGCCGAGCCCGGCCGAGCGCGGCCCGGTCGTGGCGACCCTCACCGATCCCAAGCGCCGCAACGCCATCGGCTCGCATGCCGGCGGCTATGCGGTCTATCGCGCGCTGGCCATCGCCGCCGGCGCGCTGCCGGCCGACTTCCGGGCCGATCTCACCAACACCGCCCCGTCCGACACGATCGGCCCGCACCCGCAATGGGGCGATGCCGGCAAGATCGTCTCGCTCGACCCCTATGGCCACATGATCGGCGAAGCCTTCCCCGAAGCGCTCGCCGCCGGGCTCGACGTGCGCCCCAGCATCGCTATCACCCGCGCCCACATCGACATGCCGGAAATCCGCGACGCCATCCGCGCCGGGCGGCTGAAGATCGACGGCGACATCATCGGCCCCAAGGGTGATGTGCGCGTCACCAAGGCGGCGATCGAGCCGGTGTGGTATCTGCCGGGCATCGCCGAACGGTTCGGCGTCTCCGAAGGTGCGCTGCGCCGCGCCCTGTTCGAGCATACCGGCGGCATGTTTCCCGAGCTGGTGACGCGCGGCGACCTCAAGGTGTTCCTGCCGCCCATCGGCGGCATGACGCTCTACATGTTCGGCGAGCCCTCGAAGATCGGCGACGGCGTCACCCCGCTCGCCTGCCGGGTGCATGACGAGTGCAACGGCTCGGACGTGTTCTCCTCCGACATCTGCACTTGCCGGCCCTATCTCGCCCACGGCATCGAGATGTGCGTGGAGATGGCGCAGAAGGGCGGCGTCGGCCTCGTGGTCTACAACCGCAAGGAAGGCCGCGCGCTTGGCGAGGTGACGAAGTTCCTCGTCTACAACGCCCGCAAGCGGCAGGAGGGCGGCGACCTGCCGGAGACCTATTTCAAGCGTACCGAATGCGTCGCCGGCGTGCAGGACATGCGTTTCCAGGAGCTGATGCCCGACGTGTTCCATTGGCTCGGCATCCGCCGCATCGACCGCTTCGCCTCGATGAGCGACATGAAGTTCAACGCGCTGGACCGCGCCGGCATCGAGGTGATCGAGCGCGTGCCGATCCCGGCCGATCTCATCCCGCAGGACGCGCGGGTCGAGATGGAGGCCAAGGTGTCGGCCGGCTATTACGGCGTCGGCTTCGAGAGCCAGTACGACGCCACGCAGGGGCGGGCGCTGGAGGAGTAGCGCTCCCGGTATTCTCCTCACGCCACGTCATCCTGAGGCGCCCGGCGGTAGCCGGGCCTCGAAGGATGGTTATTGCAGAGCCGCCCAGAAACATCCTTCGAGGCCCGCTCCGCTCGCACCTCGGGATGAGGTGACACTGATAGAGAGTATCTTGATGACCCCGCCCGAACTCCTGGCGCTGCGCTCGCCCGCCGCCGTCCGTGCCCGCTCCCATCAGGTGCTGGACCATGTGCTCGCCGGGCACTCGCCGCACTTCACCGTCAATGAGGCGGCGCTGCCCGCTGTGGCGGACTATGTGGCGGAGGTGACGCGGCAGGCCTATCCCACGCTCGACATTCCCTATCACAGCCGCTGGCGCCATTTCGACGCCGGCGGGGTGGAGCGCTGGGCCGCGCTGGCGGCCGGGCTGGAAGGCGTCGATGCCGCCGAGCGCGCGCGCATCATGATCGACCTCGCCGTGGTCAGCGTGCTGCTCGACGCCGGGGCGGGGGATGCCTGGCACTATCGTGAGGAGGCGACCGGCCTCACCATCGGCCGTTCGGAAGGGCTGGCGGTGGCGAGCCTGCGCATGTTCGAGGCCGGCGGCTTTTCCTCCGACCCCGACCAGCCACTGAAGGCCGACGCGTCGGCGCTGATCCGGCTCGATGCGGCAACCCTCGGACGGTTCTTCCAGGTGAGCGAGGACAATCCGCTGGTCGGGCTGGAAGGGCGCGTGGCGTTGCTCAACCGGCTCGGACAGGCGCTGGCCGCCCGGCCGAACCTGTTCGGCGACGGGCAGTTCCGGCCCGGCGGGCTCTATGACGCGCTGATCGGCGTGGCGAAGGTCGGCCGGCTGCCGGCGGCGCGCATTCTTGAGGCGCTGCTCGACGGGCTTTCCACCATCTGGCCGGCTGGCCTCACGATCGACGGGCTGGCGCTCGGCGATGTCGGCCGGCATGCCGCGATCACCGTGCCGGATGCCTCGAACGGACTGGTGCCGTTCCACAAGCTGTCGCAGTGGCTGACCTATTCGCTGCTGGAGCCGTTCGAGGCGGCGGGGCTCGCCATCACCGATCTCGATGCGCTCACCGCCCTGCCGGAATACCGCAATGGCGGGCTCCTGGTCGATCTCGGCCTGATCGTGCCGCGCGCGGCCATCGATCCGGCGCAGAAGCATCCGGTGTCGTCGGAGTTTGTGGTGGAGTGGCGCGCGCTCACCGTGGCGCTAATGGACCGGCTGGCCGATCCGGTGCGCGAGCGGCTCGGGCTGGATCCATGGCAGTTTCCGCTCGCCAAGATGCTGCAAGGCGGCACCTGGACCGCCGGCCGGCGCATCGCGGCGGAGAAGCGCCCGCCCGCCGGCCCGCCGCCCATCGCCATCGATGCCGACGGCACGGTGTTCTGAGGTCCGTGCGCCTGCCCGGCACGAGGCCGGGCAGGACGTTCATGTCGGGGTGAGAGCTCTCAGTCGAGCTGCGCGCCGGATGCCTTCACGATCGGCGCCCATTTGGCGATTTCCTTCTTCACATGCTCGCCCAGCTCGGCCGGCGTTGAGCCGACGGGCGTGGCGCTGAAGTCGGCGAGGCGCGCCTGCACCTTGGGGTCGGTCAGCGCCTTGTTGGCGGCGGCGTTGAGCTTGGCGACCACTTCCGGCGGCGTGCCGGCGGGGGCGAAGATCGCGTTCCAGGTGTAGGTCTCGTAGCCCGGCACCACTTCGGCGATGGCCGGCAGGTCGGGGAAGGACGGCGCGCGCTTGGCCGTCGTCACGCCCAGCGCCCGCAGCTTGCCGCTCTTGATGTGGCCGGAGGAGGAGGGCAGGTTATCGAACATGATCGGCACCTGGCCGGAGATCACGTCGATCAGCGCCGGGCCGGCACCCTGATAGGGGATGTGCTGCATGTCGACGCCGGCGAGGCTCTTGAACAGCTCGCCCGACAGATGCAGCGGCGTGCCGTTGCCGGAAGAGGCGTAGCTGTACTTGCCGGGGTTCGCCTTGAGCAGGGCGATGAGTTCTTCGGTGGTCTTGGCCGGGAATTCCGGGTTCACCACCAGCACGTTCGGCACGATGACCAGCAGCGAGACCGGCGCGAAGCTGGTCACCGGGTCATAGGGCATCTTCTTGTAGAGCACCGGGTTCAGCGCGTGGGTCGCGACCGTGCCCATGAGGATGGTGTAGCCGTCTGGCGTGGCCTTGGCCACCTGCGCGGCGCCGAGATTGCCGCCCGCGCCGCCCTTGTTCTCGACCACGACCGGCTGGCCGAGGCTGGCGGTCATGCTCTCGGCGATCAGGCGGCCGACGAGATCGGTGGAGCCGCCGGCGGCGAAGGGGATGACCAGCGTGATCGGCCGGGTGGGAAATTCCTGCGCCGCGGCGGGCGCGAGGGACAGAAGCGCGGCGGTCGCCGCGGCGAAGATCGTGCGGAGCATGAAGGGCGTCCTCCCGAGGAGTGAATGGTCGCGTGACCGGCGCCAGTGCCGGCCGCGGCATCTTGAACGTGCCTTGTCCCAAGGTGAGGCATTTGCGCCGGCGGCTCAACCGGCTGGGCATTCAACAAAGGGCTAAAGCGCCGGGCTTTACGGCACGATGGCGTCGGCACAGCGGCGCGGAAGGTGGGACAGCCAGATTGGATACGATAACTCTCATTACTGGATACAATTTAATCGCCGGATGCATGCCATGCCCAATTGATGTGCGTCCGGTTCGGTCGCACACTCCTCCGGCAGCGCAACCGAACCCGTGGTGTCGCGGATGGGCCGACGCGCAAGGGTTGGCATAGCGCTTGCGTGAGACATTGCCGGTCCGGCGAGCGGGGAGACGTGGCGGCAAGATGAGCAAGGGCGCCGACATCGAGCTGATTCAGGTCACGAAACGCTACGGCGCGGCGCTGGCCGTCGATGCCGTGTCGTTGAAAATTCCGGCCGGCACCTATTGCTGCCTGCTGGGTCCCTCCGGCTGCGGCAAGACCACGACGCTGCGCATGATCGCCGGGCATGAGAGCATCAGCAAAGGCGATGTGCGCCTCGGCGCGACCGTCGTCACCGACCTGCCGCCGGCCAAGCGCGGCACGGCGATGATGTTCCAGAGCTACGCGCTGTTTCCCCATCTCGACTGCGTCGACAATGTCGCCTTCTCGCTGAAGATGAAGGGCGTCGACAAGCTCACCCGGCGGGCCAAGGCGATGGAGATGCTCAAGCTGGTGCAGCTCGACCATCTCGCCGAGCGGCGTCCGGCGCAATTGTCCGGCGGCCAGCAGCAGCGCGTGGCGCTGGCGCGGGCGCTGATCACCGATCCGCAGGCGCTGTTGCTCGACGAGCCGCTCTCCGCGCTGGACCCCTTCCTCAAGATCAAGGTGCGGCAGGAGCTGAAGAAGCTCCAGCTGCAGCTTGGCATCTCCTTCATCCACGTCACCCACAGCCAGGAAGAGGCGATGGCGCTCTCCGACCTCGTGGTGGTGATGAATGGCGGGCGCATCGAGCAGGCGGCGACGCCGCGCGAGGTGTTCAACCGCCCGGCGACCGCCTTCGTCGCCCGCTTCATGGGCGACCACAACGTCATTGCCGGCCGGGTCTCGCAGGTGAGCGGCGATACCGCGACCTTCGAGGTGCCGGGCGGCGCCTCCTTCCACGCGCCGGGCGCGGCGGGGCTGGAGCCTGGCGCGCCGGTCGAGATCGCCGTGCGCACCGACCGTGTGCGGCTGGCCGACAGCGTGGTGCCCGGCTGCGGGCTCACCGGCCTCGTGCAGAACATCGAGTATCACGGCCAGAAAGTGCAGATCGCCCTCGCCGCGCCGGGTGTCGAGGAGTTCTCCGTGCAGGTGCCGGAGACCGCCTTCTTCGAGGCGCCGCTCAGCATCGGCGACGCCGTGCCGCTCGCCTGGACGTCGCAGGACGTCCACATCCTGCAGCCTTCGCCTTCCGCCTGACACTAGGGACATGACCGCCGGCATCGACTGGCGGCAAAACGATCGGGAGACTTCCATGAGCAAGAAGACCACGGATCGCGCGGGCGGCAAGGCCGCCGCCGCCGAAGTGAAGGCGGGGCTGTCGCGCCGCGGGGTGCTGAAGGGCGCGGCCGCGCTCGGCGGGCTTGCGGTCGGCGGCGGCGCCGTCACCGGCTTTCCCACCGTCTGGGCGCAGAACCCGATCACGCTGCGCCAGTTCGGTACCGGCGTGTCGAACCTCAACGCCATCGCCGAGAAGTGCAAGGCGGACCTCGGCATCACCCTGCAGATGACCGCGCTGGATTCCGACGCGGTGACGCAGCGCGTGGTGACGCAGGCCAACTCCTTCGACATCGCCGACATCGAGTACTGGATCTGCAAGAAGGTCTTTCCGGCCGGCACGCTGCAGCCGATGGACGTCAAGAAGATCAAGTATTACGACCAGATCGTACCGATCTTCACCACCGGCAAGCTCACCCCGGAATCGAAGATCGCCCAGGGTACCGCGCCGAACACCGTCGGCTTCGTGGAAGGCCCGGAATCCAAGGTCTTCGCCAAGGCACCGACCGACTGGATGACGCTGATCCCGACCATCTACAACGCCGACACGCTGGGCATCCGCCCCGATCTGGTCGGCCGTCCGATCAAGAACTGGAAGGACATTCTCGATCCCGCCTTCAAGGGCAAGACCTCGATCCTGAACATCCCGTCCATCGGCATCATGGACGCGGCGATGATCTGCGAGAGCGCCGGCATCATCAAGTACGGCGACAAGGGCAACATGACCAAGGCGGAGATCGACACCACGATCGATTTCCTCATCAAGACCAAGAAGGCCGGCCAGTTCCGCGCCTTCTGGAAGACCTTCGACGAGAGCGTGAACCTCATGGCCTCCGGCGAGGTGGTGATCCAGTCCATGTGGTCGCCGGCGGTGGCGGCGGTGCGCTCGAAGGGCATTCCCTGCGTCTACCAGCCGCTTGAGGAAGGCTATCGCGCCTGGGGCGGCGGCCTCGGCATCGCCAAGCACCTCAAGGGCGCGCAGCTCGACGCGGCCTATGAGTATATCAACTGGTACCTGTCCGGCTGGGTCGGCGCCTATCTCAACCGCCAAGGCTATTACTCGGCCGTGCTCTCCACCGCTGAGAAGAACATGACCCCGGACGAATGGGCGTTCTGGATGCTCGGCCAGCCGGCCAAGGCCGACATCCTCTCGCCCGAGGGCAAGGTGATGTACACGGCCGGCGCGGTGCGCGACGGCGGTTCCTTCAAGGACCGCATGGGCGCGGTCGCCTGCTGGAACTCGGTGATGGACGAGGACCGCTACATGGTCCGCCGCTGGAACGAGTTCATCGCCGCGTGAGGCAATAAAAGCCCTCTCCCCGGCGGGGAGAGGGCTTTGCATGGCCGCTCCGTTCATGGTGCCCAGTATGACGCTCTCCCGCATCGCGCCCTATCTTCAGGCGACGCCGCTGACGCTGATTCTGGCGGCGTTTCTGGTGCTGCCGATCGCCACCATCGTGATGGTGAGCTTCTGGGACTATGATTCGATCCAGATCTTCCCGGCCTTCGTCTTCACCAATTATGAGGAGACGATCACCTCGCCGGTGACGTGGAACACCTATCTCAACACGCTGAAATTCACCGTCATCGTCTGGGCGGTGACGCTGCTGGTCGGCTTCTGGGTGGCTTACTACCTCACCTTCCACATCCGCTCGGCGACGATGCAGATGGTGCTGTTCCTGGTCTGCACCATTCCGTTCCTGACCTCGAACATCATCCGCATGATCTCGTGGATCCCGTTCCTCGGCCGCAACGGGCTCTTGAACCAGACGCTGATGAATATGGGGCTGATCGACCAGCCGCTGGAGTTCCTGCTGTTCTCGGACTTCGCGGTGGTGCTGGCCATGGTGCACCTCTACACACTGTTCATGGTGACGCCGATCTTCAACACGCTGATGCGCATCGACCGGGCGCTGATCGAGGCCGCGCGCGATGCCGGCGCCAATGGCTGGCAGATCCTTCTCAACGTCATCATCCCGCTCGCGAAGCCCGGCATCGCCATCGGCTCGATCTTCGTGGTGACGCTGGTGATGGGCGATTTTATCACCGTGCGCTTCATGTCCGGCGGGCAGTCGGCCTCGGTCGGCCTGATGATGGCGAACCAGATCGCGCTGCTGCAATACCCCGCTGCGGCGGCGAATGCGGTGATCCTCTTGGTCATCGTGCTGCTTCTGGTCGGCGCCATCCTGCGCATCGTCAATATCCGCAAGGAGTTGTGAGCGATGAACTCCGAGCGCCGTGGCCCCGGCTTCTATGTTCTCACCGCCTTCTTCGTGCTGTTCGTGCTGTTCCTGTACGGACCGCTGACGACGATCTTCATCCTGTCGTTCCAGGGCCCGAATGGCGGCCTTACCTTCCCGATGAACGGGGCGTCGCTGCGCTGGTTCGAGAACCTGCTGTTCGAGCAGCAGGCGGTCGGTGATTTCGGCGGCGCCTTCACGCGCTCGCTCGTGCTCGGCATCATGACCATGCTGACGACGGTGGTCGTCTCGCTGCTGGCCGGGCTCGCCTTCCGCCGGCGCTTCCTCGGCGCGGGGCCGCTGTTCTACCTCACCATCGCCAGCCTGATCGTGCCCTCGATCCTGATCTCGCTCGGCATCGGCCTCGCCTTCAACGTGTTCGGGCTGGAGCCGGCCTGGTACTCCTCCGCCTTCGGCGCACACCTGACCTGGACGCTGCCCTTCGGCCTCTTGATCATGTTCGCGGTCTTCAACCGCTTCAACCCGGCCTATGAGGAGGCCGCGCGCGATCTCGGCGCGAGCCCGTGGCAGACCTTCGCCCATGTCGTGCTGCCGATCATCCTGCCGAGCCTGGTCGGCGTCGGCCTGTTCGGCTTCACGCTCTCCTATGACGAGTTCGCTCGCACGCTGATGACCTCGGGCACCTTCAACACGCTGCCGCTGGAAATCTACGGCATGACCACCAATGTCACCACGCCGGTGCTCTATGCGCTGGGCACCGTGACGACGGTGTTCTCCATGGGGGTCATCCTCATCGCGCTGGCCACCATCGCGGTGCTGCGCAAGCGTCGCGCGCGGCGTATTGCGGGGTGATGGCCTTCCGTAGCGGAAAGTCATGGCGGCTGAAGGGCTTGGCGATATAATCCTTGCCCGGATCGGTAGGGAACCGGATACTTCGTGGCAGGTTTACGTCCAAAATAGATCGTGGGGCCGGCGCGTGCCGGTATGACCGAAGCGGCGCGGACGTTACGGGAGAGACGCCATGAACATCTGCACGACGGACCGCAGCATCTGCGACCTTCTGAAGGAAGTGGCCAAGGATGACCGCAAGCACGCGCTGACCATCAAGCTGCGCAGCGGCGACCTGATCACCGTCTACGGACCGATCGAGGTCGCCGACCGCTTCATGCTGTGCCGCCTGCACGACAATAATTACGACGGCAGCCAGCTGATCGCGCTCGATACCATCGAGTTCATCCGCTGAGCGTTGCGTCGCGTTGAGGGCTGGAAGGATCAGACAATCCGCGTGCGCGGTGTCGGCTGTCGCGGCGCACGGCTGTTCGCTCCAATGGTGCGAACCTTGGATAGAACGGACATCATGTGCAGCTTGATCGGGAATGGTGCTGCGAGAGAGGATTGAACTCTCGACCTCTCCCTTACCAAGGGAGTGCTCTACCACTGAGCTACCGCAGCGCCTGGCGCGTTTGGCGGGTGACCCGCCGAAGCGCGGGGACGTTTGCCACAGTGAGCGGGCGGGCGCAAGCATCCGGCGTGCAAATCCCCCGAACTCATCGCAGTGTCGCTTTTCGCCGTGCCTGCCCGAGGCTATGGCTGGGAGGGCTCCCGTTCATCCGGAACGAGGGAAGACGCAAGCAAGTGCCAGGAGAGATCGAGATGAGCCCGCCGGATGACGCCGCCCGCGCGGAACGCCTCGCTGCCGCGCTGCGCGAGAACCTCAAGCGCCGGAAGACGCAGGCGCGCGCGCGCGTCGCGGCGCCATCGGTGGAGGGCGACGGCGAGGCCCCCACGGCCGACAGCGAAGCCTCGCGCGGCGCCCGGGACGGCAAGGAGCCGGCGCGCTGAGGCGCCGGAACGGGGCCGGGCATGCGAGGCGCGTTGTCTCACCTTGCGACACGCGCTAGACCGTTGTCGGGGATTAACGGCCCTGGTGCCACGAATCGGCCCCATCGCGCCTCCATGGCTGCGCGAAAGGGTATGGGCTACGCGAGGGGCATGCCGCCCGCCCGTGTCGCATCGGCGGCGGGTGGGTGCGCGGACCGGCCTCGGGCTTTAAGGAGACTGGAACTTCATGGACCGCATCCGCATCCTCGGCGGCAATCCGCTCAACGGGTTGATCCCGATTTCCGGCGCCAAGAACGCCGCACTGCCGCTGATGATCGCCGGGCTTCTCACCGATGAGAAGCTGATCCTTGAAAACGTTCCGCGCCTTGCCGACGTGGCGCTGCTCCAGCGCATTCTCGGCAATCACGGCATCGACATCACGGTGAACGGCAAGCGGCGCGGCGACGATGCCTATGCCGGCCAGACCATGGAAATCGACGCGCGGGTGATTGTCGACACCACCGCGCCCTACGATCTCGTTTCCAAGATGCGCGCGAGCTTCTGGGTCATCGGGCCTCTGCTCGCGCGGATGGGCGAGGCCAAGGTGTCGCTGCCGGGCGGCTGCGCCATCGGTACGCGCCCGGTCGACTTCCACCTCGACGCGCTGCGCGCGCTCGGTGCCGAGATCGAGATCGACGGCGGCTATGTGCTTGCCCGTGCCCGCAAGGGCCTGAAGGGGGCGCGCATCGTGTTCCCGAAGGTGTCGGTCGGCGCGACCCACACCGCGATCATGGCTGCGAGCCTGGCCGATGGCGAGACCATCATCGAAGGAGCCGCGCGCGAGCCGGAGATCGCCGACGTCGCCGACTGCATCAATGCCATGGGCGGGCGCATCGAGGGGCAGGGCACCTCGACCATTCGCATCGTCGGTGTGCCGCGCCTCAAGGGCGCGCGCCACTCCGTGCTGCCGGACCGCATCGAGACCGGCACCTATGCCATGGCGGTGGCGATGACCGGCGGTGATGTGCTGCTGTCGGGCGCCCGCGCCGACCTGCTCGAGACCGCGCTCGATACGCTGCGCGCTTCCGGCGCCGAAGTCACCGTGTCGAATGAGGGATTGCGCGTTAAGCGCAACGGTGCCGGCATCTTCCCCGTGGAGGTGACGACCGAACCCTATCCGGGCTTCCCGACCGACCTGCAGGCCCAGCTTATGGCGCTGACCACGCGGGCGCGCGGCACCTCGAAGATCACCGAGACCATTTTCGAGAACCGCTTCATGCATGTGCAGGAGCTGGTCCGGCTCGGCGCGCGCATCCAGCTCGACGGTCAGGTGGCGACCATCGAGGGCGTGGAGAAGCTCACCGGCGCCCCTGTCATGGCGACGGATCTGCGCGCCTCGGTGTCGCTGGTCATCGGTGCGCTGGCCGCCGAGGGCGAGAGCATGATCCACCGGGTCTATCATCTCGACCGCGGCTTCGAGCGGCTGGAGGAGAAGCTCTCCGCCTGCGGCGCCGAGATCGAGCGCATTGCCGGCTGACCGCGCGGGGTCTCGGCGACTACCGGCGACTACGTAAGCCTGCATTTCGCCCCTTGCCGTGGGCGTGGGGCAACTCCATCTCGGCGGCGACAACGTTTGCGGAGAGAAAAGATGGCCGGTCTCAAGCTGATCGCGCTCGACGCGGAAGATCTGGCGGTGCTGTCGGTGCATCTGCAGGACGCCATTCTTTCGGTCGGCGACATGACCTTCCTGCCGAAGGAGCGGCGCTTCGCGCTCGTCGCCAATCGCTTCGACTGGGAGAAGGCGATCCAGGCCGAGGCGATGGCGGATGCCGACGCGCCGGTCGGCGCCGCACTGGCCGCCGTCGGCCCCTGCCTGCGCCGCCGCGCCGGGCTGCGCTTCGAGCGCGTGCTGGCGGCGCGGGTGCGCGGCATCGACCTGAAGAAGAAACAGGGCGTGCTCAACCTGCTGGCGCTGAAGTTCGAGGAGCACGACACGCCTTCCGGCACGGTGACTTTCCTGTTCTCCGGCGGTGGCGAGGTTCAGCTCGACGTCGAGTGCATGGAAGCGGGCCTCGAAGACCTCGGCCCCGCCTGGGACGCCAAGGGTACGCCCTGTCACGACGTCGAGTGATGCACGGCGGCAGGACGCCCTGACGGATCGCGCTTGTCTTCCGGCGGCGCGGTTGCGATAGGACAGGGTCAAACGCGCCCGCAGGATCCGCCATGCCGCTTCGCCTCGATACCGCCTCGCCCGATTTCGCCGAGCGCTTCGCCGCCTTCCTCGGCACCAAGCGCGAGGTGTCGCAGGATGTGGCGCAGGCCGTTGCGGCGATCATCGAAGATGTGCGTGCGCGCGGCGACGCGGCGCTGGTCGATCTGTCCCGCAAGTACGACCGCGTGGACCTCACGACGCTCGGCATCCGTGTGACCGAGGCGGAGATCGATGCGGCGGTGAAGGCCGCCGATCCCGCGACGGTGGAGGCGCTCACCTTCGCCCATCAGCGCATCAAATCGCATCACCAGCGCCAGTTGCCGGAGAGCGGGCGTTATGTGGACGCCGCCGGCGTCGAGCTCGGCCATCGCTGGACGGCGGTCGACGCGGTGGGGCTCTATGTGCCCGGCGGCACGGCGGCCTATCCCTCTTCCGTGCTGATGAATGCGGTGCCGGCCAAGGTCGCGGGCGTGAAGCGCCTCGCCATGGTGGTGCCGGCGCCCGGCGGCGTGCTCAACCCGCTGGTGCTGGCGGCGGCGCGGCTGGCCGGCGTCGACGAGGTCTACCGCGTCGGCGGCGCTCAGGCGGTGGCCGCGCTCGCCTATGGCACGAGGACCATCGCCCCGGTGGCGAAGATCGTCGGGCCGGGCAATGCCTATGTGGCGGCGGCCAAGCGCCATGTCTTCGGTACGGTCGGGATCGACATGGTGGCGGGCCCCTCCGAAGTGCTCGTCATCGCCGATGGTGAGCAGAACCCGGACTGGATCGCCGCCGACCTGCTGGCGCAGGCCGAGCACGACACCGCCGCCCAGTCCATCCTGATGACCGACGACGCAGCGCTGGCCGACGCCGTGATCGCGGCGGTCGAGCGCCAGCTCAGCCTGCTGCCGCGCCGCGACATCGCCAGCGCGAGCTGGGCGGAGTTCGGCGCGGTGATCAAGCTCGCCAGCCTTGACGAGGCGCCCGCGCTCTCCGACCGGATCGCGCCCGAGCATCTGGAGATCATGGCCAGGGACGCCGAGGCGCTGGTCGAGCGCATCCACCATGCCGGGGCGATCTTCATCGGCGCGCATACGCCCGAGGCGATCGGCGACTATGTCGGCGGCTCCAACCATGTGCTGCCGACGGCGCGCTCGGCGCGCTTCTCCTCGGGGCTGGGCGTGCTCGACTTCATGAAGCGCACCTCGATCCTCAAATGCGGGCCGGAGCAGTTGCGTGCGCTCGGCCCGGCGGCGATCGCGCTTGGCGAGGCGGAAGGGCTCGGTGCCCACGCCCGCTCGGTGGCGATCCGGCTCAACCTCTGACGGGCCGGCCATGGCGGACGGCGAGGACCCTCACGCCAAGACCCGCCGGCTGGCGTCGGTGACGCTCGACAATGCCTCGATCGGTCGCGCCAACCGCGACGTCGAGCATGAGCGGGCGGTCGCCATCTACGATCTCATCGAGGAAAACAGCTTCAATCCGCTCGGCGACAGCGGAGCCGGGCCCTATTGCCTCAATATCGGCCTGGCCGATGGCCGCCTGCTCCTGGAGATCACCCGCGAGAACGGCGCCCCGGTGGTGCAGCACCATCTCTCGCTCAGCCCTCTGCGGCGGGTGGTGAAGGACTATTTCATGGTGTGCGAGAGCTATTATTCGGCCATCCGCACCGCCAGCCCTTCGCAGATCGAGGCCATCGACATGGGTCGGCGCGGTTTGCACAATGAGGGTTCGGAACTGCTGCGCGAGCGGCTGAAGGACAAGATCGCGCTCGATTTCGGCACGGCTCGGCGGCTTTTCACGCTGGTCTGCGCCCTGCACTGGAAGGGTTGAGCGTGGCCGGCGCGTCCGCCCCCGCCTCCTCCATCGCCGGGCCGGTAGCCGCGGCTCGGCGCGAGCGGCCGCAATCGGTCCTGTTCATGTGCGGGCAGAACAGCGTGCGCTCGCCCATGGCGGCGGTGCTGGCCAAGCACCTGTTCGGCAGTTCGATCTATGTCGGCTCGGCCGGCGTGGCGAAGGGCGAGAGCGATCCTTTCGTGCTCGCCGCCATCGATGAGATCGGCCTCGACCTGTCCCGGCATCGCCCGCAGACGCTGGAGGACCTCGAGGAGAATGAGGGCCTCGCCTTCGACCTGGTGATCACCCTGTCGCCGGACGCACATCACCGGGCGCTGGAACTGACCCGCACCAACGCGATCGACGTCGAATACTGGCCAACGCCGGACCCCACCCTGGTCTCCGGCAATCGCGAGCAGCGCATGGACGCCTACCGTTCGGTGCGTGACGAGCTGGAAACGCGCATCCGCGCCCGCTTCCGCCGGTGAGCAACCGGCGGCGCCGGCCACAAAGTCGTTCAGTTTTTAAGGAAGTTGCACTAGTTTCGCCGCCCGAATGACCGCCGGCCGAGATCCGGCCCGCGGGAGAGGAGTATCCGTTTGAGCGCCCGCCCCCAATTGGTGCTGGCCTCGGGCTCGCCGCGCCGGCTGGCGCTGCTGGCCCAGGCCGGTATTGAACCCGACGCCCTGCTGCCGGCCGATATCGACGAGACGCCCGAGCGCGGCGAGCTGCCGCGCCGCCTCGCTTTGCGCCTCGCCCAGCAGAAGCTCGCCGCCGCCGATGTGCGCCGCAAGGCCGGCAGCGACTATGAAGGTGCCTATCTGCTCGCCGCCGACACGGTGGTGGCGGTCGGTCGGCGCATCCTGCCCAAGCCTGACATCGCCGAAGAGGCGGCCGACTGCCTGCGCCTGCTCTCCGGCCGTGCGCACCGCGTCTACACCGGCATCGCGCTGATGACCCCCAAGGGCGGCGTGCGCTCGCGCCTCGTCGAGACCCGTGTGCGCTTCAAGCGCCTGTCGCGCGAGGAACTGGACGCCTATCTCGCCTCGCGCGAATGGCAAGGCAAGGCCGGCGGCTACGCCATACAGGGCCTTGCCGGCACCTTCGTGCTGAAACTCGTGGGCTCCTACACCAATGTCGTCGGACTGCCGCTGGCGGAAACCGTGGCGCTGCTGGCGGGCGAGCGTTTCCCGGTCCACCAGCGCTGGGGCAATCCGGAGTGACGAGGGGAGGGCTGCATGGGCGCCGATAAGCACGATGCGGGCCGCCCGGCGGCCAGGCCCTGCCCGATCTGCGGCAAGCCGCCGGTGGAGAAGTACACGCCGTTCTGCTCCAGCCGCTGCGCCGATGTCGACCTGCACCGCTGGCTGAGCGGTGCCTATGCCATTCCCGCCACCGAGGATGACGACGAGGACGGCGAGGAGCCCTCGCTCGCGCCGGTGACCCCGCGCGGGCGTTGAGCCGGCCGTATGGCCTTTGCCGACTTGGCGGCCCGCCGTCGCTACGCGCATGGCGCGGCGGCAGGCGGACCGACGCGCGCCTCGGGCCTCTTGTGCCACGGCATCACGCCGGGTGGGGAAACTCCGATTTTCACTGCTCCGACATATGGACAGGGCGCGGACGAGACTCTATAACCCGCCCGCTCCGCACGGCTTTGGCCGTCGTCGGCTACGCCCAGGTAGCTCAGTTGGTAGAGCATGCGACTGAAAATCGCAGTGTCGGCGGTTCGACTCCGTCCCTGGGCACCATCTATCCCCTTGATATCGCTAGCTTTTTCGGCGCAAGGGGAAGTGATTTTCAGCCAGTTTGTCATTTTTTCTGACCCGGTTTGACAGCCTTTGTTCTGCGGCTGTTCACTTCGTGGCCGAAGCGGCCGGCCACCTCATCCATCTTTTTCGACAGGTCGGAGCCCTGCGAGTACATCTGCGCCATGGCCTCGGTCTTCTGACCGAGCGCATCGGCGATGGTGCGCAGGTCGGCGCCGCTCTCGCGCAGGATGGCCGCCACCGTGTGCCGCAGGCCGTAGAGCGTCAGGCCTTCGCCGATGGCGCCGGCCTTTTCCAGCGTGTGCTGCAGCTTCATCCATGAGGAGTTGAAGCCGGAGACAGTCCACGGCCGGCCGCGCGAGTTGGCGCAGAGGGTGATGGCCGAGTGCGCCGGCGCCGCCGCCAGAATGTCGCGCAACGGGTCGATGACGGGCCAGATGACGCCTTCCTCGGTCTTGGACCGGCTGGTATTGATCCGACCCTCGGCATAGGCCGTGCGGGGCAGGGTGAGCGCATCCTTCGGCCCCAGCCCGGTGAACATCATCAGGGCGAGGGCCGGCAGCATGTGCGCGGGGGCGGCATCGAGCACCGCGTGGCGCTCATCGTCGGTCCAGCGGCGATTCTGCTTCGGCAGACCCTTGGGGCGGCGGATACTGCGGATGCCTTCCGCTGGGTTGTCCTTCATGTGGCCGCGCTCCTTGCCCCAGGCGAACAGTAGAGACAGGACCGTCTTGAGATAGTTCGCAAACCAGCGCTTGTGCTTGGCCTCGGCCTTGTCGCGCAGCTTCACCACGAAGGGCGAGGTGAAGCGCGTCAGGGGCGTGTCCTCGATCGGCTTGAGATAGTCGAACACCCGCTGATAGCCGGCGCGAGTCGTGCGTGTTAGGCGCTCAAGGAAATCCTTGCTTCCACGGTATTCCTTGATGAGGGCGCCGAGCGTACCGGGCCGGGTCGTGCAGGCGCGCTCCTGAAGGGCGGTGATGCGGGAGCATTCCGCGAAGAACGCGGCAGTGCCGATCGGGGCCTTAGCAAGATCAACCGGCGTACGGGAAGAGCGGTGATAACACCGCATCTTCCCATGCCGGTCCTTGAAGATCTTAAAGCCTTTGACGCGCACCACGGTCATCTCTAGCCGAGCCTCTCCAGAATGGCGTCATCGCTGTCGGCGGCACCGGTTTTGAGGCTGTCGACCCACGCATCTAGGTCGCGTACATCCCAAAGGCGCGAGCCATCGGGATAGGCAACGGCTGGCACGGAGCAGAGCACCTCAAAGCGTCCGGCCGCGACGCCGCAATACGCCGCGGCATCGGCCTTCTTCAGCATGCGGTAGGGCTGCACCTGAAGAGAGAGCATTGCTTTCGCCATCGTCACAGCCCCTTGCTGGTGGAGAAGTAGACGACCTTCGCCGGGGCGTTTGCCCCGGCGATCTGGCGCTCGATATCGGCGATCGCGGCGGCGATCTCCGAATCGGTGCGGTACTCCACCTCTCGGCCGTCGGAATACTGCAGACGGCGCACGCCCTCGGCGCGCAGCTTACGCAGGTCCTCCAGCCGTTTGGCGAGGGTGTCGATCTCCGCCATCACGCCCCCGCATTCTGGTAGAGGCCGCGGAAGTCGATGACGCCGCAGCCGAAGTCGAGCCCGGCCGCGACCTTGACGGCGCGGGTGTCGAAGTCGATCTCGGTGCGGATCTGCGGCCCTTCGGCGCCGGAGACATAGCCATAGACGATGGAGGGCGCCGCCGCCGGGTCCGCCATGACGTACCAGGCGGTGCCGGTGATGTTGGCATCGACCACCAGCTCCATGGTGCCCGCCCACGGGTTCACGTCGTCCGCCTTGGCAGCGGTGATGGCGGCGAGAACCTGACGTGCCTCCAGTTCCTTCTCCGGCCCCACCACGAGGAAGCGCGGCGCGAGGTTGAGCGGGATGCCGTCGAGGCTCTTCTGCTTGCGCAGGGCCGCGACGGCGAGCGCGACCGAAGCGACGGTGATCGCCGCGCCGGCCGCCGCCTTGTTGGCGTGGTCGGCGTGGAACAGCGCCTTGCCGTCGGAGAGCACGCCATTGGTGGCGAGCAGGCCGTAGACGCGGGCGTTCTCGTCCGCTGCGGCACGGATGGCGATCATCGACGAGAAGTCGGCGAGCGCCGACAGGTCGTCATTCACAAGCGCCCGCCGGCCGACGGCAATGCCGGCATTCAGCTCCTTGGCCCGCACCTTCTCCCGGTTCTCGGAGATCGTGCCGTACTTCAACTCGCCATTTTCGGCCGTCTCCTGAAACTGCGGGAAGTCGCCGATGCGCAGGAAGGAATGATCGCGGAAGTCGGTGAAGCCGCGCAGCCCCGCCCAGAGGCGATAGGTCGGCTCGGCCGCGGCATAGTTGGCGAGCAGGCTCTTATTGGCCGCATCCGCCAGCAGCAGCGGGAAGTCGCTGGTAGAGTGGGCGCCGACGGCGCGCTCCATCAGCGCATTCTGGTCGCGCAGATTGATGCGCTCGCCGCGGGCAATGGCGAGGTCGCCGATCATGTCCAGCATGCGATAGCCGGCATAGTCGCGGGCGCGTCCCTCCAGCTTGCAGCGGCCGGGCGCGAGACGATGGGCGACGGCGTCGCCCATGGCGGAACGAATGGCGACCGGGTCGGTATGGTCCTGCACGATGTGAGGGGATGCGGTGCGGATGGTCTGCAGCGGGGCGCTGCGGGTCTGCATCGCGGTGAAGGCGGCGGAACGGGCGGCATCCGCCGTCACGCCGGCATCGATCTGTCCGTCGATCCACGCCTGGTCGAGACCAGCGATGGAGCCGATGGAGCGGATCTCCGCATTGACGACGGCCCGTTCCGCGGACGCCGTGGGGTTGGAGGGCGCCGCGGCGGGCGGGGTGAGAGCCGGAGTAGTCTCCAGCTGGGGGCTGACCGTCATGTCATGGCTCCTGATGCCTGCATGCGGGTCGGCGGGGACAACGACGAGGCTCGCCTCGATCAGGGTGAAGCGCTCGGCCACCTTCTCGCGGCGGCCGGTCTTCGCATTGGTACGCTCGGACCAGCTGGCAACGGCGTAGCCGATGGAGATGCCGAAGGTGGCACCGTCCGTCAGCTCGGCGGCGATACGCTGGGAGCGGGGATTGTGTCGGGAGAGCGTGGCACGGCCCAGGAGGTCCCCGCCGACGACGCGCAGCGTGTCGACGCTCCCGAGCTGGCGGTCCACGCTCTCCCTTCCATGGCTGTCGAGCAGGGGCACGCGAGCGGGCCAACTCGGCTGCGACAGGAGGAGAATCTCGTCGTAGGGGCCGCGCACATCCCAGCGCTCGACGGGCGCGCCGGCCGAGAGCACGGCTTCGAAGGTCAGGGTGTCCGCGTTCCAGCTTGAGGCGGGAAGCGGCGCGCGACGGGTGAGGACCTCAGTGGGCGCGTTCATGCCGCGGTCTCCACGACAGGGGCCGGGGTGGGGCCGGCCTTGGCCGGCGCGGTGAAGGCAAGGCCGAGCCGGGTCTCGCGGGCCTTGTCGGCGGCGATCTCGGCATCGAGCGCGCCGACATCCATGCCGCGGGCGGCAACCGCCTCGCGCCGGCTCATCAGCCCGGCATTGATGGCGTCGATCTCCGCCTGCACGTCCTTGCCCGGGTCCACCCATTGCTGCTTGGGGGTGATCCAGCGCACGGTGAGCAGATCCTCAAACCGGCCCTCGATGCGCCCGGCAAGGCTCTCGATCATCACCCAGCGGCGCCAGATCGGGCGCAGCGCCTGGAACACGATGACATTGTGCTGGAGCATCTCGATACGGCGGCGCCACTCGACGAGGCCAGCGCGGATCGAGGAATAGTTGACGGCAGAGAGGTCGCCGGTCAGCACCTCATAGGGCAGGCCGAGCGCCGCAGCGATCTCATGCAGGGTGATGCGGGCAAAGTCGTTCGCCTCCTGCGCAATCGCCGGAGGATTGGAGAAGCTTACATCCTTGCCGGGCGGCAGCACCACCATGGCGCCGGGCTCCAGCGAGCCGATGATCGCCTCGCCATTCTGCTCGCCGCCGAACGGCACTGCGCCGTCATTGGTGGTGATGACACCGGCGAGCAGTGCGCCGACCTTCTGGCGGGTGAGCTGGGCGCCGTGCCACTCATCATGCTCGGCAAGGCGCAGGATCGCCGGGGCGAACCACGAGATGCCGCGCACCTGGCCGGGGAAGTCGGGGCGGAACAGGTGGACCACATCTTTGGCCGGTACACGCACCGGCTGGAGATTGAGGCCGAGGCCGATCTCCGGGCGCTCCTTCACGATCCAGTAGGCGACGCGGGTGCCGAACTCGTCGAACTCGACACCGTTGACGATGCGCCCGCCGGCCGGCAGAGGGCGGGTCAGCGAGGCGTCGAGCTGGTCGGGGTGCAGGACGCGAACGCGCAGGCCCGCCGGGGTGGCGATCATCAGCGCCAGAGCTTCGCCATCGACCATCATGCCGCCGACCATGAGTGCGGTCAGGCCGTAGAAATCACTCACACTGTCGGCATCGGCCTCATCGGTCCACGCCGTCCAGCGTGCGGCCAGCTTGTCCGTCACCGCCGGCACGATGCCAGTACCGACCAGCGCCGCCACCCATGCCGCCTTGGCGGCCGCCGCATGCGGGTTATTCGCCACGAGATAGCGCGCCCGCTGGGCGAGCGGGGCACGCGCCGCCTGCGCTGCACCGTGCTGGCTGGCCATCTTGCCCCAACCCGACGCACGACGGCCCGCCGACGCGCCCTCATAGGAGCGCAGCGACGGGCGGAGCGCGCTCTTGGCGCGGTCGAAAAGGCTGGAGAGGAGGCTAGTCATGAGCGTTCGCCTCAGAGCGCTTCGAGGCGCTTGATGAGGGTGCGCTGCAGCTCCGAATAGTCGATGCCGAAGAAGAAACGCCCCCAAAAGCGCGTATCGTCGAACGCGATCGCGCCGGAGCCGGTCGTCACGTTCTTATAGCTCTCCGGATCGCCAGCCTTCGGGCGGCAAAAGGCGTAGAGCGGCACCTCACCTTCGCGGGTGAAGTCGGCATACGCCAGATTGTCGAAGCACTCGGCATTCGCGAAGTTAGCGGCGGACTTGATGTCGATGCCGAACTTCGAAACCTCGGCCAGCAGGGCCCACTTCATCACCACGTTCCAGTTCACGAGGCGCGAGCGCTCGCGCTTGATCGGCTGCACCTCACCCTCAAAGGGGATGAGGTCGCGCGTGCGCAAGGTGCGCTGCTTTTCCGGGGAAATGCCGGTCAGGAGGGAAATCTCGTCGGAGGTGAAGAACCGCATGGAGAGCGGACCGTCGATCTTTGGCTGAAGGAGGGACATTGCAGGGGTCCTCGGTATGACAATCTGCGGTCACGATACATGACATCATGACATGTATCAAGACGCGAATTACATCATGTTTGCGTCCTGCCCATTGATGGCTATCCCTCAACGTCCGTGGCTTCACAGATCGATGCGCAAATGACGCTCCACCGGAAAGCCCGGGCTTGAATGGGCAGGATCGAGGTCGACCCGCACCAGCTGGATAAACGGGCCCTCCTCCAGCCGGCCTGCACCGAGAATTTGCCATCCTCGCGCACCCTCGGTGAGCCGATCGGCGTTCCAGCAGAAGTACTCCCACGCCGAGCGGAGGCCCCGCAGGTGTTCGACGTCGAAGGGAGCCGCGCCGAGCGATGGAGGCGATTGCGGGAGCAGCTGAGCGCGTTCTTCGGGCATGCAGGCGGCTTTGGCGAATGCCGGCGCGGCGACCAGTGCCGGCCCCGCGCCAATGAGAAATGTGCGACGATCCATCACCGCACCTCGCAGCCGTTCCACGAGCCGCCGATTTGCTCGATCAGCCCCTCCCAATCGGCGATGCCATCTTCCGCCTGGTCCCACTCGCAATCGCAATCCCAGAAGCCAGAGCCTCCGGCGTATTGAGCCGGGCTGCTGCCTACCCAGCCGAGCGAGGGTTCGCCGTCGGCATCTGGCTCATCGTCGCCGCCGTCCTCCAGGTCGGGATCGGTGTCGAGTTCATCGAGCAGGACAATGAGCGCCTCGATCGTGCGCTCGGCGCGCTCACGTAGCGCCCGGCGCTCCACCATGACGAATTCGCGTGGATGAGTGCTCATGCGCGCGTCCTCCCGATGGGCCCGCGATCTTCCCGACAGACGAGGCCGGCGGCGTAGCGCTCATGGAAAGAATCGGCGGAGATCGACACCATCGCCATTTTTCCGGACGTGAACGTGCCGTCCGGCAAGAGGGGCGACGCAAAGGCGTCGACGGGCGGAAGCTCCAAAATGAGCCGCTGATACGCACCCCGGTAGATCTCGGCGAGGGAAGCCTCAATCTCCTTCACTGCCCGCGCAATGCGCTCCTGGGGTGAAATGGCGCGTGTGACGACGCTCGTCGGCACGGCGACAAGCGCCGCGCCGAGGCAGAGCGCCTGGCGCCGGCTGGGGACGCACTTCTCCTGTTCGCGATCATGGATGCCCATGCGCGTGCTCCTTCGAAGCTAGAGATGGAAAGGCCGAGAGGGTGGTCAGCCCTGATCGAGGCTGTAAATCTCGGGCAGCCCTATCCGGCGTGCGATAGCGAAGACGTTCGCTTCCATTTCCCAGAGCAGTTCGAGCATGTCGCTGAGACGTTGAATGAGACTGCCATCATCGCCAACCGGCACAGCGGGTTGCGTCGCCAGGCCTATCGCGTCTGGGGTGATCTCGAATGCCAAGCCAGAAAGCTCGGTAGCATCCTCGGTGAAATTTTTGCCGAACGCCCGAAGGTCATCGATCGCAAACAAAGGGGAAGTGTCCCCCGCAGATGCGTGGTTCATAGGTCTATCCGTGGATGTGATTGAAGGGTCAGCCGACCGGCATAACGATGCCTTCGAGCGTGCGCTGGCGGTCTATGCGCTCGCGAATGCTGCGAACGATTTCCGAGTTCTGCGAGGAGCCGTTACGGGCGGCCTCATGCTCGATGAAGGCTTTGAAATCAGGGGGGAGCCGAAGCATCAGCTTCGGCCAATCGCGCTGTCCGCTCATTGCGAACTCCATGATGCCAACTTAGCATCATAAGAGATCGCTTTAAGAATGATGTCAACTAGGCATTATTCCAAATTGGCATCATTCCGTTATTTTGCGGGAATGAGCGAGAAAACATACCCGAGCCAGAGCCAAGACCGCTTCATAGTTCGCCTGCCGGACGGAATGCGCGAGCGCATCGCCGAGGAAGCGCGAAAAAACAACCGCTCAATGAATGCTGAGATCGTCACGCGGCTGGAGTCTTCGTTCCTGCCCATGGTGCCGATCCCGATGCCTGATCTGAAGTCGACCGACAATGTCGACGAAATCCTGGAGCGACTTTCAAAAACAGTCCGCGAACTGAGCCGCTATCAGGAACATTACCTCTCGCTCCTAAAGCTCAGGCGGGGCGACTTCGACAAACCTCGCGTCAACTACGATTGAGTGCAGCGAGAATGACCTCGGGGGCCTTGGCACAAGCGTCCGCGAACTCTCGGAGCGGGCCCTGGTAGCGACCAATATTATTACGCGCTTAGGAGCCGGCGATGAGCCAATGCGCCGCACAGTGGAGGCGATCCAGAGCGCTCTTGAGGACGTTGGCGTCATCTTCGTCGCCGAAAACGGCGAAGGGCCGGGAGTGCGGTTGAGGAAGGCAAGAGCGGGATGACGCCGCAGCGACCGAGATGGGCTGAGGACTCTTCGTTGTGCCTTCGCTTCGCTGACTGCGTGGAGATAATGGTTCGCGCCCGGTGGGACTTTAATCGCCGGATGAAAACGGCAATGCCGCGGCTGCGGCCGCTTCGGCCGGCCGACTTCCCTGCCGAGTTGCAAGCACCATTCGAGATTTTGCTTACCGCTGATGAGTTGGCCCGGGTTCAGCACCCTGAGGCGCCAGACGTTTTCGCTTATGGAAGGCTGACACCAACCCAGCGGGATCAGTGGTGCGCTGCCCTGCTTTCCATCTATCGCGTGATTGTCATTGACCGGCACAGCATAGGGCGCCCTCTTTAGGTTGGCGGCATTTGGGCCACCCGAATGGCGCCGCCGACCCAGTCAGTGGGAAATTTAGACCGTGACGCTCGAGCTCACGTTTTCTTGGACGGCCAAATCAGCGGCTTGCGTTCTTGCCGGGCCAACTCATCAATCCCTAGCAGCAACGCCGCATCCTTGGGTGTCAAACGGCGCGCAATATTGCCCCCCGATCGGCGTCCAATCTTGACCCCTTGAGGGGCTGAGGCGGTGAGGAGGCGGCGCGGCGGAGCTGGCTTGTGTTGCGCAGCCGCGCCGGCTCCGGGTCGG